>CAIOPO010000074.1 GCA_903860195.1 uncultured Opitutia bacterium | reverse complement strand
GGTGCGCCTGCCGTCGAGCGAGGCGCCCAGCGCGGTCGAGACGGTGCCGTCGATGCCGTTGGCGCCGCGGTTGCAGAGGACTTCCGGGCCGGGACCGGAGGGATGGTAGAACCACTCGAGGTCGCGGATCGGCATGCTGCTGCCGACGAAGAGGCGGTCATCGGGGCCGAGGGCCTCTTCGAGCGCCGCGACCATGCGTCCTTCGAAGGGCCAGTCGACGTCGATGATGCGCGAGAGCTTCTTCGTCGCGGACTGCTGGGCCTTTTGCCAGGCCTTGCCGTAGGCGGTGGAGCGTCGGACTATCTTGGCCGTCGAAGCGGTCAGCCGAGCATCAAGGCGGCTTCCGCGCGAATGGGTCGGGTCGACGTTCTCGCCGGGTCGGCCGATCTGCATCGTGTGGAGGTCGGTCTCCTTCAGCCACGCCCGCAGGACCTTGCTGGTCGGCAAGGGTCCGACGAACAGGGCGAAATCCGGTCTCAGGGCGCGAGCTGACTTGGCGTCGCGAAGGATGAAGTCGTAAGCCGAGACAAGCGAAGCGTCCCCCGCGAGGTCGCCGCGCAACGTGCCGGCGCCGTCGGCGAGGATCGGCCAGCCGGTGAGGTGGGAGAGCTGGCGCAGCGCGGTGGCGCCGTCCTCGCGGTCCTCGAAGGCGTGCGGACCGACCACGATGACGCCGCGGACGGTCAGTGCGGGAAGAAACCCGGCCAATGTCTGAGGATCGGCCAGCCCCCCGGGCCCGATCTTGAAGGAGGTGCCGGCGGTGAAGCTGTCGGGATCAAAGCCCTTCGGAACCTTGAAACCCTTTTCCGGCTCGGAGGGCGGCAGAGGGTCGCGGAAGGGCAGATTGAGGTGCACCGGGCCGGCCAGAGGGCCTTGCGAGCGCTGCCAGGCGTCGACCAGCAGCTGACGCCAGTGGCGTAGCAGGGTGAGGTCGGCGCCAGGCACGGCGGCTTCGGCTGACCAGACGGGGTAGGAGCCGAAGAGTCCGTTCTGGGCGATGGTCTGTCCGGAATGACATTCGCGGAGTTCGGGCGGACGGTCAGCGGTCAGGACGAGCAGAGGGGTGGCCGAGAGACGTGCCTCGACGACCGCGGGCAGGTAATTGGCGGCGGCGGTGCCGGAGGTGCAGAGCAGGGCGGCGGGACGGCGGGTGGCCTTGGCGATGCCGAGGGCGATGAAGCCGGCCGAACGCTCGTCGAGGGCGACCGTCACATGGAGGCCGGCGGCTTCGGCGAAGGCGTGGGCCATCGGGGTCGACCGCGAACCGGGCGAGATCACCACGTGCGTCAGGCCGAGGCGCATGAGCTTCCGCACGCCCACGTCCGCCCAGAGGGCGTTGGTATTGGCGGGTCGGAAGGCCTTGGCCATGTCCCTCCATCCAACCGCAAGCTTCCGCCGGGGCAAGGCGAGGATGCCCTTGCCGGTGTTGCCAGCGTCCAAATGGGCGGATTTGATGCCCGCGTGGAGCTCCTCGTCCATCTGGCGCCCCTGATTCTGGCCGTGATCGCGGCCTGCCTGCTCGCCTGGGCGGTCAGCGCCGGGATGTCCTTCGCGGTGGACGGCACGCACGTCCGGGTGCTCATGTTCGGGCGCACGATCCGTCGCGTCGCGCTTTCCGACATCGAATGGGCGGACCGACACTGGGACTTCTGGAATGAGCACTACGCGGTCTCCCTCCGCCCCTCCAGAGTGGTCAGGCTGAGACGACGGACCGGGCTTTTCCGCAGCTTCATCATCACTCCGCCGGACGCCTCAGCCTTCGTCGGCCTGCTGCTTGAGCGGGGCGTCACGATTCGCCCATGAGACTTCTTTCCCTCCTTCTCTTGGCCGGGCTCCTGCCGGCCTGTGCGGCTCCGGAATCAGGAACGCCCGAGTTCTTCGCCATGGACACGGCGGCTCGCCTTGCGCCGCCGGAGAACACGGAGCTCCTCGCCCGTTTGGGCTATTCCGGTCTGGGCGGCCGTCCGTCGACCGCGCGCGTCCATGCCGAGGCGTTGCGGACCAAGGGGCTGAGGTTCCTCAACGCCTACCATGTGACACGCATCGACGCGCGGACGGACGCGCTGCCTTCCGACTTGGTGCGGGCGGTCGATGATCTGGCCGGCCTGGACGCCGTGCTCTGGCTTGCGATCCAGAAGGTCGAGCTGGGCGACGCTTCCGCCGCCCGGCCGGCGGAGCAGGAGCGCGAGGCCGCGGTCGATGCGACGCTGCGCCGGCTCCTTGCGTATGCCGGACCTCGCAAGGTGCGCGTCTCGCTCTATCCGCACGCGAATTTCTGGGGCGACCGCTTTGAGACCTGCCTGCGCGCCGTCGAGCGCGTCCATGACCCTCGGTTGACGGTCACTTTCAACCTTTGCCACTGGCTCAAGGTCGAAGGCGGGCAGGCCGATCCGCTGCCCCTCATCCGCCGGGCCGGCCCAAGGCTCGAGTTCGTGACCATCAACGGCGCCGACGCCGGTGACACCGCGAAGATGGGCTGGGACCGTCTCATCCAGCCCCTCGGCCGCGGCACTTATGACGTCGGCGCTTTCGTCGCGAGCGTGCGCGCCGCCGGGTATCGCGGACCTTTCGGTTTCCAGGGCTACGGCATCAAGATGGAGCCGGAGCCCCTTCTCGCCGAAACCATGGCCGCTTGGAAGAAGATGGGGAGGTAGGGTGTATTGGGCACAGGGCTAGGGCTAGGGACAGGGGCAGGGACAGGGCTGGGGCTAGGAAGGGGCAGGGCTAGGGACAGGGGCGGGGGTTAGGGTTAGAAATGAGAGATGCTCGGCATGATCGGTGGTTGATCGGGGTCCAAATACTAGGCCTCCGTGCCTCCGATCCACTGAGCATCTTTTGTGTTTCCTGCCCCTGTCCCTGCCCCTGTCCCTTGAAACAAAGAACCCCGGTCGCCCGGGGTTCTTTCGTTTCACCGGCTCACTTTCCGGCCGCGTGCTCCTTGGCGTGCTCGCGCAGCGGATCGTAGGCGAAATCCTTCTTCAGGTCGCGCCAGGAGGCGTGCACGTGGTTCGCGCCGCCCTGGAAGTTGGCGAGTTCGAAGAGGAACGTCGGTCCCTGGATGCTGTAGTAGTGCGGCTCGCCGACTTCGAGGCCGCCGTTCCAGGCGAAGACGATCTGATCCTTAACCGCGTCGATGGCCTGGAGCTCGCGCACGGCGAAGTCGGGTCGGGTGCGGCTGACGTATTCAAAGATGATCTTCGCGAGGGTCTGGCGCTGCTCGAGCGTCAGCTCCGTGGAGGGGATCCCACGGTGCTTGATGAGGCCGTCGGCCTTCTGCTTGTTGCCGGTGACGATGTCCTTGAAGGGGTCCTTGTTGAGGAAGCCCTTCTTGCGCTGCTCTTCCGTCAGCGACTTGGCGAGCTGGCGTCCGAGGTCGTCCTCGTGCTCCAGCAGCTCGAAGCCGACCGGGCCGGGCTGGCCTTCCTTGATCTTCCCGGGGTTGCTGGCGAAGAACGAGGGCGTCGAGCTCACGAGCTCGCCGTCGACGAGGGTGAAGTTGAGCGAGAGGTGGTGGCCTTCCCAGCGGAAGCCCCAGGTGCCCTTGGCGTCAGGGGCGCCGAAGATCGAGACGAGGTAGTTTTCGGCGTCGCGCTTGGGGCCGGAGCCTTTCTCGAGCTCGAACAGCAGGTGCTCGAGGGCCATGATGGACTCGGCCTTCATGTGGCCGCGTCCGCTGAGGGCCACGGAGAGCAGGGCCTGGGCGAAGTGGCGCTGCCCCGGATTCATCTCCTTGAGGGGAAGTCCCTTGCGCTCGGCGGGCACGAAGATCCAGTTGGTGCGCTCGGCGTCATCGAACTTGAAGGTCGCCTTCGCCTTCTGCTCGGGCTTCAGCGAGCCGAGGAACGCGTTGGCGGCCTTCGACATCTCTTCGCCGGCGGTGTGGGCTTGGGAGCTGGCGGCGGCCGCGAGCAGGGCGATGAGGACGCGGAGGGTGCGGGGCAGGGTGGTCATGGGGTCAGATGAGGACAGGTATGTAGGGGATGGGTTCCCCGAGAGCCAGAAGGAACGGCATATGAGACAGGGACAGGGCCAGGGACAGGGCTAGGGCTAGGAAAGGATGCACGAGTTCCTTTTCCCCACGACGGATTCAGGCCGATACCTGTCCCTGTCCCTGGCCCTGGCCCTAGCCCTGGCCCTAGCCCTGTCCCTATTAAGCTCCCTCTGCCTCGCTCAGCCTCTGCGCGGCCTGTTCCCAGACCGTGGTCGCCGCCTGCAGGGATTCTGCGACGGCTTTGAGTTCGGCGTTCAGCTGCTGCACTTTGGCGCCCTGCGAATAGGTGGCCGGGTCGGAGAGTTCGGCCGTGAGGGCGGCCTGCCGGGCCTCGAGTTCGGCGATCTGCTGCTCCGTCTTCGCCACTTCGTTCTTCAGCTTGCGCAGATCGGAGGCGGAAGGTTTCGCCGCGGGCCTGGGCTTCTCGGCTTTGGGCGCCTCGGCCTGCTTCGGACGGGCGTCCGTGAAGCCGGCGGTCAGGGCGGCGCGCTCGTTGCCCGCCTTGGATTTCTCGAGGTAGTAGCCGTAGTCGCCGGCGTAGGGCGTCAGCCGGCCGGAGTGCACGTGCAGGACGGTCCTGGCGACCTGACGGATGAAGTGCACGTCGTGGCTGACGAAGAGCAGCGTGCCCTCGTAGCCCTGCAGGGCGGTGATGAGCGCGTCGATGGAGGAGATGTCGAGGTGCGTCGTGGGCTCGTCCATCAGCAGGAAGTTCGGCGGATTCACCAGCAGCTTCACCAGCGCGAGACGCGACTTCTCGCCGCCCGAGAGCACCGCGACCTTCTTGTGCACGTCGTCCTTGCGGAAGAGGAAGGCCCCGAGCATCCCCCGCGCCTGCTGCTCCGTGAGGCCGTTCTCGTTGGTCCGGAGCTCCATCACGTTCTCCAGCACCGTCAGCTTCGGGTTGAGGTTGTCGACGCGGTTCTGGGAGAAGTAGCCGGTGATGATGTTGCCGCCCTCCTCGCGGAGGCCGCCGTTGATCGGCACCACGCCGGCGAGGATCTTGAGCAGGGTCGACTTGCCGGCGCCGTTGGGCCCCACCAGCACCGTGCGCTGCCCGCGTTCGCACTCGTAGCAGAGGTCCTGGTAGACCACGTGGTCGCCGTAGGCCTGCCGGACGCCCTCGAGCTTCATGACCTTGAGTCCGGAGCGCGGGGGCTGGGGGAAGCGGAACTGGATCTTCTTCAGGTCGTCCTCGGGCTCGTCGATCGCCACCTCCTCGAGGCGGGCGATCTGCTTCTCCTTGGACTTGGCCCGCGAGGCCATCGACGCCTTGGCGCCGAAGCGGTCCACGAAGGTCTGCAGGTGCGCGATCTCGCGCTGCTGGTTCTTGAAGAGCGCCTGCTGGCGCTCCTTGCGGGCCTCCCGTTCGACGAGGAAGTCGTCGTAGTTGCCCGTGTATTCGTGCAGGCGCTGGCCGCGCAGCTCGATCATGCCGGTGCAGAGGGCGTTGAGGAACGCGCGGTCGTGGGAGATGACCACGAGGCCGCCGGGGTAGCGTGTGAGGTAGTCCTGGAACCACAGCAGGGCCTCGAGGTCGAGGTGGTTGGTCGGTTCGTCCAGCAGGAGCAGGGTGGGCTCGCTCACGAGCAGGCGCGCTAGGTGCGCGCGCATGACCCAGCCGCCGGAGAACGTCTTGGCGAGCTTGTCGTGGTCGCTCTCGCGGAAGCCGAGGCCGGCGAGGATCTTCTTCGCCCGCGGTTCGAGCGTGTAGTCGATGTCCCAGTCGTCGTCGTTCTCCGGCTCGAGCTTCCCGCCGCTGGTCGCGATCTGCAGGATGGTCTCGTCGCCCACCGGCGCGCTCTCCTGGGGCAGGAAGCCGAAGTCCGCGCCGCGCTCCCACTCGATGAGGCCCTCGTCGGGCTGGTCCTTCCCCAGGATGATGTTGAAGAGCGTCGACTTGCCCGCGCCGTTGGCGCCGACCAGCCCGAGCCGGTCCGTGCGCGCGATGTTCAGCGACACCTCCGAGAACAGCGTCCGGGGGCCGTAGGACTTCGACACGTTGGCGATGGTCAGCATCGGTCAGCCGATGAAGGGGCCAACGAGTGCGAGGGCAAGAGAAAGGAGGGTCGGTGACCGAGCCTGGCGGGGCGCGTGCAAATGCTAACGGCGGCCATGGCAACGGCCGTCCCGCCCAAGGCACCGAGTCGGCCGGGCATCAGTTCTCTGCGCCTCCGGACCTCTTCTGTCCGTTTGCCAGCCCTGCCTCTGGCCCTAGCCCTGTCCCTGTGGAGCTGAGTCGCAGCTTCGCTCCGACTCAGCTCCACTTCAGCTTGCTTCGGAGGACGTCGAAATGGGACAGGTCCTTGGGACGCAGCAGTCCGAGCCGCACCTTGGCGGTGCGCACGATCAGGGGCAGGCGCCCGACGGCGTCGAGGGTGGGGCGGCCGTCGACGGAAACGCCGAGCTGGCCGACGTCCTCGCTGCGCACCTCGAGTTCCGCCTCTCCGTCGAAGACCACGGAGCGGTTCGACATCGTGTGGGGGCAGATGGGCGTGAGGGCGATCACGGAGGCGGCGGGATCGACCAGCGGTCCGCCGGCGGCCAGGCTGTAGGCGGAGGTCCCCGTCGGCGTGGCCAGGATCAGGCCGTCGGCGCGATACTCGTTCACGGGGGCGCCGTCGGCGCGCACCGAGAACCGTCCCATGCGGAAGGCCTCGCGGGTCTTGAGGACCACGTCATTGAGGGCCAGGGCGAAGGAGCCGTCGGCGAAACGCACCTCGAGCAGCGCGCGTTCCTCCTTGCGGCAGTCTCCCGCCAGCACGGAGCGGACCGTCGCGGCCACGTCCTCTCCGGGATAGGCGGCAAGGAAGCCGAGCTTGCCGCGGTTGATGCCGAACAGCGGCACGCCTTCGAGCGCGGCGGCTTCGGCCACGCCCAGGAAAGTGCCGTCGCCGCCGACCACCACGCAGGCGTCGGCGCCGCGCAGCACCTTCCGGTCGACCGGCCAGCCGTCGGCGACCTCGAGGGTCACGCCGGCGGCCTGGGCGGCCGACCGCACGGCCTGCACGATCTGCTCCGCTCCGGACTTGGAGCGGTTGACGACGAGTGCCAGACGGCGGATGGCCATTGGGTCAGTCTTGCGGGCCGGGCCCGGGAGGGCAAGGCCAAGGCAGGCCGTTGCGGGCCCTTTTCAGGCCTTTCCAGCGGCGTCCAGGGCCTCGTTGAGCTTCGTGACGTCGGTGCCGCCGCCCATGGCCGCGTCGGGCTTGCCACCGCCCTTGCCGCCCATCCGGGCGCAGGCTTCGGAGACGATCTTGCCGGCGGACTTGCCGGCCTTGATCGCGTCGGCTCCGCAGTTGGCGACCAGGGAGGCCTTGTCGCCGAAGGCGGCCGCAAGCACGACCACGGCGGCCGGTCCGACCTTGCCGGCGACTTTGGCTCCGAGGTCACGCAGCTCGTTGGGCGACTCCAGGCCGGGGGCCTGCGCGATGACGTACTTCAAACCGCCGCGTTCGACCGCCTTCGCGGCGAGCGAGTCCGCCAGCTGCGAGGCTTCGCGGTCCCGGTAGGACTTCAGGCGCTTCTCCAGCGCGGCCGACTGCTCCATGACCTGTTCCAGGCGCTTGAGCAGGTCGTTGACCGGCGTGTTCGTCGCGGCGGCCAGGGACTTCAGCAGCTCGGCGTCGGCGCGGGCCCGCTCATACGCGGCCAGACCCGCGAGCGCCTCGATGCGGCGCACGCCCGCGGCGATGGCGTTCTCGCCCGTGATCCGGAAGAGCCCGATCTCGCCCGTGCGCCGCACGTGCGTGCCGGCGCACAGCTCCATCGACCAGCCGTCGAGCGAGCCGGCCTTGCCGCCGACCTGCACCACGCGCACGGACTCGCCGTATTTGTCGCCGAAGAACTGCATGACGTCCGGGCGGCCCTTGACGGAGGCGTAGGGGACTTCCGTCCAGGAGACCGGCTCGTCGGCGAGCACGCGTTCGTTCACCAGACGCTCCACGTCCGCCACCTGGCCGGGCGTCAGCGCCTGTCCGTTGAAGTCGAAGGTCAGCTTGGCGGGGTCGACCGCGGAGCCCTTCTGCGAGGCCTCCTTGGAGACGACCTCGTGCAGCGCCCAGTGCAGGACGTGCGTGACCGTGTGGTGGCGCTGGATGGCGTCGCGACGGGCGCGGTCCACGGCCACCTCGACCGTCGCGCCCTTTTCCGGCGCCTCCTCGCCGTCGAGGAAATGCAGCCAGGTCTGGCCGGACTTCTGGGTGTCGGTGACGCGCCACTGGCGGCCGCCCTGCGTGATCACCGCGGTGTCGCCCACCTGGCCGCCCATCTCCGCGTAGCACGGGGAGCGGTCCACGATGACGGCGGTGCGGTCCTTGATCCTGGCGACCTGGACGACCTTGGCCGCGGCGGCGAGGGCGTCGTAGCCCGTGAACGCGGTCGGATGCTCCGAGCCGACGTCGGAAAGCGTGATGACCTCCTTCTTCTGGGCGGCGCGGGCGCGGGCGCGCTGCTCCTCCATGAGCTTCTCGAAGCCGGGCACGTCGACCGTCAGGCCGCGTTCGCGGGCCATGAGCTGGGTCAGGTCGAGCGGGAAGCCCTGCTCGTCATAAAGCCGGAAGGCGACGGCGCCCGGGATGGCGCCGCCGGCCTTCAGCTTGGCGGCCTCCTCCTCGAAGAGCGCGATGCCCTTGTCGAGCGTGCGGTTGAAGGACTCCTCCTCGAGGCGGATCACCTCGGCCACGACGGCGCGGCGCGCGCGGATCTCCGGGAAGACGTCGCCCATGGTCTCGGCGAGCACGCCGACCAGCTGGTGGAAGAAGCCGTTCTTCAGGCCCAGCGTGCGTCCGTAGCGCACCGCGCGGCGCAGGATGCGGCGCAGGACGTAGTTGCGGTCGGAGTTGCCGGGCTGGATGCCGTCGGCGATGGCGAAGGACAGCGTGCGGATGTGGTCGGCGATGACGCGGAAGGCCACGTCGTCCTTCTCCTGCTGCGTCGCGCCCGTGGTGCCGGGAGCGGGCAGGGTGGAGCCGTAGCGCTTGCCCGAGAGCTCCTCCAGGCGGCGGAAGAGGGGCGTGAAGACGTCGCTCTCATAGTTGGAGATGACGCCGGAGAAGTCCTTGAAGCCCTTGGTGCACTGCATGATCCCCGAGACGCGCTCGAAGCCCATGCCGGTGTCCACGTGACGGGCGGGCAGGGGGCTGAAGGTGCCGTCCGGGTTGGCGTTGAACTGGATGAAGACCAGGTTCCAGATCTCCATGCAGCGGGCGTCGCTGCCGTTCACGAGCGCGCCCTTGGTGTCGCCGGCGGGCGTGAGGTCCACGTGCAGCTCGGTGCAGGGGCCGCAGGGGCCGGTCTCGCCCATCATCCAGAAGTTGTCCTTCTTGTTGCCGTTGACGATGTGCACGGCGGGGTCGAGTCCGGCGGCGCGGAACTTCTCGGCCCAGACGTCCCAGGCCTCCTGGTCGAACTCGGACGGATCGCCCTTGGACTTGTCGGGCTTGTAGACGGTGGCGTAGAGGCGGTGCTTCGGGAACTTCCAGACCTCGGTCACCAGCTCCCAGGCGTAGTCGATGGCCTCGCGCTTGAAGTAGTCGCCGAACGACCAGTTGCCCAGCATCTCGAAGAACGTGTGGTGGTAGGTGTCCAGGCCCACGTCCTCGAGGTCGTTGTGCTTGCCGCCCGCGCGGATGCACTTCTGGGTGTCGGCCGCCCGGCCGGGGGAGTAGGGGCACTTGGTCTGCCCGAGGAAGATCGGCACGAACTGGTTCATGCCGGCGTTCGTGAACAGCAGGTTCGGCGAGTCCGGCATCAGGCTCGACGACGGCACGATGGCGTGCTGCTTGGACTTAAAGAAGTCCAGGAACGACTGGCGTACTTGGGCGGAGGTCATGGACGGGCCGGGAAGGGGCGATTTAAAGCCCCTCCCTGCCCAAAAGGGAAGGATTAACCCCGCCCGGAGGCCTCTCAGCCCGCCTTGCGGGTGAGTTCGGAATGCACCCGCAGGAGGGCGTCGACCCCCTCCGCATAGTAACCGGCGAAACGGGCGATCATCTCATCCCCGTGCCAGGACACCACCCCGGTCTGGAAGCCCAACGTGGCGTCGCCGACGCCGCCGGGGTCGTCCTTGGGGATGCTCTGGCTGAAGTGCAGGGGATGGGGCGCGCTCTTGGCCAGACGTTCCTGCTCCTCGATGTACTGGGCCACGGTGTCGAGTTCGCGGGTGCCGTCGAAGGTCAGCCAGACGCGCGCCTCGCCCGGCACTTCGCCTTCGCGGGGCTGGTAGAAGAGGCGGAGTCGCGCGGTCGAGCCGGGCAGGCTCACGCGCGCGTTGAAATGGTCGGTCGCCACGAGCCGGGCGGAGGGGCGGAGGGCCTTGAGCCTTTCGGCGACGGCCTGCCAGAGTGCGGGTCTCATCTGCTTCCATCCTGCCCCGTCCGGCGCGTCGCGCAAGCGGACGTCGTGTCATCCGCCGCGATGTGAATAAAAAGAAAGGGCGCGCCTCGCGACGCGCCCGGTCCGGCCTTCAGGCGGGATTCACTTCTTCTTGCCCTTGGCGGCGGGAGCGGGCAGCGGATGCGCCTTCAGCACTTCCTCGGCCACGTACATGTCGGTCTTGGACTTGGTGGCCTGACGCACGCGCTTCACGTCGGCCGCCTTCACGGGCGGCAGGTTGTTGCCCCACGACTGGCGGACGTAGGTGATCACGGCCGCGACTTCCTCGTCCTTGAGCAGCTGGCCGAGGCCGGTCATGACGGGCTGTCCCGCGGCCATGTCGCCGAAGGTGCGTCCGTCGTGCTGCATCGGACCGTAGAGCCCGTTGAGCACGATCTTGATGACGCGGTCGGGGTCGCCCTCCAGCCAGTTGCTCTTCACGAGCGAGGGGTAGGCTCCCACGCCGGGCTTGCCGGGCACGTCGGCTCCCTTGCCGTCGGGCTGGTGGCAGGTCACGCAGTGGGCCTCGCGGAAGTACACTTCCTTGCCGAGTTCGTAGAGCTTCTTGTCGGCCTGGGAGAGCTTGCGGTCGCTCGGTCCGTAGGAGACCTCCTTCGGCGGCACGAGGGCCTTGGGGTCGACGAGGCCCTTGCCTTCGGGCAGGGAGGTGAGCTGCTTCACGGTCTGGCGCAGGCAGTAGTTGATGAAGCGGTCCTTGTCGTCCTTGAGCTTCATGGCGGCCTCGAGCGCGGGCTTCACGTCCGCCCCCTTGAAGAAGCTGAGCGTGCGCGCGGCCTCGAGACGCACGCGGGGGTGCGGATCCTCGGCGGCGGCGGCGGCGAAGGCGAGGGCTCCGGGGATGCGGTCGCGCTGGTAGCAGACGACGCGCAGGGCCTGGGCGCGGGCCTGGTGGGCCGGGGACTTCAGCAGGGTGCGGATGAGGTCGAGGTTCACGGCGTCGTGCCACTGGTGGACCCAGAGGGCCTCGAGGATGTGGTGGGCGTCCTCGGGCTTGGCCGGGTCGAACTGCTTCACCCACTTCTGGACGGCGGCGATGACCTTGTAGGAGTCATGCTTGTGGAGTTCGACCTTCGCGCGCTGGCGCACGTTGTCCTCGTGCTCCTTCAGCAGCTCCAGCAGGGCCTCGATCGGCTCGCCGTCGATCTTCTTCGGCTTGAGCAGGGGGCGCGAGGGGTAGGTCACGCGGTAGAGCCGTCCGTGCTGGTGGTCGCGGTTCGGGTCGCGCAGGTGGTGCTGGAGGTGGCCGATGAGCATCTGCGACCAGTCCATGACGTAGACCGAGCCGTCCGGCGCGACGGCCATGCCGGAGGGACGGAAGTTCGGGTGGGTCTTGATGTCCTTGGCGTAGAGGAAGCCGGGCTCGAGCGTGGTGCCCTTGATGCCGGCGCCGTCCTCCTCCAGCTTGGCGCGGAAGACGCCCTGGTAGGTGATGACGTTCGCGTTGAGGAAGTCGCCCTGCCAGTCGTCGGGGAAGTGGCGGCTGCTCAGGATGGTGGTGCCGGGGCAGGGCCGGGAGGGGCGGTTCCAGAACTGGAAGTAGCCCGGGTGCGCGCCGCTGTCGAGGTGGCCGGTGAAGCCGGGTCCGAAGTAGTTGGCGTTGCCGGTGGCGTCGGTGATCAGGTCGTTGCCCCAGTAGTCGAAGACGCGGCCGTGCGGATTGGCGAAGCCGTACGGGGCGTGGCGGTAGAGCTTCCCGGTCTGCGGCTCGAAGCGGTAGATGGCGCCGTTGACGTTGCGCATCACGCCTTCGGCGGTCTCGACCTGCGAGCGGTGGAAGACGCCGTCGGAGAGGTAGATCGCGCCTCCCGGTTCGTAGCAGATGGAGTTGGTCTCGTGGTGCGAGTCGGCGGCGTCCATGCCGGTGAGCAGACGCTCCTTCCAGTCGGCCTTGCCGTCGCCGTCGGTGTCGCGGACGAACCAGATGTCAGGGGACTGGATGAGGATGACGCCGTCCTTGTAGAACTGGAAGCCGGTGGGGCAGTTCAGTCCGTCGAGGAAGACGGAGGACTTCACGACCTTGCCGGTCGCGGGGTCGAGGTCGAGGACGAGGAGCTTGTCGAAGACCTTGGTCTTGGGGTTGGTCTCGGGGTAGTTGGGCCAGCAGGCGATCCAGAGGCGGCCCTTGTTGTCGAAGTTCATCTGCACCGGGTTGATCAAGTCGGGCACGTTCCTCTCGTCGGCGATGAACTCGACCTTGGTGCCCTCGGGAGAGCCGAGGTGCTGCAGGGTCTCGGCTCCGGGCAGGTAGGGGACGGGCTCCTTCCGGTTCGGCGGCACGGGGACGTCGCCCAGCAGGTTGTCGTCGCTCACCACGTAGACCTTGCCCTGGGCGGCGGCCCAGACGGCCTTGTCGCGGTTGGCGGTCTTGATGTCGCGGTTCTGGAGCTCGCGGCCGATGACGGTCGCGTTGTCGACGCCCTCATACTTGATGCGGGAGCGCTGGCCGTAGATGTTGAACTGGTCGACGGTGCGGTAGCGGTGGTGCCATTCGGTCGACTTGTCGTTCACGGCGGCGCGGACCTTCTCGTCCACTTCCGAGGCCTTGCGGCCGAAGGTGCCGACGAACTGCAGGGGCGCGAGGGCGCGGTCACCCTCGGCGTTGACGTGGATGCCGTTGACGGTGAGGCGGACGGACGATTTCGCGAAGAGCTGCTGCGAGGGGGTGAAGAGGTCGACGAACTGGACGCCGGCCGACTTGGCCACCTCGGCCATGGCCTTGACGTACAGGGCGAGGTTGACGTTGTTACGGGCGGTCACCTTGGGATCGAAGAAGCGGGACTTCATGTCCTCGTTGGCGATGGGGGAGAAGAGCACGATGCGGGGCTTGCCCTGGCCGTAGTCGGCTTCGCCGTGCTTCTTCAGCCAGGCGGCGAGGTTCGAGCGGAAGGCGTCCAGGCCTTCGGCGCCCTTGAAGGACTCGTTGAAGCCCCAGTAGGCGAAGATGACGTTGGCGTGGAAGTGGGTTCCGGCGTGGTAGGTGACGTCAGTCCTGCCGGCCTTGGTGGTCAGCTGGCCGGGCTTCATGTCGAGGAAGTACTCCAGGGGCGGCACTTCGTCCGAACGGTGCGCCGGCACGCCCAGCTCGTCCCCGGAGAAGCCGAGGTTGCGGATCACGAGCTGGTGCTCGGGATGGGCCTGATGGATGAGGGCCTCGAAGTGGCCGTGGTGCTGCTGGCGGTCGGCCAGGCCTCCGCCCACGAAGGCGATGTGGTCGCCCTTCTGCAGCTGGAGGGTCTGGGCCGGCAGGACCGTGGAGAAGGTCAGGGCCAGCAGGGTGGAGAGCAGTTTGCGCATGGGTTTGTTGTCAGGGTAAAGATGGGAGGCCATGCTCGCGGCATGGTCATCTGGGGATTGGTTCTTACTGTGCGTTTTAGTCCCCAATGCCAAGGGGATTGTTGCTGGCCGCCTGGCTGAGGGGGCAAGTGGGCGCGGTGACACGGTGACAAGGGGAGATCCTCTCCCTCCGGGCAAACGTTCAATCATCCTTCTGATCCTCCGAGCCTCTGGGCCTCTGAGCCTCCGAGCCTCTGGGCCTCTAGTTATGGTACTCCTACGGCCAACCGTTCAACGGATCAACTGACTACGTCCCTGCCTGGCTCACTTGCCCAGCGCGCCGAGCACGGCCTTGGCGACGGTCTGACCCAGGGCTTCGGATCCGGCCTGGTTGAAGTGGACGTCCGCCTTGTTCTGGTGCTGGGCGAGAGTCGGAGTGATGGCGGCGTTGAGGTCATTCACGGCGACGCCGTTCTCCTCCATGACCTTGCGCGCGATGCCGTTGTAGATGGCGACGTCACCGAAGGTGCGCTGCGGGTTCAGCTTGCCTTCCGGCACGGGCGTGGTGGTCGCGAAGATCACCTTGGCGCCGGTCTTCTTGATGGCCGCGACGATGACGCGGAGGTTGGCCTCATAGTCGGCCGGTTCGACCTGACGTTTGCCGTCCTCCATGTGACGGAGGTCGTGCAGCCCGAAGTTGAAGTGGATGACGTCCCACTTCGACTCGCCCAGCCACTTGGCGAGGTTGGCGGTGCCGTTCTTGGTGGGTCCTCCGTTGGTCGGGATGCGGTGCACGTTGGCCTTGCCCTCGAGCGCCTTGCGGACCGGGAGGGTGTAGCCGATGGAGATCGAGTCGCCGATCAGCAGCACGCGCGGCAGGCCGGCGACGTCCTTGACGGGATCCATCGCGGGGTTCGCCTTCTTGTCCGCCCGCTTCACGGCGGTGGTCTTGGCCTCCTTCTTGGCGGGCGGGTTCTTCGTCTCGGCCCGCAACGGGGCGGCGAGGAGCGCAGCGACGAGGAGGACGGGCAGGGCGACGGGGTTCATGCCGCCCATGCTGGGCGCCTCCGCGCCCGTCCGCAAGCGGACAAGGCCGCGCTCACTTCAGCGGCGCGCCGCTGATGTCGATCTCGGGCTTGGTCGTCCAACGGGCCTTGAAGCCGGGCTTGTCGACGTGCGCGCGGAAGATGACGGTGTTGTCGAGGCCCAGGTCCTTGGACCAGATCCACTTCGCCCCCTTGAAGTCGGCCTGGTAGAAGGGCTCCTTCGGCCCGACGTCCTCCTCGGTGAAGACCGAGGCCGCGGCCCAGGAACGGTCGTCGAAGTCCTTGGCGAACCAGTTCGCCGGAATCGGGTCGTGTTCGACCTTCGGGCTGGCCTTGTCCCCGTTGAGCGGGCCGCGCGAGAAGCTGCGTGCCTTCCAGGTCGCGTCCGTCACGGTGCCGTCGGAGAACTTCAGGATGAAGCCGCCGTCGCCGATGTTGTCGCCGTATTCCATGCCGGTCACGGCGTTGGCGTTGTCCTTGGCCATCACCGCGATGGTCATCGGGTATTCGGGCAGGACGTCGACGCTCACCACGTTGTGCGGAAGGAAGTCGATGGGGTCGGTCGCCACGAGCTTGCCGTTGATGTAGAGCACGAACCAGTTGTCGGCGTAGACGTTGAGCTTCACGGTGTCGGCCATGGTGGGCTTGACGAGGCCGGCGCCGGGCCCCGACTTGCCCTTGCCGCCTTTCTTCCCGCCCTTGCCGCCCTTGCCTTCGCCGGGCGGAGGCGCCGACTGTTCGCCGGCGTCCTCGTCCGCCGACGCCGCGAGGTCCTCCTTGCCGTCCTCGCCTTCGCCGGGCGGAGGACGCTTGCCCTCGCCGCCCTTCTTGCCGCCTTTCTTGTCACCTTTGCCGCCCTTGCCTCCGGGGCCGCGGTTGCGGCCCGAGTAGGTGACGGTGGCCTTGGTGCCGTCAGGGTTCTCGTAGTTGAAGGTCCAGCTGCCGTCGGCGTTCGGCGCGTATTTCACGGCCGCGGGCCGGCCGTTGAGGGTGTAGGTGAGCGCGTGGTTGCGGCCGGCCGCGTCGACGGTGAAGGACTTGATGAGCGCCCCGGGGATCGCCTTCTCCTGGAAGTATTCGTCGGCCTGGCGCACCTTCCTCGCGGAGGGCTGCGGATCGACCTGTCCCTCGATCTCCTTCACTTCGCCGTGGAAGCCGCCGTTGATGTAAGGATACTTCTTGGAGGCGTGGTAATGGTAGCCGAGCGCCTTGCTCTCGTGGCCGTTGAACGCGTCCAGGCCGGTGGGCGCGGAGCCGTCGGGTTCGGTGAGTCCGTAGATCGGATAGCCGTCCAGGGCCATGGCCAGAGGCTTGCCCTTGCCGACCTGCTTCTCGAGGTGCAGCGGGGCGACGTGATAGTGGTAGTCGTCGGCGCGTCCGCAGTGGCCGCCGAAGTCGTCCAGCTCGCCGACCGCGAGCGCGTCGTCACCCCGGTTGTTCAGGGCGTTGAAGATGGGGATGCCGTTCGCGGCCAGGGCGATGGCGCCGCGGAGGAAGTGGTTCTTGGCCGACATGGGCTCCTTGGCCGGCACGGGCTTGAGCGGGATGCGCCAGGCGGACTCGCCCACGTAGCTCTGGGGCATCGGCACCTGCTGCTGCCAGGACTTGATGCCGGTCATCATCGGATGGTCGGGCAGGCCGGTGGCCTCGATGTAGAGGAAGTCGGAGTCCCAGCGGACTTTGACGTTCTTCGGGAAGGCCTGGAAGGGCTGGGCGAACGCGGGGCCTGAGCCGGGCGTGGCGGCGAGCCACGCGGAGGTCATCGCCAGCTTGGTCGCGACGGGCGCCGGGCCGGGCGCGGCCGCCTTCCAGCGGGCGTCGGGCGGCGGGATGTGGGCGCAGAGCGGAGCGGCGGCGAGCAGGAGGAGGGTGCGCATGAGGGGTCTTCTCTTCAAGAACCCCGGCGCCGCGGATAAGTTGACGGTCTCAGCCGCGCGCCTTCAGCAGGGTCTCGATCTCCGACAGGGTCTTCGGGGTGAGCTCGAGGCCGCTTCCGCCCACGGTGCCGCCGATCTGCCCCGGCCGACGCGCGCCCACGATCGCCGAGGTCACGGCGGGCTGACGCAGCACCCAGGCGATCGCGAGTTCCGCCACGCTCGTCCCGAGGCCCTTCGCGAGGCGCTTCAGGCCTTCGTTCAGGGCGATGTTCTTCGAGAGCAGCGGTTCGCTGAACTGCGGGTCGGCGCGACGATGGTCGTCCGCCGGCAGGGCGGCCGCCCATTCGCGCGTCACCTTGCCGGTGAGCAGGCCCTTCTGCATGGGGCTGTAAGCGATGACACCGATGCCGTTGGCCTCGCAGTAGGGCATGAGGTCCTGCTCGAAGCCGCGGGCGAGCATGCTGTAGGGCGGCTGCAGGAAGTCCACGGGACGGATGGGCTGGATGCGCCTCAGCTGGGCGACGCTGAAGTTGCTGACGCCCGCGTGCCGCACCTTGCCGGCCTTCACGAGGTCGGCCACGGCGGTCCAGCCCTCCTCGATGTCCTCGTCGGGCTGCGGCCAGTGGATCTGATACAGGTCGATCACGTCGACGCCCAGACGGCGCAGGCTGTCGTCAATCTCCTTGAGGACGCTCGCGCGCTTGAGGCGCGGCACGACGGTGCCGTCGGGCTCCCAGCAGCGTTCGCACTTGGTCGAGATGAGCGGGCGTCGTCCCTTCAGCTCGCGCAGGGCGCGGCCGAGGACCTCCTCGCAGTGACCGAGTCCGTAGACGGCGGCGGTGTCGATCCAGTTCACGCCGAGGTCGACGGCCTCATGGATGGTGCGCACGGAGAGCGCGTCGTCCTGAGGCCCCCAGCCGAACTTCCAGCCCGGGCCGCCGATGGCCCAGGTGCCGAGTCCGACCGTGGTCAGGTGGAGGTCCGTGCGTCCGAGTCGTCGCGTCTTCATGGCGCTGAGATTTCAGAGTCCGACGGGCGTTTGTCCATCCTGGTCGAACGCATGAGAACGGCGGCATCAATCCAACTCCAGCCCCAGCCCTAGTCCTAGCCCTATGCTAAATCCATCCCCTGCCCCCTTGCCCCCGTGTCCCCTTGCCCCCTGTGAGCGCGCTCCGCGCGCTCACTTCTTCTTCTTGCCCGGCTGCGATCCGCGCAACGGCCAGTCCGGATGCTCGGTGCGGGAAGCCGCGAAGATGCTTTCGGCCTTCGCCACGAGCTCGGGCCTCAGCTTGGCGAGGTCGGTCCGCTCTCCGGGGTCCTGGGCCAGGTCGTAGATCTCGATCGCCTTCGCCGGTCCGTTCCGCACGGCCTTCCAGTCGCCCCAGCGCGCGGCCTGTAGCGAGGCCCCCTCGTGCAGCTCCCAGTAGAACGACTCGCGCGCGGGCGCTTCGCCGCCCCGCAGGTGGCCGACGAGCGAGAAGCCGTCGGGCCGGAATCCTTCGGGCAGCTTCGCGCCGGCGAGTTCGGCGGCGGTCGGCAGGAAGTCCCAGAAGGCCCACGGGGCGTGGCTGACCCGGCCGGCGGGCACCTGGCCCGGCCAACGCGCCAGCGCGGCCTGACGCAGACCGCCTTCGTAGAGTTCGCGCTTGTAGCCCCGCATGCCGTTCGAGGCCTGCTGGAAAAGCTTCCCGAACTCCGAGTTCGGCGCGAACGACGAGCCGTTGTCGCCCGAGGTCATGACGAGCGTGCGTTCGTCGAGGCCGAGTTCGCGGAGCAGCGCGAGCAGCCGGCCGACGTCGGCGTCGAGCCGGCTCACCTGCGCGGCGTAGGCCTTCTGCTGGTCGGTCCACGGGCGGTCCGCATATTCGCCGACGGAGTCGATCTCGTGGCGGCCGTGGGGCAGGGTGATCGCGTAGTAGAGGAAGAAGGGCCCGTCCTTGTGGTCGCGGATGAAGCGCTCGGCCTCCTTTTGGATCAGGTTCTGCGCGTAAGTGGCGCCGGCCTTCTTGCCGTCGTTGCCCTCCAGTGCGATACGCCGGTCCTGATCGTAGAGGTAGGTCGGAAAGTAGCTGTGGGCGTGACGCTGGCAGTTGTAGCCGAAGAAACGGTCGAAGCCCTTCTTCAACGGGCTGCCCGTGGTGTCGAACATCCCCATGCCCCACTTGCCGACGCAGCCGGTCGCGTAGCCCGCGCCCTTGAGGACCTGCGCGACGGTGAGCGTCTCCGCCGGCAGCGGCTTCTGACCCTCGGGCTGGACTTCGCGGTTGGCCCGGATGGGCGAGTGTCCGGAGTGCAGTCCGGTCATCAGCGAAGTGCGGCTCGGAGCGCACACGGTGGTGCCGCAGTAGGCCTGGGTGAAGCGCGTGCCCTCGGCCGCCATGCGGTCGAGGTTCGGCGTGCGGATGAGCTTCTGCCCGTAGGCGCCCACGTCGCCCTGCGCGAGGTCGTCGCTCAGGATGTAGATGATGTTGGGGCGTTCGGCCGCCGCGAGGGTGCAGACGGACAGGAACAGGAGGAGGGAGCGCATGTAATTAGGGGCAGGGACAGGGGCAGTTATGGGAGATGAAGGATGGGAGATAAATGATGAACGATGCGAGGGCATGCCGAGGGACGGCGGCAGGGATCTAACCCAGCCCCAGCCCTGGCCCTAATCCATCCCTTGCCCCCGTGTCACCGTGCCCACTTGCCCCCTGTGAGCGCGCTCCGCGCTCTCACTCCACTTCCTTGAGGAAGCGCTGGTAGAGGGCCTCGGTCTCGGCGGCGGTCAGCTTGCCGCTGTTGATCAGGATGCGGAAGCGGAAGGTCTCGGACTTGCCGGCGGGGATGGTGAAGTTGAGCTCGGTCTTGCCCTTGGTGAATTCCTTCGCGCCGAAGGGGTTCGCGGCGAAGAGTCCGTAGCCGCGGCAGTGCCAGTAGGTGGGGAAGGTCGCGTTCTTCGGATGGTCGAAGATGCCGACGGCCATGTCCTCGCCGCGCACGTTGCCGGACAGGGTCATCCACTTGGCGCGGGTGCTCCAGGCCTCCTTCTCGCCGACCTTGCCCTCGCTGCTCAGGTAGACGCCGTTGACGCCGTCGTTGTTGAGCACGGGCACGGCGGTGGGCTTGCCGGAGTCGTCGGTGAAGATCTCGGGCTTGGTCGAGGGCTCCTCAAGCGCGCGGGTGACGCGGATGGCGATGGCGCCCTCCTTGGAGTCCTTGAAGACCGCGTCCTTGCCCTGGGCGGTGAGGGTGATGACGCGGTCGATGATGCGCACGTCGCCGTAGGCGCGGAAGGTGAGGGTCTCGTCCTGCTGCAGGACCTTGGAGCCGTCGGCCAGGATCCAGTCGGAGCTGACCTCGAGCGAGCCCTTGCCGTCGCCGCTCTTCACGGACTTGACCGCCCCGTGCTTCACGCGGCCGTACGGCACCTTGCCCTCGCGGCTGAAGCCTTCGGGCGGCGAATTCCAGAAGTCCGAGCCGTTCACGTTGCCGTAGTTGAACCAGGAGGAGATGTGGTGCGGGTGGTCGGTCCGCTCGCCGGCGATCTTTTCCAGCGGGAAGCCGCGGGTGAAGATGGTGCCCTTGGCCGTGCGCAGGGGGGAGAGCAGGGGCTTCTTCTGGTCGGCCCAGTAGAGGTAGGAGGTGAAGGGCTTGCCGTCGACGAGGACGTCCACCTGCTTCTTCTGCTCGTCATTGACGAGGCGCACTTCGGCAGCGGTGCCGCTGGCGCAGCCTGCGAGGGCGGCCGCGAGGGAGAGGAGGGCGAGGGGCTTTTTCATGGGGACGGCCTTTCTAGGGGGTCGCGGGACCGTGCCAAGCCGTCAGTATCCACGCAAAGGGGCGTTCGGGCTCCGAAAAACGGACTTACATCCTGCGACGGGCGGCCTTATCTCTTCCGCACCCCGCCTCATGCGCCCGCTGTTCGGACTCCTTCTCGTCACGCTTCTTCAGGCCGCCCCGCCGGCCGGTCCCGCCCAGCGCGTGCCTTTCGCGGAATATCGCGCAGGGCTCACGCCCGCCGAGGCGGTGAAGGTGATGTCGCTGCCGCCGGGCTTCCGCGCCGAGGTGCTCGCCGCCGAACCCCGCGTCGTACAGCCGATCGCGATGTGCTTCGACGAACGCGGGCGTCTCTGGGTCGCGGAAGGCCGCTGCTACCCGCGCAAGCGCGCGGAGGGGCAGGGCACGGACCGCATCCTCATCCTGGAGGACGAGAAGGGCGACGGCTCCTACTCGAAGACGACGGTCTTCATCGAAGGGCTCAACTTGGTCAGCGGGCTCGAGGTCGGGCACGGCGGGGTCTGGGTCGGACAGGCGCCGGAGCTGCTCTTCATCCCGAAGGACGCGCAGGACCGCGCGGGCAGGCCGCAGGTGCTGCTCGACGGCTGGGGCAGCCATGACACGCACGAGACGCTCAACAGCTTCCTGTGGGGTCCGGACGGATGGCTCTACGGCTGCCATGGCGTCTTCACGCACTCGGTCGTCGGCCGTCCGGGCACGCCCGACGCGCAGCGGACCAAGATCAACGCGGGCGTCTGGCGCTACCACCCGACGCGCCACGTGTTCGAGGTCTTCGCCGAGGGCAGCAGCAACCCCTGGGGGCTCGACTACAACGCGCGCGGCGACTTCTTCATCACGGCCTGCGTCATCCCCCACCTCTACCACGTGGTGCCGGGCGCGCGCTACCAGCGGCAGGCGGGCCAGCATTTCAATCCGTTCACTTACGACGACATCCGCACCATCGCCGACCATTCGCACTTCGCCGGCCGCCGGGTGCACCGTCCGGAGGTCGCCAAGATCGACCTGAGCACCGACGAGTCGGGCGGCGGGCACGCGCACTCCGGCCTCGCGCTCTACCAGGGCGACAACTTCCCGCCGGCCTGGCGCGGCGCGCTGATCTTCGGCAACCTTCACGGCCACCGCCTGGTGACCGACCTCGTCACGCCCAAGGGCAGCGGTTACGTCGGCGGCCACGGCCCCGACTTCCTCCGTGCCAACGACGCCCACTTCATCCCCGTGGCGCAGCGCGTCGGCCCCGACGGCGCGCTCTACGTCGCCGACTGGTCCGACAAGCAGGTCTGCCACAACAACACCACGGAGGTCTGGGACCGCTCCAACGGGCGGATCTACCGCGTCAGTCACGGCGCGCTCAAGGCCCGCCCCGGCGACCTCGGCCGCTGCTCGGACCATGAGCTCTCCGGCCTGGCGCTCGACGACGCCAATGAGACGGTCTCGCGTCTCGCCCGCCGCGTGCTCGCCGAGCGCGCGGCCGCCGGTCCGCTGTCCGACGGCGCCATCGCCTCGTTGCGCGCGGCCTTCGCCGGCGGCCCGTCGCCTCGTCGTCTGCGCGCCCTCTGGACGCTGCAGGTCGCCGGCGCCTTCGACGAGGTCCTGGCGGGACGTGCGCTGGCCGACGCCGACGCCGACGTCCGCGCCTGGGGCGTGCGGCTGGTCGCGGAGTCGCATCCCGCCCGCCATCCGCTCCTTGCGCCGCTCGCCGCGACGGAGGCGTCGCCCGTCGTCCGCCGCGAACTCGCCTCCGCGCTGCAGCGTCTGCCGCTCGCGCTCCGTGCCGAGGTCGCCCGCCCGCTGCTCGCGCGCGCCGACGACGCGCAGGACCATAATCTGCCGATGCTGCTCTGGTACGGGATCGAGCCGCTGGTCGGGGCGGATGCCGACGCCGGTCTCGCCCTCGCGCAGGCCTGCCGCATGGAGCGCGTGACCGAATTCATCTTCCGTCGGCTCTCCGGCGACGCCTCCGCCCGCGGCCGCATCCTGGCGCTCGCGGCGGAGACGAATGACGCCGCGGCCCGCGCCGCCTTGGTCCGCCGGGTCGTGGAAGGCGTGCGGCAGGCCGGCTCCTTCACCGCGCCGCCGGGCTGGCCGGCCACGCTCGCCGGGCTGCGTGCAGGCGCCGCTCCCGACCTGGCCGCCGACCTCCATGAGCTCAACGCGCTGGCCGGTGACGAGGCCTCGCGCGCGTTCTACCGCGGACATCTCGCCGACCCCAAGGCGTCCGTCCCGGCCCGCCGCCGCGCGCTGTCCGTCCTCGTGCAGTCCCGTGACCGCAGGGCCGCCCCGGCCGTGCACGCCGCGCTGCGCGAGAAGGAGTTCGACCGCGATTTCCGCAAGGCGCTCATCCAGTCGCTGGCCTCCGTCGGAGACGACCGATCCCCGGCCGAGCTGCTCCGCGTCGTCGGCTCGGCGCTTTCTCCCGATTTCCGTGCCGCTGCCGTCGACGGACTGGCCGCCTCCGCCCCGGGCGGACGCGCGCTGCTCGGCGCGGTCGCCGAGGGCAAGGCCGACAAGGCGCTGCTCAGTCCCATCGTGGTGCGCCAGCTGAAGGCCCTCGCCGACGCCGAGGTCGACGCGCTCCTCGCCCGGGTGGTCGGCACCGTGAACCGCACCAAGGCCGGCCTGGAGGAGGCCCGGGCCAAATATCAGGCCCTGCTCAAGCCGGACGTGCTGCGCCGGGCCGACTTCACGGACGGACGTCAGACCTTCCTGTCCGTCTGCGGCGTCTGCCACACCTTCGGCTACGTCGGCAACGCCGTGGGCCCCGGCCTCGCCGGCGCCAACCTCGGCAAGCTCGACTACATCCTGGAGAACGTCCTCGATCCCAACGCCGTCATCGGGAAGGACTATCAGCTCAACGTCCTCCGGCTGAAGAACGGCGCCACG
>CAIOPO010000073.1 GCA_903860195.1 uncultured Opitutia bacterium | reverse complement strand
GCGCGTCATCGGCCGCAACCGCCGTGACGGCAAACTGACCTACATGTATGGGACGGTGAGCAAGCTCGGTCAGCCGCTCGTCACCAACGCTGCCTGGTGCGCCGAAAGCTGGTCCTACGGCGCCGACGGGGTCGTGCCTTGGCAGACGATCGGAGGCAAGGACTCCCTCACCAAGCCCGACGACCTCGCCGTCTTCTACCCGGGGCCGGACGGACCGCTACCCAGCCTGCGTCTGAAGGCCTTCCGCGCCGGACAGCAGCTTGCGGAATACCTGACCCTCTACGCGTCGGCTTCGCGCCAGCACCGTGACGCCGTCGGCGCAGCCGTGCTCTCCCTGCCCGGCATGAAGGCCGGCACGATCAAGACCTACGCCGACGACGCCGGCAGCTCAGCCTTCGGAGACGGCGCCGCTCGCTCGGTCGCCGAACTCCGCCTGCGCATCGGCGCATGGCTCGACGCCAACTTCCTCCCTCCGACACGCGAACGCTGGCACGACCCACGGCCCCGCATGGGCGCGGGCGGCCCGCCCCGCAGTCCGCTTCCGCCGCCCGATCTCAATTGATTCCGTGAAAGCCCTCCTGACCTGCCTGCTGCTCACCGCCGGCCTTGGCGCCGCGCCCTCGCGGCCCAACGTCATCCTGATCCTGATCGACGACTTCGGCTACGAGTGCGTGACCGCCAACGGAGGCGAGAACTACCGCACCCCGGTGATGGACGGCCTCGCCGCCCAAGGCGTGCGCCTCGAGCAGCTCCACGCGCAGCCGCTCTGCACGCCGACCCGCGTGGCGCTCATGACGGGCCAGGGCAACAAGCGCAACTACACCCATTTCGGCCATCTCGACCCGAAGCAACAGACCTTCGGAAACATCTTCAAGGCGGCCGGCTACGCCACCTGCGTGGTCGGAAAATGGCAGCTCGGCAACGGCCTCGAAGGACCCGGCCTCTTCGGCTTCCAGGAGCACTGCCTATGGCAGCTCGTGCGCCGTCCCGGCCGCTACCGCAACCCGGGCCTCGAGATCAACGGCAAGGAGGTCGACTACCGGATGGACGAGTACGGCCCCGACCTCGTCAACGACTACGCCCTCGACTTCATCACGCGTCAGAAGGACAGGCCGTTCTTCCTGTATTACCCGATGATGCTGACGCACTCGCCCTATGACGCCACGCCGGACAGCCCCGACTACCTGACGGCGAAGTCGGTCGACGGCACCAAGGAACTCCGCCACTTCCCGGACATGGTGGCCTACACGGACAAGCTCATCGGTAAGCTGGTCGCCAAGCTCGAGGCGCTGAAGCTCCGTGAGGACACGCTCATCGTCATCATGGGCGACAACGGGACCGGAGCCGGCACCCGTTCGCGTTTCAAGGGACGTGAAGTGGTCGGCGGCAAGGGCAGCAGCACCGTCTGGGGCACGCATGTGCCCGGCATCGTCAGCTGGCCGGGCCGCATCGCCTCAGGCAAGGCCTGCGCGGACATGCTCGAAGCCGCCGACATCCTCCCCACGATCTGCGAGGCGGCCCAGGTGCCCGTCCCGGCCGACCTCAAGGTGGACGGGCGCAGCTTCCTGCCCCAGCTCCGAGGCGAAAAAGGCAACCCCAAGGAAGCCCTCTACGTCTGGTATAACCCCGACGGGGGCGCGGACGCCAAATACGAATTCGCCCACGACGCCCGTTTCAAACTCTACGCCGACGGACGCTTTTTCGACACCTTGGCCGACGACCGCGAGAAGACGCCGCTTAAGGAGTCCGACCTCTCCGTCGAGGCCAGAGCCTCCCATGCCAGGCTCAAGGTCGTGCTGACCGCCCATCAGGGCTCTCGCGACGCCTACTTCGCCCGGCAGGGCGAGCCCGGGCCCGGCGGAGAGGGCGCCAGGAAAGGCAAGTCGGGCAAGAAGGCGGCCGCGGCGGCCCCGAATGCCGCCGAAGCCGATCCGAGGGTCGCCCGTTTCAAGGAACGCGACGCCGACCATGACGGCAAGATCACCTACGAGGAGTTCCAGGCATCCATGAACGACAAGCAGGTCGCGCAGGAGCGCTTTAAGTCCCGGGATCTCAATCAGGACGGCACGCTGAGCCTCGACGAGTTTATCGCGACCCTCCCGAAGTCGAAGTAAGGTCCCCACCCATCCACCCTTGGGAACTTGACGGCTCCAAAAGTGTCGACACTTTAAGCCTATGGCCTCACCCCAAGCCCAGCGACGCCCCCGTGCCCCGCGGAGCAATCGCGCGACCACCGTGCACCTGCGTCTCCGCAAGGAGATCGTCAGCGGCCGCTT
>CAIOPO010000072.1 GCA_903860195.1 uncultured Opitutia bacterium | reverse complement strand
TCCCTCGAAGTCGGCGTTCACGGCCGACTGCAGCTGACGTCCGTGATCATGGGTGTCGATGAACTCCTCGCCGCCCCAGCGGAAGGAATCGATGGCGCCGGCGGTGCGGGTCGTGGTGCGCAGGACGGCGGGCTTGCCCAACGCGGTCGCGCGCAGCTCGGCGTCGCCGGAAGGCGCGGCGGCCGCCAGGACGCAGGGAAGCAGGAGCAGGCAGGTCCTCATGCGCGCAGTCTCTCCAGCAGGCCGAGTTCCTTCAGCCGGGCCACCAGGAATTCGACGGGCAGCCCCATGATGGTCGAGACGGGTTCCTGATGGGCGGCGATGATGATCTCCCTGCCCTCCTGGATGCCGTAGGCCCCGGCCTTGTCCAAGGTGTTCACCAAGGACTGGTAACGCGCGATGTCGGCGTCAGAAAGCGTCCTGAAGCGCACCCACGCGGTCACGTCATGAGCTTCGTCAACGCCCAGTGACGGACAAAGCAGACAGACGCCGGTGTGCACGGTGTGCTCCCGGCCGGAGAGGGAGCGGAGCATGGCGGCGGACTCCGCGAGGTCGGCCGGCTTGTTCAAGGCCCGGTCGCCCAACGCGACGGTGGTGTCGGCCCCGAGCACCATCGCCTCGGGATGCAGCGCCGAGACGGCGGCCGCCTTGAGCCGTGCGTTGTGCAGGACCATCACGGCCGGATCCGTCGAAGGATCCTCATGCTCCGTCACCGCGGCGGTCACGACCGAATGCGGCACGCCGGCCGCGGCCAGCAGCTGCGTCCTCCGCGGGGAGGCCGAGGCGAGGATGAGGTGAATCGGCAGGGCCACGCGGCCAATGGAGACGATCGGCGGCCGGCTGACAACCCCAAGCGGCTTTGCCGAATATGCGTCTGACATCGCCGTTTTCCTCCGTTTACTGACGACGGGTGAAGCCGATGATGGCTTCATCCGAGACATGCCATGCGCACCGCCCTGAAACTGCTGCTGCTCGCCATCGTCCCGATCCTGTCGGCGGACGAGAGCCCCCGACGCTACCTGCGCAAGCCCGACGCATGGTACGCCTCGGAAGAGGCCCGACGCATCGCCGCGAACATCCTCAGCCACCAGGCCGACGCGGGGGGATGGCCCAAGAACACCGACACGGTCAGCAAGCCCTACCGCGGCGACCGGTCCAAGCTGCAGCCGACTTTCGACAACAAGGGCACGCTGGACGAACTTCGCTACCTGGCGCGCATGATCGTCGCGACCAAGGAGCCCGCCTACCGCCTGTCCTTCGACAAGGGCCTGGCCTACGTGCTGGCGGCGCAGTATCCCAACGGAGGCTGGCCTCAGTTCTTTCCCCTCCGCAAGGGCTACTACGACCGCATCACCTTCAACGACGGCGCCATGGCCGGAGTGCTGACGTTCATCCGCGAGGTCGGACTCGAGCCGGGTTACGCGTTCGTCGGGGAAAAGACGCGCGCCGCCTGCCTCAGGTCCTTCGAACTCGGACTCGCCTGCATCCTCAGATGCCAGATCGTCGTGGACGGGAAACCGACCGTCTGGTGCGCGCAGCACGACGAGAAGACCTTCGCTCCCGCCAAGGCGCGCTCCTATGAGCTCCCCTCCTTCAGCGGCAGCGAATCAGTCGGCGTCGTGCGCCTGCTGATCAGCGTCGAGAATCCCTCGGATGAAGTGAAGGCCGCCATCGAAGGCGCGGTCGCCTGGTTCGAGGCGCATCGCATCAAGGGCATCCGCGTGGAGGAGAAGTCAGGGCTGCTCGGCAAGGACAAGGTGGTCGTGCAGGACCCGAAGGCGCCGGACCTGTGGGCGCGCTTCTACGACCTCAAGACCGGCAAGCCG
>CAIOPO010000071.1 GCA_903860195.1 uncultured Opitutia bacterium | reverse complement strand
GGAGAGCCGGACGTGCGCCAGTCCGGCCGGGCCCGAGACGCGCTCGCCGGAACCGTCCGGGCCGCGGTGGCCCTGCGCGCGGTTCATCCGCGCGAGGAGGCCGGGGTCGAACCCGCCGAGAAATCCTGCGATGCCGCACATGTCAGAAGCAGTCGCCGGAATCGGCGCCGCCGAACCAGTCGAGGATGCGCGCGCCGCGGTCGGCGACCTTCACGCGAGAAGCCGGAGCGGGCCGGCCTGCCACGGCGGCCACGGCGTCCGCGATGGAGGCCGGCGAGAGCGGATCAAAGGTCGCGAGAGGCTCGACCACCTCGTGCACGAAAGGAAGCTCCGAGGCGAGGAGGGCGCAGCCGGATTCCGCGGCCTCGACCAGTCCGAGCCCGAAGCTCTCGAGCCGTGAAGGATAGACCTGGTAGCCGCAGCGCCGGTAAAGCTCGGAGGCGTCGACGAAGCCGTGGTTGAAGACCCGGACGCCCTGCGACCGCGCGGCGTCAATCAGACGGAGGGTTGCGGGATAGGGACCGTACACCGTGAGATGCAGCTCCGGCCGCAGCCCGCGGTCCGCGAGGATCTTCCAGGCGCCGAGGAGGGCCGCATGGTTCTTGTGCGGATAGGCGTCGCTCACGTAGGCGAACCTTGACCAGCGGCCTTCGTCAAGGCGGTCGGGCCCGGGGATGGGCGCCGGATGCGCATAGAACGGCGCCTCGTGGACGCGGACGCCGCGGGGAAGCCGGGCCTCCAGCGCGCGGCGGACGGACGGGGACTGCACGAGGAAGAAGTCGGCATGCGGGGAGCGCCAGCTGACGTAGGCCATCTTGACCGCCGAAAGCAGGCCGCCGTCACGCAGACCGCGCAGGAGCGTCATGTTGTGGAAATACACGCCCACCTCCGCCCGCAGCCGTCGCGGCGGCGGGACGTTGCCGAAACAGAGCACGCGCGTGAACCGGTCGCCCTGACTCCGGTAGAAGCGCCGCCGCGCGGTCTCGCCGGAGCCGGCCTCGACCACCTCCACGCCGGGAAGCGCGAGGGCGGGCAGACGCGGATCCTTGAGCAGCGTCACGGAACGCCCCGTGCCGAGCCGGCGCAGCAGTT
Source organism: uncultured Opitutia bacterium (assembly GCA_903860195.1). Classification (GTDB taxonomy): domain Bacteria; phylum Verrucomicrobiota; class Verrucomicrobiia; order Opitutales; family UBA953; genus UBA953. Next base: position 2,040 of record CAIOPO010000071.1, on the reverse strand, counting down.
CCATCAACAGGGAGCGTCCGCCGCCCTTGTTGACATACATCGCGTCAACGAGGACCATGGTCGGGCGGGGGGTCGCGGAAAGTCAGGTTGTGGGCGGCGAAGACGGACAGCCAGCAGAGCCCGCCGAGCGACGAAGGGGACAGGATGCAGGCCTCGCCCACGTTGACCATCAGGAAGGCCGTCATGGCGGCGACGGAGACGACGGCGCCTTTGCGCAGCCAATGACGGTAAAGCAGCAGGATGCCCAGGGAAAAGACGGCGGTCCCCAGCAGGCCCACCTCCTCCAGGAGCATCGTGAGGAAAAAGCACTTCTCGATGTTGGTCGCCTCCGAAGTGAGGCCGAAGGTCGACGCGCCGTGCTCGGTGAAGGGGGACGGCACCTGGAAGCCATGGCCGAGGAGCGGACGGTCGAGGAAGCCGTTCCATGAGGCGAAGATGATCTCCTCCCGGCCGCTGAGGCTGATGCCCGCGCCGACGTCGTCGGTCTTGCGCACGAACGTGGCGATCTGCTCGGAGAAGGCGATGCCCCCGGCGAGCAGCAGCAGGATGCAGAGGCCGAAGACGGTCTTCGTCTTCCGGGCCGACTCCTGGTCCACGGCCGCGCGGGCATAGAGAAAGACGGACAGCCCGACCGCGACCAGCGTGGCCAGCATCGCGGTCCGGCTGGAGGAGATGGCGTTGATGCAGAAGGCGCAGACGAGCCCGAGCAAGGAAAGCGCCGAGGGCAGGCCGCGCTGGCTGACATACATGAAGAGCAGCAAGGGGATGTTCACCGCCAGAAGGCAGGCCAGCAGCTGGGGGTGGTTCATGACGCCGGAATAACGGCCGGAGGCGGTGAAGGCGGCGTTGGGGTCCTGCGAATAGGCGTAACCGACGGAGGGGTTGATGAAGAACAGCGCGACGGAGAGCACGGCGACGGCGATGACCGCGCCGAGGAGCGCGTAAGGGAACCGTCCGGTTCCGCCGGCCGCGAGCATGACTCCGAGCAGGAAGAACCCGGCGAACCCGACCTTGAGCAGGGAGATCTGCGGGTACATCGAGAAAAGGACCGAGGACGCGGCGGAAAGCAGGAAGAAGAGGAGGAAGGCGGCCGCGGCGGCGCCGTATTCGAGGCGGCGGGCAAGGCTCTTCACGGCCGCGATGAGAAGCAGCGCGAGGAGAACGACGCGCATGACCGTGAGCAGGCCGACGATCTGCCCCAGGGAGTAATAGTAGCTGAAACTGAGGATGATGAGGGCGCAGAAAATCAGGCCGTGGTCATCCCATCTCCTTGAGAACAGCACGAGCGCGAGGGCGAGGACGGGAAGCAGCAGGGCGAAGGTGCCGTTGAAGTTCATCGCCACGAGCACCGCGGAAATGACGAAGGTCATCAGGGCGGTCTGCAGCGAATCGCCGCCCGGCGGCGGGACGGGAAACGGCGGCGGTTCAGGCCAGGGCGTCCGAGGTCGAGTGGGCAAGGGCATGGGATCAGTTCCGGTTCTTCTTCAGACGCTCGCCGCTGACGGCGGTGACGAAGTTCACGCGGGTGGGGACTTTGTGCCGGGCCAGGCGGGCGCGACAGGCGGTGCGCAAGGCCGCGCGCAAGGCCTCCGGCTCGGCCTTGGGAGAGGCGACGACGTCGACCACGACGGTCTGCCCGGTGAGGGCGTGGGGTTCGCCGCGGACGCGGCAGTCACGCACGCCGGCGACGCCGAGGACGACCGACTCGACCTCGGCGGGCATCAGCTTCTCGCCGCCGACGTTGATGAGCTCACCCATGCGGCCGAGGACGCGGAGGGTGCCTTCGGGCCCGAGTTCGACGCGGTCGCCGGTCCGGAACCAGCCGTCGGGAGTGAAACGCGAGTTGTCGGCGTCGAGATAGCCGTCGATCTGGGTGCGGCTGCGCAGCCAGAGCTCGTCCTCGACGACCTTCCACTCCAGGGCAGGGTCGTCGAAGCGGATGAAGGTGGAGTCCTGGGAGGGGCTCTCGGCGCGCGTGATGCCGGTCTCGCTCGTGCCGAAGGTCTGGATGAACCGCGCGCGGGGGAACGCGGCGCGCAG
>CAIOPO010000070.1 GCA_903860195.1 uncultured Opitutia bacterium | reverse complement strand
GCAAGGTGCTCGTCCTCGGCCGTGACCAGATCACCCGCCTGCATGACCTCAACGCCGACGGCGAAGCGGACTTCCACGAATGCGTTTTCAACGCCTACGCGTCCTCTCCCGGAGGCCATGACTTCGTGGTCGGTCTGGACCGCGATGACGCCGGCAGATTCTACACCGCTTCCGGCAACCAAGGGATCCTGCGCCTGACCTTGCCGGACAAGGTCGAGGTGCTCGCCACCGGATTGCGCAACCCGAACGGCGTGGCCGTCTCGCCTGACGGCAGGTTCATCACGTCCAGCGTGCAGGAGGGGGATTGGACGCCCGCCTCGGCGGTCTGCATGGTGGAGGCAGGGTTCAGCGAGGGCGTTCACTTCGGCTGGGGCGGTCCCAAGGAGGGCAAGGCCCCGACGCCGCCCCTGATCCATCTCCCACGCGGGGAGGACAATTCCAGCGCCGGACAGCTCTTCTTGGGCGCAGGCCGTTGGCCGTCCCTGGCAGGAGACGGAAACCTCCTGCATTTCTCCTTCGGCACTGGGACTGCGTGGACCATTTCCCGTCAGAAAGTGGCCGGCGTCTGGCAGGGGGCGGCACAACGTGTGACCGGCGCATTCCGGTCCGGATCCCAGCTCGGAAGATTCAATCCCGCGGACGGACATCTCTATGTCAGCGGCATGCAAGGATGGGGAAGCTACACGCCCGATGACGGCTGCTTGCATCGGGTCCGTCATGTCGGCGGAGCGCCCGTGCTCATCGGCCATGAAGTCCGCGACAACGGAGTCCTGCTCAAGTTCGACCGCTCCCTGAGGCGGAGCGAAATCACCAAGACCTTTGCGCAGGCGTGGAATTACCGTTATAGCAGGGCGTACGGTTCACCCGAGTATTCCGTCCGGCATCCTGAGACCGTGGCGCATGACGTCCTGACTGTGGACGGCGTGCATCTCTCCGACGACGAGCGCACCGCTTTCGTGCACATCCCGCAGCTGCTCGCCTGCAGCCAGTTGCATGTCAGGATCGGTGAGGACGCGGAAATCTTCCTGTCCGCGCACGCCTTGGGTGAGCCCTACAAGGATTTCGCCGGCTACCGGTCTATTGCCAAGATTCCGGCCCATGCGCATGCCGTGGCGTCTGCCGTTTCCGGCAAAGGTCGACCCGTGCGTTGGGAGAGCGAACTTTGCGGACCCGACCCCGTCGTGCTCAAAGTCCAGGCCGGCAGCGCCTTGAATTATCTTCAGAAGGAACTGAGGGCCAAGGCGGGCAAGGCCGTCGCCCTTACCTTTGAAAATCCCGACGTCATGCCGCACAACTGGGTGCTCGTTGCGCCCGGTTCGGAGGAGCGCGTCGGAACCGCTGCGTCGCAGATGGTGGCACTGTCCGACGGACTCGACCGGCATTACGTCCCCGACAGTCCTGATGTGCTGGTGCACACCCGCATCCTCGATCCGGGAGCCAAGACCACCATCTACTTCACCGCCCCCAAGCAGCCCGGGCGCTATCCTTACCTTTGCAGCTTCCCGGGGCACTCGCAGCTCATGCGGGGCGTGTTGGTGGTGGAGTAGGGCGGCGGCGAAGCCGCCGCAGGGGGCACAGAGCCGATGACTAGCTGGCAGGTTGACAAGTTGACACGTTGACAAGGAAGCGGCGCAAGGCACCGCAGGGGGGGCAAGTGGGCACGGTGACATGGGGGCGATTTAGAGGCCCGGAGGCTCAGAGGCCCGGGGGCATGCCGAGAGGCAAGGGGCAGGGACACGGGCAGGGGCGGGTCTCGATGCTTAGGGGAAGGGGCAGGCGCAGGGGCGGATGCTTCTGTCCCCGCCCCAGTCTCTGTCCCTAGGTAACGCAACCTGTCAGTGCCCCTGTCCCTGCCTCTATTGAAGGTTAGCTGGCCGGCCAGTGGGCCATCATTTCATTGGCGTAGGGCGGGTAGGCGTGCAGGATGCGGGCGCCCCATGAGACTACTGCTCTGCCTGCTGGCCGCGCTGCGGCTGTCCGCATTTGACCAGACTCCCTTCGAGCACGAGCGGAGCCGGACGGTGCTGCAGTTGGATCCGGGCGCGGACAATCCGCGCAACTCCGAGGGCTCTTTCGTCACACTGAAGGACGGGCGGGTGCTGTTCATCTACACCGCTTACTACGGCAAGAGCGGCGCGGACGACGGCGCTGCCCGACTGATGGCCGTTGAGTCAAATGACGCCGGGCTCACCTGGTCCAAGCCGCGGACCGCCATTGAGAACCATGGCCGCAAGAACGTCATGAGCGTGTCGTTGCTGCGCCTGAAGAGCGGCCGCATCGGCCTGTTCTATCTGGTGAAGAACGGATGGACCGACTGCCACGTCGTCATGCGCACTTCCTCCGACGAGGCCGCGACCTGGAGTGAGCCGATGCGGGTGGGGCAGGCGCCGGGTTATTTCGTGCTCAACAACGACCGCGTCATCCAGACTTCCAAGGGCCGTCTTGTGGTGCCCCTGGCCTTCCATCGTTCCCGCGGTTCCGACCCGGACAGCGGCCGGTCCTTTGACGCCCGTGCCATCGCCCAGTGGCTGATCTCCGACGATGAGGGCGCGACCTGGGCCGAGTCCTCGAGCTGGTGGGCCATGCCCGTCCGGTCTGACTCCGGTCTGCAGGAGCCCGGCGTCGTGGAACTGGCGGATGGCTCGCTGTTCTCATGGGCCCGCACCGATGCAGGATTCCAATACGGCTTCCGTTCCACCGATGCGGGTCGCACTTGGAGCCCGCCTGAGCCCACGAGCCTCGCCAGTCCGGTTTCCCCGGCCAGCATCCGACGCATCCCCGGTTCGGCCGACCTGCTTTGCCTGCATAACGACCATTCCGGCCAGTTTCCCTTCAAGAAAGGTTTCCGCACCCCGTTGGTCGCCTCGCTTTCCAAGGACGGCGGCCGTGCTTGGACCGGCCATCGCCTGCTGGAGGGAGATCCTGACGGCTGGTACTGTTACACCGCCATCCACTACGTCGGTGACTCGGTGCTGCTGGCCTATTGTGCCGGAGACAGCACCAAACGTTCCCGCCTCAATCACCTGCGCATCCGGAGAGTCTCCCTTTCCTGGCTGACCGGACCCTGAGCTTTTTGCCCTCCCATGTTGAAGCGCACCATCCATCGCAGGTCACTGCTCAAGGCGGCGGCCGCACTGCCGTTCTTCGCCGCGCTCCGCGCGCAGGAGAAGCCCGACTCTCCTGCCCCGCCCGCACTGGTCGACCTTGACCGCGGTCCCGGTGCCGGCTGGAGCATACTGGTCTTTCCTGACACCCAGAATTACGCCAAGTACGCGAAGAACCAGGCGCACTTTGACCGCATGACCCGTTGGGTGCGCGAGCATCGCAAGGCCTGGAACATCCAGCTCGCCCTGCACGAGGGCGACCTCGTCGAGCAGAATGACATCAAGGTCGGAGGGGGAAGGGGTTACGGCGACCAGAACTCCGAATCCCAGTGGACTTCCGCCCGCCGGGCCCTGCTGCCTCTGGCCGATGAACTGCCCGTCATCCACACCACCGGCAACCATGACTACGGTGAGCGGGCCGCCGAGACCCGCGCCACCCAGTTCAACGACTACTTCCCGTCCAATTACAACCCAGGCGCCGCTTCCTTGAGAGTCGATTCGCCGCTCGCCGCCTGCGGCAAGCCGACCCTCGAGAACGCCGCCTATGACTTCAAGGCGCCCGACGGCCGACGTCTGCTGATCCTTTCCCTCGAGTGGGGTCCCCGCAAGTCCGTCGTCGACTGGGCTTCGGCCTTGGTCCGTCGCCCTGCTTACAAGGACCACACCGGACTGCTGCTCGTCCATGACTACCTCATGCCGAGCAACCTGCGTGACGGACAGGACGGCAACCGCAAGCGTCCGGGCAATCCGCACACCTACGGCACCGGCAAGCAGGGCGACACGCATGACGGCGAGGATCTCTGGCAGCGAATGGTGAAAGACGCGCCCCAGATGGAGCTCGTCCTCAACGGGCATGAAATGGCCGCGCACGTCGGCTACCGTGCCGACAAGTCCGAGGCCGGACGCACCGTCCACCAGATGCTCTTCAACGCCCAGGGATTCGGCGGCGGATCCGACCACAGGGGCAACGGCGGCGACGGATGGATGCGCCTGCTGACCTTCGAGCCGGATGGCAGGACCGTCTCCGTGCGAACCTTCTCACCTCTGCGTCAGGACCGCGGCGACCCTCATTATTGGGACGATCCCCGGTGGCGGTTCAGCGTGCGACTGACAGCCTGATTAGCGGGGCAGTTCCTGATTGCAGACTCCTTCCGTGCCCGGGGGCAGCACGTTGTCCGAGAAGCGCAGACCTTTCGGCGCCTTGGCATGGGACGGACCGGGCGCGATGGTGACCGCGTGGCGGTAGCGGGGCTGGCCGACGCAGTGGAGCAG
>CAIOPO010000069.1 GCA_903860195.1 uncultured Opitutia bacterium | reverse complement strand
ACGAGTTCCGCGCGAAGCACGAGGCGCTAGTGAGGTAGAGAACGCAGCACTCTACCCTCGGCTGCGCAACGCTGCGCAGATTCCGCAAGTCTTCCCGTCGCACCCGCGCGCGGTGCAATGCTCGCGGCCGTAGAAGATGATGCGCAGGTGCAGCTGGTTCCAACTGTCCTCGGGGAAGAGACGCTTGAGGTCCTTCTCGACCTGCTCGACGGACTTTCCCGGACTGAGCTTCCAGCGCTTCGCAAGACGGTGAATGTGGGTGTCGACGGGAAAGGCCGGCACGCCGAAGGCCTGCGCCATGACGACCGAGGCCGTCTTGTGGCCGACGCCGGGGAGTTCCTCGAGCTCCTCGAAGGTGCGGGGCACCTGCCCGCCATGCTTCTTCATGAGCATCTTCCCCAGGCCGACGAGAGCCTTGGATTTCTGCGGGGCGAGCCCTAGCTGACGGATGAGCGTCAGCACGCGGGCCTCCGTCATGACCGCCATCTTCGCCGGGGTGCCGGCCTCCGCGAAGAGGGCCGGCGTGACCTCGTTGACCTTCCTGTCGGTGCACTGGGCCGAAAGCACGACGGCCACGAGCAAGGTGAACGGGTCCGTGTGATCCAAGGGGATCGGCGTCCGCGGATAGAGCCGGGCCAGCTCCTTCGCCACATGGTCGGCTCGATCCTGCCGGGTCATGGGACGGAGGCTGCCGATTCAAAGCGTCTAGGCAACCGCCGGGGAGCCGTCGGCGCCTTATGGGATGGGCTCGGCGGCCTAATACCCCCACCCCGGACCGGGGGATGGTTGCGAGGGGCGGGCGGTCTTTCAAAAACCATCATCCAATCATGGCCAAGCTGCCCTTTGACCCGACCAAACTGCCCCGCGAACTAGCCCGGCACTACGTCCCGGCCAGCGACAAGGACATCCGCGAGATGTTCGCGGCCGTCGGCTCCAAGGACTTCCCGGAGCTCTACTCCCACATCGACCCCTCGGTGCTTTTCCAGACACCGCCTGACCTGCCGGAGGAGCTTTCCTACGAAGCCCTGGCGGACTCGATGGAGGAACTCTCCTCGCGCAACAATGTGCGCACGGCATTCCTGGGAGACGGACTCCAGGCTTACCGCGTGCACGAGATCGTCGGGCACGTCTGCTCAATCCGCAACCTCACCACGTCCTACACCCCCTACCAGCCCGAGCGCTCCCAGGGCACGCTGATCACCCACTGGCTCTACCAGTCGGCCATGTCGCAGCTGACCGGCTTCGAGGCGGTCAACTCCTCGCTCTATGACCGCGCCAGCGCGCTCTTCGAGGCCGCCGTGTGCGCGGTCCGCATGGGCGACGCGGAGGCCAACACGGTGCTCGTCGCGGGCAACCTCCTCCCCTCCGACCTCGAAGTCCTCCGCACGCACGTCGAAGGCACCTCGGTGAAGCTGGCGTTCCTGCCGGCCGACGAGGACACAGGCCGTATCGCCGCCGGCGCGATCAAGGAGGCGGCCGGCCGTCTCGGCCGCTCGCTCGCCGCCTTCATCTTCCCCCAGGTCAACGCGCTCGGACTGCTCGAGGACGTCGATGCGCTCGCCGACGCCTGCGCTGACGCCGGCATCAGGGCGGTCGCGGTCGTCGACCCGATGCTGCTCGCCACCGGCGGACTCAAGCCGCCGTCCGCCTACGGCCGCAAGGGCGCCGACATCGTGGTCGGCGAAGGCCAGCATCTGGCGATCGGGCCGAACTTCGGAGGCCCCGGTCTCGGCCTCTTCGCCGTCCGGCACAACGCGGAGAAGAAGAACGAAGTGCGCGAGACGCCGGGACGGTTCGTCGGCAAGGCCAAGGACGGATCCGGCCGCGACTGCATCGTCATGGTGATGTCCACCCGCGAGCAGCACATCCGCAAGGACAAGGCCACGTCCAACATCTGCTCCAACCAAGCGTTCATCGCGACCATCGCGGGAGCGGCCGTGCTCGCGCGCGGCGAGAAGGGCATGGCCGAGTCGTGCGCCGCCGGACGCGACCTGGCGCACAAAGCAGCCGCCCGCCTCCACACGGTGCCGGGCCTGCGGGTCTGCTACGCCAAGGAGGCCTTCTGGAACGAGTTCTGCCTGATGCTTCCCGAGTCGGCCGCGGCGGTCATCGCCAAGGGCCGCGCCGCAGGCCTGCACGTAGGCGTCGACGTCACCGGACGCACCCCCTGCGGCTGCCATCTGCTCAAGGTCTCCTTCAGCGACGTGCAGTCGGTCGCCGACGCCGACCGGCTGGTGGCCTTCTTCGAAGGGCTCTACGGCAAGGCCGGCACGCCGGCCTCGCTGCCCGCGATCCCCGCCCGGCTTCTCCGCGAAGGACCGGTCGGACTTCCCGGCTTCACCCTCGCCGAACTCAAGGACTACTACCTGCGGCTCGGCGAACTGAACGTCTCTCCCGACACGGGCTGCTTCCCGCTCGGGTCATGCACGATGAAGTACAACCCGCACGTCAACGACTGGGCCGCGGGGCTCCCGGGCTTCACCGGCCTGCACCCCCAGGCGCCCGTCGAGGACGCGCAAGGGTCGCTCGCGCTCCTCTGGGAGATCCAGGAGTGGTTCCGCAAGATCACCGGGCTCGCCGGACTGACCACGCAGCCGGTCGCCGGTGCCCAGGGCGAACTGGTCGGACTCAAGCTCTTCCAGGCCTACCATCGCGCCAAGGGCGAGACGCGCGACATCCTGCTCATCCCGGCCACCGCTCACGGCACCAACTTCGCCACCGCCACCACCGCCGGTTACGTCTCAGGACGCCGCGCGGACGGCTCGCCCACGGGCATCGTCATCCTCAAGGCGCTGCCCGACGGACGCGTCGACCAGGCCGACTTCGACGCCAAGATCGCCGAGTTCGGTCCGCGCGTCGCCGGCATGATGGTGACCAACCCGAACACCTCGGGGGTCTTCGAGACCGACTTCCGCCGCATGGCGGAATCCGTGCACCGCGTCGGCGGGCTGGTCTACATGGACGGCGCCAACATGAACGCGATCGCCGGCTGGGTGAACCTCGGGTCGCTCGGCGTGGACGCCGTGCACAACAACCTGCACAAGACATGGACCGTCCCGCACGGCGGCGGCGGACCCGGCGACGGCATCGTGGCCGTGTCCGACAAGCTGGTCGACTTCCTGCCCGGCTTCCAGGTCGAGCGGCGGGACGGTCGCTTCGTTCCGGTCCGTCCCAAGCGCAGCATCGGCTCCTTCCATCGCCACTGGGGCAACTTCGCCCACAAGGTGCGCGTGCTGACCTACCTCCGCCGCCTCGGCAAGGAGGGCGTGCGCCGCATGGCGGCGATGTCGGTGCTCTCCAGCCGTTATCTGCATTCCCGGCTCGGCGCCCACTTCCCTTCCCTGCCCGCCGGAGCCGACGGAGTGCCGCGCATGCACGAGTTCATCCTCACGCTGACCGAGGAGGACTTCCGCCGGGCCGAGGCGGCCGGCGTGCCCCGCGCGTCCGTCATCGCGCGCGTCGGCAAGCTCTTCCTGGACTTCGGATTCCATGCGCCGACGGTGGCGTTCCCCGAGGTCTTCGGCCTCATGATCGAGCCGACCGAGTCCTACACCAAGGCCGAGCTCGACCGTTTCGCCGAGGCGGTGGTCGCCATCGGTTCGCTCATCCGCGAGAGGCCCGAGGTGCTCAAGTCGGCCCCGCGCTTCACGCCGGTCGACCGGGTCGACGAAGTCGCGGCGAACCGCAACCTGACGCTCAGCGAGCGCGTGACCGAGCTCCCGAAGCTCAATCCGAACCGCATCCCGCCGTCGCAGCTGGCGTCGATGCCGGTCGAGGAGATCCGTCGCCGCATCCTCGCCGAAGTCTGAGCGCCGCTCAGGCCTCGGCGTCGATGAACCGCCCCCTCGAAATCGCCGAGTAGGCGCCGATCGCCAGGGCGCTGGCGCCGCAGAGCCAGAAGACCTGACCCGAGCCGAGTCCGCAACGGAAGGCCAGCCACTGGACGCCGGATGCGGCCAAAATGCCGATGAAGCTGAGCAGGTTGGCGGCGCCCTGCACGGCGCCCTTGTCCTCGGGGGCAGGCCGATGCTGCAGCACCGCGGCGATCGGCACGATGAACAGTCCGGCGGAGAAGCCCAACGCGACCAGCCCGCAGGCGAAGCCGGTCACGCCGACGCCGGGCCAGCCGAGGGGCGCGGAACTGAGGGCAAGCCCGACCGCGCCGAGCGGCACGAGCCGGTATTCGATGCGGCCTCGCGAGGCGTAGCCGGCCGTCACGCTGCCGAAGCCGATGCCGAGCGCGAGCGCGGCGCTGAGCAGCCCGCTGTCGGTCTCGCCAAGGCGCAGCACGTCACGGGCGAAGATGAGCACGTTGGCCTGGACGAGGGCGGCCAGGAAGAAGAAGCCCGCGTTGCCCCAGTTGGCCCGCCACAGGTCGCGGTCGAGGCGCATGGCCCCGAGGCGGCGCAGGAACTCCGCGACGGGATTGAGGGCAAGGGCGCGCTCCGGCGCGGCGGCGGGCACGCGCGGGACGCCGCGGCTGAAGGCCCACCCGACGACCGCCAGCACGGCGAGGATGACGCCCGCCGCGCCCGGGTGCGGCGCAAGATGCTCGGCGAAGACGGCGCCGACCACGATGCCGAGGATGATGCCCATGAAGGTCAGGAGCTCGAGGATGCCGTTGCCCCAGGAAAGGCGATCGTGAGGCAGCAGCTCGGGAAGCACGCCGTACTTCGAAGGCCCGAAGATCGCGCTGTGCGTGCCCATGAGGAAGACTGCGGCCATCTCCAGCGGGAGCGCGCGCAACCAGAGCGCCGCCGCGGCGAACAGCATGATGGCCACTTCGGCGGCCTTCACCCCGGTCATGACGGCCGGCTTGCTGAAGCGGTCGGCCATCCAGCCGCCCAGCATCGAGAAGAGTATGAACGGCGCGGCGAAGAGCGCGCCCACGAGCGCGACCAGACCGTGCCGGTCGTCCTCCGACATGGGCCGCGCCATCACGAGGAGAACGACCAGGTTCTTCAGCGCGTTGTCGCTGAAGGCGTTCTGGAACTGGGTCGCCATGAGGCACCAGAAGCCGCGGCGCCAGCCGGGGACGCCGATTACCGGGGGCGTACGCATGCGGCATCCCATCCTCGGCGGTGCAGGATGACAAACCTATTGGCTTCGCTCAGGCCCGCAGGGCGGCGAAGAGCTCACGCGCCGAGTCCGAACGGTTCAGGACGTAGACGTGCAGGCCGGGAGCGCCGCCCGCGACGAGCCCGCGGGCCTGGGCCACGGCCCACCGGACGCCCACGCGACGCTGGGCCTCCTCGTCTTCTCCGCAGGCTTCAAGCTCACGCTCGAGGGCCGCGGGGATGCGGGCCTTGCAGAAACCGCAGAAGCTGCGGGCCTGCTTCAGGGAGAGCACGGGCATGATGCCGGGAACGATGGGCACGCGCACGCCCGCGGCGCGCGCTCGGGCGACGAGCCTGAAGTAATCGGAGTTGTCCAGGAAGAGCTGGGTCGTGACGAAGTCGGCCCCGGCCGCGACCTTGCCGGCGAGATGTCGGACATCGGAAAGGTCGTCCGGGGAATCAGGATGGCGCTCGGGGAAGCCCGCGACGGAGACGGAGAAACGTCCCGGGCGCTCAGCGTGGATCAGGCGCACGAGCTCATGCGCGTGGGCGAAGCCCTCCGGATGAGGCACGAAGGCGCCCTGCCCCTTGGGCGGATCTCCGCGCAAGGCCAGGATGCCGGAGAAGCCGGCCTCGTCATAGCGGGCGACCAGCTCGGCGAGCTCACGGCGGGAGTGGCCGACGCAGGTCAGGTGTCCGACCATGGCGTAGCCCATGGCCACGAGCTTGCGTCCGTAGGCGAGGGTGGTGTCACGGGAAGAGCCGCCTGCGCCGTACGTGATGGAGGCGAAGTCGACCCCCGAGCCCTGCAGGGTGCGGGCCACCTCGAGCATGCGCTCTCCGCCCGCCGCGTCCTTGGGCGGGAAGAACTCCACCGAGACGGCCGGACGGCCGGGGCGGCGGAAGACCGCGGGCAGAGGGTTGGTCCTCATTCGCATCTATCCATCATGATAAGATGATGGATGTCAATCCTCTCCCCGCCGACCCGTGCCGCCATTGGCGGGCAGGTCGCCCGGCAGCGCGACATGGCAGGCGGCCACCATCCAGCAGAGCATGACGGGGTAGATGCCGACGATGAAGGCGGCCGAGCCGGACATGCCGATGAGCACGGCCGCGCGGGCGCCGATGACATCATGGACGACGAGGAAGCAAAGCGGCACCAGGATGACGAGGATGGCCGCGACGTAGCCGATCGAGGTCGTGCCGGAGTAGAAGCCGTGCGAACGCTCGAGGTCCATGCCGCAGGAACGGCAGGCCTTGGCCAGACGGAACCAGGAGGCCAGCAGTCCGCGTTCGCCGCAGTTGGGACAGGCGCAGCGCAGGCCGCGCAACGCGATTTCACCCCGTGTGACCTTGAGTCCCGGCTCACTCATGGGCGGAGCATCCGTCGGACGGGCTCTGAAGACAAGCGAGGAGCCGTCAGACGCGGAGGAAGACCCCCTTGCGACGCATCAGCCAGAGAAGCGCCCATTTCACCGCGAAGACTCCGACGGCCAGCACGAGTCCCTGGGCGGGGACCGGCAGCGCCTTGGCGACGCCGCCGAAGAGCGCCTGGGCGGTGTAGGAGAAGGAGATGAAGCCGCCCGCCATGTAGATGAAGATCGAGTTCACGCCGATGACCGCGAAGAACTCACCGGGGCGGCGCAGCCAGCCGCGCACGTCGACAGTCCAATAGAAGAAGCCCAGCAGGAGTCCGGCCCAGCCGCAGGTCCAGAGGACGAAGCTGCTCGTCCAGAGCTGCTTGTTGATCGGGAAGGACACGTTCCAGACGGCGCCGGCCGCCAGGGAGACCAGGCTCGCAAGGGCGAGGACGCCTGCCTTGCGATCGCCGGAGACCTCCACCGCGGGGCGGCGCAGCCACAGCCCCGCCAGGATGCCGAGCAGGGCGTTGCCGATGGCGGGCAGGGTCGCCAGAATGCCCTCCGGATCGTGGATGCCCTTGTTCAACTTGCCGGGCAGCAGGAGGCGGTCGACGTAGGAGGCGAAGTTGCCCTGCATGGTGAGGTCGCCCGGCGCGAATCCGGGCGCATGTCCGATCTTCATGATGAAGAAGTAGCCGACGAGCACGCCGGCGAGCCAGTACCAGAGGCGCCGCGGGCTGCGATGGTTGAAGATGAAGATGAGCTGGGCGAACATGCAGGCCAGGCCGATGCGCCCGAGCACGCTGCCGAAGCGCATCGCCTCAAGGCCCTTCCACTGGAGCCCGTTGTTATAGATGATCCCGAGCAGGACCAGCAGGAGCCCGCGCTGGACCGCCTTGCGGCAGGCTTCTCCGCGTGAGCCGGCCTCAAGGCGGGTTGACAGCGAGAAAGGCGTGGAGACCCCGGCGAGGAAGAGGAAGAGCGGGAAGATGAGGTCGTACGGAAGGAACCCGTCCCATTCGACGTGGCGGAGGAGGCCGTTCGTCCAGCCGAGCCATTCCCAGCCGGTGAGCACGTGCAGGGCGAGGAGGATGGCATGCCCCCCGACGATCCAGAAGAGGTCGAAGCCTCGCAGGGCGTCGAGCGAAAGAAGGCGTCCGGACTTCGGGGCAGGCGTATCCATGGGGGTGAGACATTTCTATCCGCAGCCCTGGCGAGGTCTACCCGTAATAGCGTTCAAAGCGGGCAAGACGGCCAAACCAGCCGGTGCCCACTTGCCCACGTGCCTGCCTGCTCCCTCGCCGCTTTGCGGCGCTTACATCCTCTCGACCGGCTCGATGCCGAGCAGGCGCAGGCCGGTTTCCATGACCGAGCAGGTGCGCGCGCAGAGCATGAGGCGGCGGGCCTTCACGGCGGGGTCTTCCACGATGACGCTGTCCGCGGCGTAGAAGGTGCCGTAGGCGGCGGCGAGCTCGTGCAGGTAGGTGCAGAGGTGGTGCGGCCGGAGCTCCTCGAGCGCCTGGTCGAGCGCGGCGGTGAAGGCCAGGAGCTTGCGGGCCAGCGCGATCTCGGCCGGGGTCTCCGGGTCGGTCGCGCCTTCCTCGCCCTGCCCCACGGCCAGCCCGCCCTTGCGGAAGATCGAACGGACGCGGACGACGGCATACATGAGGTACGGCGCGGTGTTGCCCTCGAAGGCGAGCAGCTTGCCCCACGAGAAGGTGTAATCCATCGTGCGGTTCGACGACAGGTCGGCGTAACGCATGGCGGCGACGCCGATGGCCTTGCCGATGGCCTTGCGCTCGGCCTCGGGGAGTTCCGGGTTCTTGGTCGTGACGGCTTCGAACGCGAGTTTCTCGGCCTGGTCGATGAGCTCCTGCAGGCGCACCGGCTCGCCGGACTTGGTCTTGATGGCCTTGCCGTCCTCGCCGAGGATCGTTCCGAACCAGACGTGACGGAGGCGCGGCAGCTTGCGGCCCGAAGCCTTGAACCACTTCGCACCCGTCAGGAAGAGCTGCTGGAAGTGGTCCTGCTGACGTCCGTCGGTGACGTAGACGATCTCTTCGGCCTTGAAGTGCTCGGCGCGGTAGAGGAGCGTGGCGAGGTCGGTGGAGGCGTAGTTGGACGAGCCGTCCTTCTTGCGCACGATGAACGGCATCTTCGTCTCGGCGTCGCGCGAGAAGCGGGGCTCCTCGTCATGCCAGACCACGAGGGCGCCTTCGCTTTCTTCGGCCAGCCTGTGCTTCGCCAGCTCCGAATAGACCTGGTCGACCTTGTCGCGGTAGAAGGATTCGCCGAGGATGACGTCGGTCTTGAGGCCGAACTGGTCGTAGATGCGCTGGCAGGCGGCGTTGGAGACCTCGACGATCTGTTTCCAGAGGGCGGCGTTGGCGGCGTCGCCGGACTGGAGCTTCGCGAGCTCGGCGCGGGCGGCGTCCATCAAGGCGGGGTCGGCCTTGGTGGCGGCGCTGCCCTCCTTGTAAAGGCGCTCGAGGTCCTCCAGCGCGGTCGGGCTCTTGGCGTCCAGCTGGAAGGCCGCGCGACGGATGGCGAGGATCAGGATGCCGAAGTTGGTGCCCCAGTCGCCGATGTGGTTGTCGCGGACGAGGT
>CAIOPO010000068.1 GCA_903860195.1 uncultured Opitutia bacterium | reverse complement strand
TGCTATAGTCAAACTTCAGTCAATTTGTGGACGAATTAGTGTAATCCTGGGAATCCTATGGACACGAAAAAGGCCCCTTTAGGACCACATTCGGAGTCAATTTGTTGTAAAGTGGCGGGGAGGATGGGATTCGAATCAAGATTAAAATCTGCAATACACTAGTCTATAAATCAGGTGCATTTGCTGGAAGCCTCGCCTTCAAGCCATGGGTATTGACCCCTAGGTTCTTGTTATTGGAAGTGCCTACGTGCGAGCAAATAAAAGCCTGATGAACAACTCACCTATTAGAGTTAGTAAAAAAACTGTTTTTGAGATGCCTCATAAAAATCACACACCTTCGCCCAAGCCCGAGACGAAGCGCCGCTTCGTGGTGATCGAGGACCAGACGGCGGTCCGGGAACTGATGTGCGAGACGATCGCAGCCAATGAGCGCTGCGAGGTGGTGGGCTCGAGCTCCGACGGACAGGAGGGCCTCGCGCTGGCGCTCTCGCTCCGCCCGGACGTGCTGGTGGTCGACATCCTGATGCCGGGCCTCAGCGGACTCGACGTGCTCCGCCGTCTGTCCACGGGCCGCGAAGGCATGCGCATCCTCGTCTTCTCCGCCAAACAGGAGCCGCACATCGTCCGCTCACTGGTGCAGATCGGCATCCACGGGTTCGTCAACAAGGCGTCCCCGCTGGCCGAATTCCGCCAGGCGGTCGACGCGCTCAGCAAGGGCGGCAACTGGTTCACGGACGGCTTCGACCGCACGGTCCGCGAGGCCCTCGCCAGCCCGTCGCAGTCGCCGGACGGCCTGCTCGACCTGCTCACGCCCCGCGAACGGGAGATCGCAGTCCTCATTACCCGGAGCAACTCGAGCAAGGAGGTCGCCTCCCGGCTCAACATCAGCATCAAGACGGCCGAGAACCACCGCGCCAATCTGATGCGCAAGCTCGGCGTGCGCGACGTGGCCGGGCTGGTCCGTTACATCATCCGCCAAGGGCTCGTCGATCCCGACGCGGGCTGAGGTTTTTGGTGGAAAGGGACTGGGGAATGGACTTCATATGAAGCCATGCCCCGCTGGTTTATTCTTGGCCCGCTTCTAATCGCATGGTCGGTCGCCGAAAGCGCGGGCGCCGACCAACCGCAGGGCGCAGGAAAGTTCTTCGAGGAGGTGTCCCATGAGTTCAAGTCGATGAAGGCCACCCGCTACCAGCACAAGACGCAGGTGGACCGGGCGGCTGGCAGCTACCACTACGACTGCGTCGGCTTCGTCTCCTACGCCCTCCGCCAGTCCGCGCCCAAGGCTTGGGACTCGGTGGTCACGGTCTGCGGCATCCGCAAGGGCTACTTCCCGAGCCCACCGCTCTACCAGAAGTTCTTCGCCGGGCTGGCCGAGAAGCCCCAGCCCGGCTGGAAGAGCGTCGAAAAGGTCGCCGACCTGCGCCCGGGTGACATCGTCTCGTGGGACCACAAGACCCAGTCGGCGGTCGGGCACGCGGTGGTCATCGCCGGAACGCCCGAGCACCAGGGCGAAGGGCTGTGGACCGTCGAAGTCTTCGACTCGACCGCGGCCCCGCATCTCAACGATTCGCGGCCCGACGACTCGCGCGCCCAGCCGGTCGAAGCCGGGGGGCGTCCGAGCGGCCTGGGTCGCGGAGTGATGGGCCTGGTCGCCGACCCCAAGACGGGCGCGCTCATCGGCCATCGGTGGAGCCCCAAGGCCAAGACGGTCATCTCCCCGATTGCGGCAGGCCGCCCCACTTCCTGAACCCCCTCTTACAACATGGCTCCTTCCCCCTCCCCTGCGCAGAAGTCCGTCGTCATCGTCGAAGACCAGACGGCGGTGCGCGAACTGGTCACCGAGATGCTGGAGTCGAGGGGCAAGTACAAGGTGGTCGGCTCGACGGCCGCAGGCCAGGAAGGGGTCGATCTGGTGATCAAGGTGAAGCCCGACCTGCTCATCCTCGACATCCTGCTGCCTGACATCAGCGGCA
>CAIOPO010000067.1 GCA_903860195.1 uncultured Opitutia bacterium | reverse complement strand
GTCCTGCCCGGAAGCGCGGAGGCGGTTGTGGGCCTGCTTGGCCAGGATGAAGAGCTTGCGTTCGAAATCCTGGTCGGTGGCGCAGGAAGCGGGACGGCCGAGGAAGAGCTGGCGGACGCAGGGCTCGCTTGCGACGGCGGTCTTGCCGAGGGTCTTGTTGACGGTCGGGACGGTGCGCCAGCCGAGGACCTCGAGTCCTTCCTGCTTGGCGAGTTCGGCGAGGACGGCTTCGGACTTCGCACGGACCGCCTTGTCGGGGGAGAGGTAGAGCATGCCCACGCCGTAGTGACCCGGCTTGGGCAGGGACGCGATGCCGGCCGCCGGACCGACCTTGGCGAAGAAGGCGTGCGGCATCTGGATCAGGATGCCGGCGCCGTCGCCGGTGTTGGTCTCGCAGCCGCAGGCGCCGCGGTGGTCCAGGTTCACCAGGATGGTGAGCGCCTGCTGGATGATGTCATGAGAACGCTTGCCCTTCATCTGGCAGACGAATCCGACGCCACAGGCATCGTGCTCGAACTGAGGATCGTAAAGACCCTGTTTCGGGGGGAGTCCGTTATGCATCATCTGGTTTTGGTCGGAAAAGTTGCGGTTAAAGGTCTGGGAGCCGCCCGCGCCGCTTGGGAAACGTCGCAAGTCCGTTAAATCTAGTGGGCAATAATTCCCCCCTGTCAAAAGCAACTTTAAGGTCGTCCAGGCGTGCTTCCGGAGGGGTTCCGACGGGGCGTGGCGACCCGCTTTGCGACGTGCCCACCTTTGGGCTTTTTCCTAAGAAAAATCGGCATGCGTGGCGACGGTCCGACGGCCGGTCGGGCTCTCCCGTTGACAACCGTCCGGGTCGCGGCGGTCTTGGTCGGGATGAGGTCCGACAACGAGCTCTACCGGCGGCTGAGGGAGCTGCCCGCCGGACGGCTTCTGGCGGAGGAGGTGCCGGCGTTCGACGCGCTGACGGGCCGGGAGCGCGTCGCCCGGGTCGCGCTGATCCGGGCGGTGGGCACGGTGGTCTCAGCCTGCGCCGATGAGCGTCTGAAAGCTCGCGCCCGGGACTGGCTTCGGGCGCTCATGAAGGACGGCGAGGAGAAGGTGAGGCGATACGCCGCCGCCGCGCTGCCCAAGTTCCAGGCCGGCGCCGCCGAGGAGTCGGCCCTGCTTGAAGCGATGAAGGCGAGCCACGAAGACCGAGAACGTCGCCGTTTGGCGCAATCACTGGAGCGGGTGGGCGGGGAGGCGACTTTGCGTGCCGCCGAGTCCGGGCAGACGCCCGGGGTGTCGGTCCGAAAGGTGAAGGCGGGACTGGCGAGGAAGTCCGACGGCTCCGCGCTGCGGATGGAAGCCGAAGTCCCCGGAGCTTCCGGCAGGGTCGTGCATCTGCGGTGCCGCCGCGGTCTGGAGTCCTTCGTGGCGGAGGAGGCCGCCGCCGCGGAGTTCAAGGTCAGGGAGGTCAGGGCGGGCTGTGTGATCGCCGAAAGCGCCGCCGCCTTCACCCTCGCAAAGGCCTACCGCATGCGGTGCTTCGACACTTTGGCATTTCCGTTGGGGCTGATCAAAAATCCTTCCTCCGCCGGCGCGCCCGATGCGCTCGCCGCCCTGATCGCCGGCCGCGACGCGGTGGCGCTCATGAAGGCCCTATGCGGCGGACCGCCCCGGTATCGCATCTCCCTTGCGGGAGCCTCCGCCGCGCTCATGGAGCGCATCGCCGAGGCCGCCTACGCCCTCGAGCCGGGTGTGCTGAACGACCCCAAGTCAGCGGTCTTTTCCATCGACGTCACGTCGGGAGCCGCGGGGGCCCTCGTCGAACTGCGTCCCAGGGTCACGCCCAACCCCCGCATGCATTACCGGGTGGACGCGGTCGACGCCGCCTCCCATCCGCCCCTGGCCGCCTGTCTGGCCCGGGCTTCATCCGGTGCTGACGGGGTGATCTGGGACCCTTTCTGCGGGTCAGGACTCGAGCTTGTGGAGCGCGCATTCCTCGGCGGAGTGACGCGACTCGTGGGCACGGACATCGATCCGGCCGCGGTCGAAATGGCGCGGGCCAATTTCGCGGCCGCGCAGATCTCCGGGGTGAAGGCGGAATTTCTGGCATGCGATTTTCGCGACTCGCCGCGTCTGGCGTCACTGTCGCCGGGCACGGTTTCCCTCGTGATCACGAATCCGCCCCTCGGCCGACGCGTCCGCGTGCCGGACCTGCACGGCCTCTTTGCGGACCTCTTCAAGGTTTCGGCCCAGGTGCTCAGGCCGGGCGGGCTGCTCGTCTTCATCAACCCGCTCCGGCTTGAGCCGGAAGGGCTTCCGCTGGCGCTACAGCATCGCCGCACGGTCGACCTTGGCGGCTATGACTGCCGGCTGGAAGTCTACCGTCGCAGCTGAGTGAAAGCCAAAAAGCCCGTCCCCCGGAGGGGACGGGCTGGCTTCTCAGATGGTGGAGGTGGTGGGAGTCGAACCCACGTCTTCCGGCCCTTACGTCGTAACTTCTACACGCTTAGCCTCGCCTTTGATCTCGGCCGCAGTGGGGGACGGGCGCCCGTGCGGCCTATCTGTCTTCTCACTTGCCCCGGAGATGTCAGTCAGAGGAGGGGTTCACCCGCATTGACCGAGCTGATCCTGGGCCGCGGGCGGGCTCAGGGGCTCGTCGCTGTGATTAGGCAGCGAGCGCGAGAGCGTTGTCGTTCTCGAACGTGATGGTGTTTTTGGCAGTTGTACTGCGCCGGTCGGATTAAGGAGGGGACTGGCGTCCTCCGCGTGCCGTCGCGATATCTTGGCTGGAATCGAATCCGGAACACCCCCGAAATGGATACGTCGGTCTGTCTCGGGGCCGACTGAGAAGGAACTTCCGACAATCATGCCGGCAAAAGTCCGGGAGTCAAGGGCCCCCGGCCCTCCCCGAATCATGATTCAGGCCCTTTTGTTCTTCCAAACGGGCCGTCGTTCCGTCGTCTGGAAGGGTGGACCTGCTGTCACCAGAACTCGGAATGGCTCTCGCCGGCCTCTGCAGTCTGATCCTGGTCGGGTGGTTTCTGGCGAGCCGGGGCTGGATCGGACCGCATGCGCGGCAGCCCCTGATGCGGCTGATCATCTGGGTCTTCTTTCCGGCGCTGATCTTTGACCGCGTGAGCCGCAATCCGCTGATCGCGTCGGGCGGTCAGGCGCTGATGTATCTCGGAGCCGGCTTCCTTCTGATCGTGACGGGGTATGCGGTCGCCACGGCGGTGGGGGCCGCGTGCGGCATCACGGCCGGAGTCCGCCGCCGTACTTTCGCCTTCTCGGCCGGCGTCAACAATTTCGGCTACCTCGGCATCCCCGTGACCGCCGCGCTCTTCGACCGCGACGTGGTGGGGGTGCTGCTGGTGCACAATGTCGGGGTCGAGGCCGCCGTCTGGACCGTCGGCATCGCGATGCTGTCAGGCAGCTCGCTGCGACGCGGCTTGGGCAATCTGCTCCAGCCGATGACCGTGGCTCTCCTCGTGGCGCTCGCCGTGAACTTCTCGGGACTCGGTGCCACCGCGCCGGTCGACTTCCTCACCAAGGTGCTGAGGCCGGTGGGCGAATGCGCCATTCCGGTCGGCACCTTGCTGAGCGGCATCTACCTGCATGAGCTGCTGGGGGGCTTCCGCCTGCGTGACGATCCGAGGGTCACGCTCGGCGTCATCGCGGTGCGTTGGCTCATCATGCCGCCGCTCGTCCTGGGCGCGGTCGCCTGCTGCGTCGGGGACCTGTCCCTGAAGCAGGTGATGCTTGTCCAGGCCGCGATGCCCTGCGGCATCTTCACCTTCCTCATCGTGGACATGTTCAAGGGTGATTCCGTGCTGTCGTTGCGCTGTTCCGCCGTCACGATGCTCCTCTGCGTGCTCATCACCCCGCTCTGGCTCAAGGCCGGAAGGCTGCTCCTGGGGCTCTGAACGCTTGGTCTCTTTACAGCGGCGCCTTCCTGCGCAGGATGGTCCGTGTGAGGCGGATCATCTTCATAGGCCTGATGCTGCAGGGCTGCGTCAGTTCGCCGGACCGGTCCGACTCCGTCCGCGGCGGCCACGAGTCGGGCGATCCGGCGTACGTCGAGTCCATGGCCCTTGCCGCCGAGTCCGACCGGCCTCGCGACGCCTTGCTTTGGAGGCTGGAGCGGGGGCTCGCATTGCGCCGACTGGGCAGGACCCGGGAGAGCGTGGGTGTCTTCGAGCAAGTGGAGGAGGCTCTGCGCGAGGAGGAAGACCGCCCCGGCTTCAGCCCTTCCGGAGCCGTCTCCGCCTTGTTCGTCAATGACCTGTCGCTCCCGTATGCCGCCAAGCCTGCGGACCGTATCTACGCTTCGGCCTACCAGGCGTTGAACCGTCTCGAGACCGGCGACATGGCCGGAGCCAGAGTTTCCCTCAACCGGCTGCGGTTCATCCAGGAGGCCTTCGGGAATCCTGAAATCTATCTTCCGCCCGCATCTGATCCTGAAGCGGAACGCATCCTGCGTGAGCCCGTGACTCGTGAGGGATTGGACCGAATTGATGACGGGCTCCAGACCCTGCTCAAGGACGGGGCCTATGACGACGCCTTCGCCCACTGGTTGCAGGGCATGTTCTTCTGGCGGCTGGGCCTGGACGCATCTGACCGTGAGAAGGGGCGCAAGGCGCTCAGCGCCGCCGCCCGGCTGAGTCCCGGTTGCGAGGCGTTGCGCCTCGATCTTGCGCAGGCGACCGACGGCCTTCCTCAGGGCAGGGTGGTCTATTTCGTCGCGGAGACGGGCCTGTGCCCGCTCTGGCAGGAGGAGCGCGTCGACATCCCGCTCTTCATCGTCGCTCGAGACGTCCCCCTTGTCTCCGTGGCTCTCCCCGCCATGCGTCCGGTCGGACAGGTGTTCTCGCCTGACGTCACCCTCGGCGGCGTACGGCTCGACTTCACCAGGATTTCCTCCACGGAGGGACTCATCGCCAGCCACTTCTCAAAGGCGATGCCGTCGGTCCGAGCCCGCGCCCTGACTTCTGCGGCCGCCAAGGCGGCCGCCTCCTATGCCATCAACCGTGCCTCACGCGTCGCGGCGGAACGCCCTGATGCCGGGACCAAGGAGGTCGTCTGGGCGGTGGCCGCCCGTCTGGGCACGACGCTTTACGGCTATTCATCCACCCGGGCCGACCTGCGGAACTGGTCCGGCCTGCCGGCCCGGACTTTTCTGGCCCGATCCGACGCCCCCGCGGGCGTTGAGGTCAGCGTCAAGGGCATGACCGGCCCGCCGATCCGCCTGCCCGAAGGCAAGGTTCTGCTTGTCTCCATTTCACAGCCGACAGAAAATGGTCCCGTCACGGTGCGGTGCTCGACTCTTTCCCCATGAACCGTTTTCTCCTCCTTACCGCCGCTCTGCTCTGCGGCTGCTCGACGGTGCTGGAGACCGGCGACACCCTCGAGCGGGCGATCACACCTCCTGACGGGGTCAATTACGCCGTCACGCGCCCTGAGGGCGGTTTCCGCCTCGACGTGAGCGACGGCCGTTTCGCCTCCAAGGTGGAGCTGCTTGCGGTCCGCAAATCCCGCACCCGGGGCGGATTCACCCAGGTGCAGTTCGACCTGCGGAACACTTCCTTCCTCCGACAGACCGCGAATTTCGGCTTCGAGTGGATCGACGCGGCGGGCTCAGTCACCGAAGGTCAGAGCGGCTGGTCGCCGACCCCCCTTGAACCCGGCCAGATCACGACCGTCACCGCCACGGCGCTCCGTTCTGATTCCGCCGAGTGCCGTCTACGCATTCTCGCCCGATGAACATGAACAAGTCCCTTCTGCTCGGCCTGACGGCCTTCGTCGTCGGCTGCGAAACTCCCGCCACCTACAAGGACCCGGAGGGCCGGGAACTGGTCGTCTCCATCGGCAAGGTCGACATCCAGGATTTCGCCAACGCGGGGAACGCCATGCTGCAGGAGATGGTCAAGTCGCCCGCCTTCGATAGTGCCGGCGCCTCGCCGGTCATCCAGGTGGGGCAGATCACCAATGATACCGCCACCAACTTCGACCTCTCCTTGCTGCTCTCCAAGATCACGGGGCCTCTCGTCAACGCCGGCAGGATCAGACTGATCGATTCCGACCCCGTGGCCAGCGCCGCCCGGGCCTCCACTCCCGGGGCCGCCGTTCCGTTGCCCCAGTACGTGCTCAAGGGCAAGATTCTCGAAGACCGGGCCAACGCCGGGCGGACCAAGCAGTCCTCCTTCGTCTTCCAGCTGGCACTGGTCGAAGTGAAGACCAGCCTGCAGGTCTGGCAGAAGGAGAAGATCGTCACCAAGCAGGGTACGACCAACGCCGTCGGCTTCTGAAGTCCGGCCGTCCATGAGGGCCGACTTCATCATCGTCGGCCAGGGGCTCGCCGGGTCTTTGCTCGCCGCGGCCCTGCAGCGCCGCGGCCGGAGCGTCGTCGTGGTGGATGACGGCTGGCGGAGCGCGGCCTCCAAGGTGGCGGCCGGACTCATGACCCCGCTGACCGGCAGACGTTTCACGCTGACGCCCGACTATCCGGCGCTCTTTCGCGCCGCCGCCGACACGCTTTCCGCGGCCGGAGCCCTGCGTCTCTCCGGAGTCTACCGCATGTTCGTGGACGAGGAGCAGCGCGGCAGGGGGTTGGCGCGGGCCGTCGACGCCTCGTGCGCGCCTTTCATCGAGAGTGTCACGAACGGCGGCGGCGAACTGCATCCGGCGCTTGATGATCCGTTCGGCGGTGTGCTCATGAAGGGGGCTTGGGCGGATCTTCCGGGACTGATGTCCCGTCAGAGGGAGGCACTCCGACGGACCGATTCGCTTTTGGAAGATTCCTTCGACCCTGATTCCTTCGGGCATGGTTCCTCCGGCGTGACATGGAAGGGGCTCGCGGCGCACGGGGTCGTTTTCTGCGACGGCTACCGGGCGGCCTTGCGCGGACCCTTCAAGGATCTGGGCTGGCAGCCTGCCAAGGGAGATGCGCTCACGCTCACGTCAGACGCCCCGGCTCCGCCTTTCATCCTCAATCGCGAAGGCTGGGCGCTGCATCTTGGGGACGGAACATGGCGCACGGGCACCAACTGGGAATGGGCAGCCCTGGACGAAGTCCCGGCCGACGCCCAGCGCGACAAGCTCCTGGGCCGTTTCCGCGGCTTCTTCAACCGACCGGTCCGGACGGACGTATCCTTGCATCTGGCCGGCGTACGACCCTGCACCGCGGACAGCCGGCCCTATCTCGGCACGCATCCCGCACTGCCGCACGTCCATCTCTTCAACGGGCTCGGACCGCGGGGCACGGTGTGGGGTCCGGCCACGTCGGAACTGATGGCCGAGCATCTGCATGCAGGCGCTCCCATCCCCCCCGACCTTGACCTCCGTCGGGCTCTGCCGTGCTGAACTTCAGCGGGTACGCTTCTGGCGGCGGGCCGGCTTCTTGGCCTTGCCCTTGGCGTCGCCGGCCCCCTGCAGCAGGTGGTCGACGGCCAGCAGATATCCGGCGAAGCCGAGTCCGGTGATCACGCCTTCGCAGGCGGAGGCCGTCACGGAGCGGTGCCTGAATTCCTCCCGCTTGTAGATGTTGGAAATGTGCACCTCCACGGCGCGCATGCCGCTGCCCGCGATGCTGTCGCGGAGCGCCACGCTGACATGGGTGTGTCCGCCCGGGTTGATGACGAGCAGCTTGATGCCGTCGTCGGCCCACTTGGCGATGGTGTCGATGATCCGTCCCTCGTGATTGGACTGGAAGAAGCGGGCCTTGTGGCCTTGGGCGGAAAGGTGTGCGGCGACCTGCTTCTCGAGGTCGGCAAGCGTGGCATGACCGTAGACCTCCGGTTCCCGTTTGCCGAGCCGGTCGAGGTTGGGGCCGTTGATGACGCCGATTTCCATGCCTTCAGACTAGTCCCTCGCAGGGTCGGGGGACAAGGCTGGAGGTCCGGTTGCGTAGAATCCCCACTTACTTCAGGATCTGTCGCAGCACGTAGGGCAAGATGCCGCCGTGGCGGTAGTATTCTCCCTCGATCGCGGTGTCGATGCGGGCCACCAGGGGGGCCTTGTCGACCTTGCCGTCCGCCCGACGGATCACGAGCGTCACCGCCTGCCGGGGCTTTACGGGGTCGGTGAGGCCTTCCAGGTCGAAGGTTTCCGAGCCGTTGATGCCGAAGTCAGCCGCCTTCTTGCCGTCGGCGAATTCAAGGGGCAGCACGCCCATCCCGATCAGGTTGGAGCGGTGGATGCGCTCAAAGGACTGTGCGACCACGGCCTTCACTCCGAGCAGCGCGGTGCCCTTGGCGGCCCAGTCGCGCGAGGAGCCCATGCCGTAATCCACTCCGGCGAAGACGATCAGTCCTTCCTTGCGGGAGGCGTAGGTCTGGCAGGCGTCGTAGATGGTCTCGATGCGTCCTTCGGGCTGGAGCTTGGTGAAGCCGCCTTCCTTGCCGTCGGCCATGGCGTTCTTGACCTGGGTGTTCGCGAAGGTCCCACGGGTCATGATGCGGTCGTTGCCGCGGCGGGATCCGTAGGAATTGAAGTCCTTCTTGGCCACGCCGGCCCCCACGAGGAACTTGCCCGCCGGGGTGTCCTCCTTGAAGGAGCCCGCGGGGGAGATGTGGTCGGTCGTGACGGAGTCTCCGAGGATGGCCAGCGGACGCAGCTTCGCGAGCGAAGGGGCCGGGGGAGGCGTCATGGAGAAGCCCTTGAAGAACGGAGGCTCCTGGATGTAGGTGGAGGACTCCTTCCAGCTGAAACGCGCGCCGGAGCCGCCCTGCACGCCCTTCCATTCGGCGGTGGCGTTGGCCAGCGATTCGGCGGCGTACTTCGACTTGAACATCGCGGGCTTGAGTCCCTTGGCGACGCACTCGGCGACTTCAGCCTGCGAAGGCCAGATGTCCCGGAGATAGACCGGCTTGCCGTCCTTGCCCGTGCCCAGCGGCTCGGCGTCCAGGTCGATGTCCGCCCGGCCGGCGAGCGCGAAGGCCACGACAAGGGGAGGGGACATCAGGAAGTTGGCGCGGACCGCGCCATGGACGCGGGCTTCGAAGTTGCGGTTGCCCGAAAGCACGGAGGCCGTCACGAGGTCGCCGTCCTTGATCGCCTTTTCGATGTCGGCGTCGAGAGGCCCCGAGTTTCCGATGCAAGTGGTGCAGCCGTAGCCGACCAGATTGAAGCCGAGGCGGTCGAGGTGGGGGGTCAGGCCCGTCTCATTGAGGTAGTCGGTGACCACGCGGGATCCGGGTGCGAGGGAGCACTTCACGTCGGGGTTCACCTTGAGGCCCTTCTCGACGGCCTTCTTGGCCACCAGGCCGGCGGCGACCATCACGGAGGGGTTCGAGGTGTTTGTGCAGGAGGTGATGGCCGCGATCACCACTGAGCCGTGGGAAAGACGGCGGCCGGTGGAACCCACGGAGGCGGAATCGCCTCGGCTGGCGGCTTCCTTGCCGAAGCCCTGCTTTTCCTTGGGCGCGGTGAAGAGCGCGTTGAAGGTGTCCTTGATCTTGGGCAGGTCGATCCGGTCCTGGGGGCGCTTGGGGCCGGAGACGCAGGGCACGACCGTGCCGATGTCGAGATCGATGGTCTGGGTGTAGTCGATGCTGCCCGCCTTCGGGATGCCGAAGAGGCCCTGAGAGCGGTAGTATTCCCGGACCAGTTCGATGTGGGACTCGTCGCGGCCGGTCTGGCGCAGGTAGTCGAGGGACTTCTCATCGACCGGGAAGAAGCCCATGGTGGCGCCGTATTCGGGGGCCATGTTGGCGATGGTGGCGCGGTCGGCGAGCGACAGGGCCTCGGTGCCTTCGCCGAAGAACTCGACGAACTTGCCGACGACCTTGGCCTTGCGGAGGATCTCAGTCAGCCGGAGGGTGAGGTCGGTCGCGGTGACGCCCTCGCGCAGGCGGCCCGTCAGGTTGACGCCGATGACTTCGGGGGTCTGGAAATACACCGGCTGGCCGAGCATGCCGGCCTCGGCCTCGATGCCGCCGACGCCCCATCCGACGATGCCGATGCCGTTGATCATCGTGGTGTGGGAGTCCGTGCCCACCAGCGTGTCGGGGTAGAAGACGCCGTCCTTCTGGAACACCAGTTTGGCGAGGTGCTCGAGGTTCACCTGGTGCACGATGCCGATGGCGGGCGGCACGACGCCGAAGGTCTTGAACGCCTGCATGCCCCACTTGAGGAACTCGTAACGCTCGGTGTTGCGCCCGAACTCCTGACGGAGGTTCTCCAGGAAGGATTCGGCCGTGCCGGCGCGGTCGACCTGGACGGAGTGGTCGACGACGAGGTCGACGGGCACGAGGGGTTCGATGACGGCGCTGTCCTTGCCCAGCCTGGCGACGGCCTCACGCATGGCCGCAAGGTCGACGAGCAGCGGCACGCCGGTGAAGTCCTGCAGCACGATGCGGGCGACGACGAAGGGAATCTCGGTGTCGACCGGCTTCTTCGCGTTCCAGGCGGCGAGCGTGCGCACGTCGTTCTCGGTCACGGCGACGCCGTCGCAGTTCCTGAGCACGGATTCGAGCACGAGGCGGATCGAGACCGGCAGACGGGAGATGCGGCCGAGACCGGCTTCTTCCAGCGCCGGGAGGGAGCAGATGCTTCCGGACTTGCCGCCGGCGGAGAAGGGACGGAGGGCATTGAAGGGGACTTTGGAGGCCATGGGTTCGATAGGTATGGAAAGGGGACAGGAGGCAAAGACGAAGAAGGCGGCCGGGGCAAGCCCGACCGCCTTCGTTCAGCGGGAACCGGGGTCCTTCAGCCCTCGACCGCCTTGCGGATCTTGGCGAAGTTGGGCATCGAGGAGGGGTCGCGCTTCACTTCGGAATGGATGACGTTGCCGTTCTTGTCGGCGACGAAGACGGAGCGCTTGGCGACGTTGAGGAAGCCGAGCTTCTCGGGGATGACGCGGGTGTCCTTGACCTTGAAGGCCTTCACGGCCACCCGGTTGAAGTCGGACAGGAGGGTCACGGTGATGTTGTTGGCCTTGGCCCAGGCTTCCTGCGCGAAGGGGCTGTCCACGGAGATGGCGATGACGTCGGCGTTGAGGGACTTGTATTCGTCGAGAAGTCCCGAGACTTTGCACATTTCGTCAGTGCAGACGCCGGTGAAGGCCAAGGGGAAGAAAAGGATGACGGTCTTTCCTTTGCCGACGTTACGACGGATGCTGACGTCGATGGGGAGTCCGCCTGCGGGGTTGAACTGCTTGAGGGAGATTTCGGGCAGCGGCTGGCCGATTTTGAGGGGCATGGGGTTGGGGTGAGGTTCTCGCTTACAAATGCCCTTAAACCCCTCAAAAGCAAGGGATTACCCTCTAAAACCCCCTTTTAAACGCTTTTTTACAGTGCCACGCTGATTAGCTATTTCTACGGGTTTCACTTGCATAAGTCCAAGCGAACAAACCACTTACGCTGTTTTCTTACCAAAGCCCAGGTGTCCAGGTTGATCCTTTCCTCAAGTGCTTCTTTGGGGAGCTTGGAGCCGCTGTTCAGCCAATCCATGGTCGCTCGGTAGCCGACCGCGCGTGCGCTCGGCAATTCAGGGTCCAAGTCGAGGCTGAGCAGCCATTTTGACTCTTCAATCAGTCCTTCCGCCAGCATGGCCTTGGTTCTTCGGGCGATGCGGCTTTTCAGTTCGTCGTCCGGACGCTCCAGGACCTCGCAGCTGATCCTGCAGTCGGAAAAAGGGCCAGGGCGCGCCAAGAAGGCCTCGCGCAGCTCATCGAGGGGCTGTCCTGTGGCCAGACGTCTTTCCAGTGCCTTGGCGACCCGGATGGGATTGCGGATGTCCAGCCAATCGGGGAGCGGTCCGGGCTCAGCCTGACGCAGGCGGCTGAGGAGGGGCTCCAGGCCGGCGTTGAAAAGCCTTCGTACCTCATCGGACACCTCCTTGGGGATGTCCACCTCATCGGCCACGGGGCCGAAGAAAGCGGCCAGGTAGAAGCCGCTGCCTCCGGTCACGAGGATCCGTCGGCCGCGACTCTGGGCCGCCGTGATCGCCGCCTTGGCGCATTCGACGTAGCGAGTGACCGAAAACCTTTCCGACGGATGCGCCAGGTCCAGTCCGTGGTGGATGACGCGCGCGCGTTGTTCGGCGGACGGCTTCGCGGATCCGATGTCCATGCCACGGTAGACGCAGACGGAGTCGCAGGAGAGGATTTCGGCGTGGTTGGCCTCGGCCCAGTCCAATGCGGCGTCGGTCTTGCCGGCGGCGGTCGGCCCGGTGAGAACGTGTATCTCCGTCGCTTCGCGGCTCACGGACGCTTGGCCCAGTCCAGCGCGTAGGAGAGCAGCAGCATCGCGGCCGGCGAGGTCAGCACGAGGCTGTCCACCAGATCGAGGGCGCCGCCGATGCCGGGAATCGTCGCGCCCGAATCCTTGGCGCCGGCCAGACGCTTGAACACCGACTCGGCAAGGTCGGAAGGTATGCTGAGCGCGGCGAGGGGCAGGGCGAGCACGGCGGCCTTCCAAGGCACCATGAAGGCCAGTCCCAGCGGGCCGTTGCAAAGCCAGGCGAAGCCTGCGGACGCGGCGGCGGAGAACGCGAGGCCGCCGGCGCACCCCTCCCAGCTTTTCGCGGGGCTGATGGCCGGGGCGATCTTGTGGCGGCCGAACGGAACCCCGATCAGCAGGCCCCCGACGTCGGTGAACTTCGTGGCCACCACGACCCAAAGCACGTAATAGAGGCCGACTGATTCTCGGTTCAGCAAGGTTCCGTCCTCCATCCGTGCGATGCCCACCAATGAGGAGAGCATGAACGGCAGGTAGAGGAAGCCGTAGAGTGTCGGCAGGGAGCGCAGGAGCGCGGGCGCTTCGGCGGGACGGCGGAGCACGTACAGGAGATGGACCCCGAACGCGAGGGCGGCGGCGTTGAGGACGGGGCTGGCCCGCAGCCGCTCAGGGGCCAGGAAGAAGAGTCCGAAGAGCAAGGCCGCGCCGGCCAGCAGGCCGCCCGGGCTGGAGCGGCGTACGCCGGGAATCTCAGATGCCAGACGGTAGAATTCATGCTGAGCCGCGAGGGTGATCACGGCCAGGATCAGGAAGGCCGCCTGTTCCGCGACGGAGAAGAAGCCTCCGACCCAGATCACGAGTCCGACGACGGTCCAAAGTCCGATGGTGCTGAGCGCGCGGTGCCTCATGATGCCGGCGGCGCCCCCTGCACCTGGCTTCCCGTCATGCCGAACCTGCGTTCGCGTCCGCAGTAATCCCGGAAGGCGGTCTCCAGCTGCTCGCGGCCGAAGTCCGGCCAATATTCCTTGGCGATGTGTATCTCGGCGTAAGCCGACTGCAGCAGGAGGAAGTTGCTCAGCCTGAATTCTCCCGAGGTCCTGATGATGAGGTCCGGATCCGGCAGTCCATGCGTGTCGAGCTTGGTCTCAAAGCGGGCCCAGTCCACCTCCTCCGGCCTCACCCGGCCGGCCGCGACATCCTCGGCCAGGAGCCGGGCGGCCTGCGCGGCCTCCTGGCGTGCGCCGTAATTGAGCGCCACCACCAGCGTGAAGGCCTCATGCGCGGCGCTCGCCGCCACGGCCTCGATCAGCGGCGCACGGGCGAAGTCGGGCAGGGAGTTGACGTCGCCGATGACGCGGAGCCGGACCTTCCGCCGGTGCAGGCGGGCCAGATGGGCCCGGAGCAGCCATTCGCCCAGCTTGAAAAGTCCGCTCACCTCGTCCTGCGGGCGTTTCCAGTTTTCAGCGGAAAAGGCGAAGACCGTCAGCGTGCCCACACCCAGGTCAATGCAGGCGTCCACGATCTCGAACAGCCGTTCGGCCCCCCGACGATGGCCCTCCAGCCGGGGCAGTCCGCGGGCGGCGGCCCAGCGGCCGTTTCCGTCCATGATGATGCCGACGTGCC
Organism: uncultured Opitutia bacterium; assembly: GCA_903860195.1. Lineage (GTDB taxonomy): Bacteria > Verrucomicrobiota > Verrucomicrobiia > Opitutales > UBA953 > UBA953. The sequence goes on along the minus strand of CAIOPO010000067.1, from coordinate 32,593 downwards.
GCGGCAGCGGGCGGGCGACGGGCGTGTCTTCGGACGGGGGCACGTCGCAGGATGTGTGCCGCCGTGGGAATCTGGCAACCGCGAATCAGCGGGGTTTCCCGCCTGCGCCGTCCTCGGTCTCCGACTTGCCGCCGGCGATCAGCACGCCGGGGAATTTGGCGTCCCGCACGGCTTCGCAGACCTTGAGGAAGTCACGCATCATCAGCGCGCCGTCGGCCTTGATGAGCACGGGACGGTCCTTGCGGCCCTTGTCGGGCATGTTGATCAATTCGTTCCTGAGCTGCTCGAAGTTCACGACGCGTCCGGCAATGACGTAGACGCCCGTGCCGCGGGTGGAAATGAGCGTCACCGTCAGCGCCGTGCGCGCCATGTCCTTCGTGACCACATCCGGAGCTTCGAGCGTCCGGGAGAGGGCGGGCGACTTGGAGCCGTCGAAGCCCACGTACATGCCCGGGGAGTAGACGAAGTCGGAGGCGAGCGCCGAAACGAGGCCGAGGCAGACGACGGCAAGCGCAAGGGGCGCCGCGTCCACGCCCTGCCGGGCCTTGCGGACGCGCCGGAGGACGCCGAGAGGTGTGTTCATCATGCCTTTTCGGGCGGGCGTTCCGCCGGTAGTTCGTGCGTGACGAAGGTCAGGATCGAATGAGCGGCGAACTCCATCTCGGTCACGATGGAACGGACGCGGCCCACCAGGAAATGGTGCGCGAGGGAGCACACGGCCGAGATGGTGAGGGCGAATCCGGCGACGGCGAGCGCCTCCTGGGCGTGTCCCAGCAGCGAGTCGGCGGAGGCGAAGACGCTGCCGTCACGCATCGCCGTGACGAAGTCGAAACCGGCCAGCACGGCACCGGCCAGTCCGATGAGGGGCGCGGTCCTTCCGATGGCCGCGATGGTCCCGAGCCGCCTTTCCAGCACCGGCAGTTCGAGCAGCGCGGCCTCCGTGGCCGCCGCCCGCATGGCGTCACCGCCGGCCTCCATCCGCAGCAGGGCCGCTTTCACGACGCGGGGGACCGGTCCGGGGGACTCTTCGCATGCCGCGAGCGCCTCGAGCGGCCTTCCGGCGCGGAGATTGTTGCGGACGCCCTCGATGAAGTCCGACGAGAGCACGAGGCCGCGATGCAGGAACATGGCCCGCTCTATCACGAAGACGACGGCGATGAACGCCATCGGCACGAGGATCCAGGCGAAAGGTCCCGCATCGAAGGGGAATGTGAAGGCGAGGGTCATTTCGGGGCCGGGAGATTGGACCGCGTGCCCTCGAGGGCGGCAAGTTTGCTTTCAGCCAGCGCCTGTCCGGGAAGCCTCAAACCCTGGCCTTTGGCCTCCCGATTGAAATCGACGATGATCCTGCACGCGGCGGCGGCCTCTTTCCTGTCCCCCGCCTGTTCGCAGGTTTCGGCGAGAAGCAGCAGGGAACGGGAGATCCAGACGCGCGCCGCCGAGGAAACGGCAAGTTCGGGGCTGGCACGCAGCGCGACGCCGTTGGCGGCGAGCAGGGAGCGGGCTTCCGAGCGGGTCGCCTTCGCGTCGGAACCGCCTTCGGCCTGCGCGCGTTCGAGCAGGCTGAAAGCCTGCTTATGCTGGGCCTCCAGCCGGATCTCAGGAGAATCCTTGCCCCAGGTTTCGGCGACCCGCTCGTAGGCCGCCGCGGCCCTGGCCGCCCTTTGACGGTCGATTTTGCCGCCGGAATCGCGTCGGAATTCGGCCAGGCCGAGCAGGGAGTCTGCCCGGGCCATTTCAGCCTGCGGCCTGGACGGATCCGAAGGCGCCTCGCGGATCAGATCCTCCAGCACCCTCAGGGCCCGGTCGAAATCCCCCAGGGCGCGGAGCATCTCGGCCCGGCGGAGCGCCGCGTGGAAGGCGAGCGGTCCGGCGGGCGCCGTCTCCGCGAAACGTTCGAGCAGCTCGACGGCTTCGCGCAGTCGGGCCTGACCCTCGGTTGCGGAAAGCAGGGAGGCCTGCTCCGCCGCCTCGTAGAGGCCCAGACGGGAGAACTCCCGGAGTTCCGGCACTTCCTTGAATTCCTCGGCCAAGGCGGTGAAAGCCGCCTGCGCCTCGGCGTGACGGCCCATCCGGGAGAGCTCGCGGCCCTCGAAGAGATAGGAGGAAGCGGCCGCCGCCTTCTTTGCATAACGCTTACGCAGCTCGTTGAGTTCCTCCCTGCTCTTGGCGGAAAGCGATTCTCCTTCGGCCCCCGTGAGCGCCCGAATGCGTAGCAGGGCGACCTGTCCACGGAGGCCCGGCAGGTCGGCCTTGAGGTCGGCGGGCGCGTCCGGCGGAAGGGCTTCGAGGGTGGCTGCGATCTTTTCGGCCACCTGGGCGGCCTGCTGCCTCTGGCGGTTGGCGAGGGCGAGGAGGGCGCGCTGCCATTCGAAGCGCAAGGCGAAGTCGATGCGGGCGCCGGCGAGCAGCGGCTGCAGACGATTGAGGATGCGCTCGGCTTCGACCGGCTGGCCGGCGCGACGGACGGAGTCGACCAGGTTCCAGGCCGCGGCCCAGCGCGACTCAGGGGAGGTCGGGTTCCTGCCGCGGGCGGAGTCTTCGATCACCTCCGTCGACCTTTTCCAGAGCACCGGATCGTCGCCCTGCATCAGCAGGCAATGCACGCGCTGCTGGAACGCGCCCGCGGCGATGTCGGGCGCGGTCGTCTCCGTTTGCACGGCGGCGTAGGTCTTTTCGGCGAGGTTGAAGTCGCGCGCCAGGAAGAGGCAGTCGGCGGAGACGGTGCGGAGCACGTCGCGCCGCGCCGATTGCGCGCCCTCCGCAAGCGTCGCCAGATGGGTGGCCGCCAGGCGGTAGGCTCCGTCGCCCCAGGCCGCCAGGGCCAGAGCGCGGACCGCCTCACGGGAGAGCGGGCTGGCGGGCGCCTCACGCAGCAGGTCTTCTGCCGCCTGGCGTGCCTTCTCGCGGTTTCCGGCCGCGAGCATCAGCTGGGCCCGGGTGAGGTGGATGGCGTCCACCACTGCCGGATCGCGCGGACACAGGAAACCGTCTCCTGAAGGGGAGCTTCTCATCAGGAAGTCATGCGTCTCATTCGCAATGCCGGCGGCCACGGCAGGGTTGGTTTCCGCGACCGCGGCCGCCACGAGTGCGCGCAGGGCCGTGACGCGCATCTGGGGCGCGGCGCGGTTCCTTGCCGCCTGCCGCAGCCGGTCGCGTCCTTCCGGTGAGGAGGGCCCGAGGATCAGGCCAGCGAGCAGGTCGGCTTCCGCCTGCTTTTCCTCCGTCAGCGGTGCGGCGGCGGCGAGGGCCCGGGCGGCTTCCTGGGGTCTCCCCAATCGGGAGAGGGCCAGCGCAAGATTGCGGGAGTAGGCGAAGGACAGGGCGGTGCCGCGCGAGGACTCGGAGAGTTCACGCAGGGCCACCAGTGAGCGTTCGTCGACCTTGCCCGACCGGACCAACGCCAGTCCGCCCAGGGCTTCCATGCGGGCGCGTTGCTGGTCGGAGACGGCCGACTGCAACGCCGACTGTCTGGCGGCGGCGGCGCCGGCGGCGTCGCCGTTGGATTCCGCCAGCATCCATCGCAGCGTCCAACCCCAGCCTTTCTCATGCGCGGCGAGAATGTCCGGCGTGGCGACCGTGGACTGTCGCGCGGCCTCGGCGAGGTCGTTCTCCAGCGCCGCGACCAGTCCTTCGCGGAGGGCGCGGGCGGGCGTCGGCTGCAGGAACTTCAGGGCCGCCTTGGCTTCGGGCAGACGCATGCGTTCGATGAGCGCAGCGGTGAGGCCGAGTCCTGCCAGTTCGCGTTCGGCGGCGTTGAGCGAGGTGTCGGAAAGCGCCGCCGTGAAGAGCTCGGCGGCGGTGCCCGCCAGACCCGAGGCCAGCGACTCTTCGGCCAGCGCAAGGCGCGTCCCGCGCTGATGCGAAGGCCGGCTCCTGCCCGAGGGGTCGGTTTCCAAGGCCGTCGGCGGCGTCTGCTGAGCCCCGCAGGCGACCGCAAGGAGCAGAAAGGCGACGTGGAAGGGCCGCGGCATCCCCGGTGAAGATGGCCGAACCCCGGCGGCGGGCAAGAGGCGAGTGCCTCTCAGGCCTTGTCGAGGCCGAACGCCGTGTGAACCGCCCTGACGGCTGCGTCGGCCTTGGCGGGGTCCACGGCGACCGAAATCTTGATCTCGGAGGTCGTGATCAGCTCGCTGTTCACGCCGACCGAGGCGAGGGCCTTGAAGAGCGTGCCCGCGACCCCGGGGTGCGAGATCATGCCCACCCCGACGATGGAGAGCTTGGAGATTTCGCCCGCGGAGCGGACCGAGCCGCTGCCGAGCCGCTTGAGCGTCTGGCCGACCACCTTCTCCACCCGGGCGAACTGGTCGGTCGTGACCGAGAAGGTCAGGTTGGCCTTCCCGTCCTTGCCCAGGTTCTTGATGATCATGTCCACGCTCAGTCCCGCCTCACCGAGGTCGTCGAAGAGCGCGGCCACGGCTTCCGGCGAATCCGGCAGGTCGGACACCGTCACGCGGGTCTGCAGGCGGTCGAGGGCGACGCCGGCGATGGCGGCGTCCTCCAGGGTCTTGTCGATGGCTTTCACGATGGTTCCGGGTTGGTCGTTGAAGGAGGAGCGCACCTCGAAGGGCACGTTGTATTTCTGGGCGAACTCGACGGAGCGCGACTGCATCACCTTCGAGCCGCTGGACGCGAGCTCCAGCATCTCCTCGTAGGAGATCTCGGTCATCTTGCTCGCGGCGAGCACGATGCGCGGGTCGGCGGTGTAGACGCCGTCGACGTCCGTGAAGATCTGGCAGAGGTCGGCCTTGATGGCGGCGGCCACGGCGATGGCGGTGAGGTCGGAGCCGCCGCGTCCCAGCGTCGTGACCTCGCCTTTCTCGGTGACGCCCTGGAAGCCGGCCACGACGACCACCTTGCCCTCGTCGAGGCGCTCGCGCAGGTCGCCGCCGGTGATGCGGGTGATGCGGGCGCGGGTGTGGACGTCGTCGGTGAAGATGCCGGCCTGCGCGCCGGTGCGGGAGACCGCGGGCACGCCGATGGCGTGCAGCGCCATGACGGTGAGGGCGATGGTCTCCTGCTCACCGACGGCCATCAGCACGTCCATCTCGCGCTCGTCGGGCAGTTTCTGCAGCGCCTTCGCCCGTGCGATGAGCTCGTTGGTGACGCCGCTCCGGGCTGAGACGACGACCACCATGCGGTTGCCCTTGGACCACTGCTCCTTGACTTTGGCGGCGACGTTCTGGATCCGGTCGACGCTGCCGACGGACGTTCCGCCGTACTTCTGGACGATGAGGGCCATCGGATCAGGACTCGGGCGAGAAGATGCGCAGGACGACCGGCTCCTCCAGGACCGTGCGGAGTCCGCGGAGACCCTTGAGCACGGCCAGCATCCGGCGCTCGTTGACGGGATAGGTCGAAAGGGTCACCGTGCCGCGCCCCTGGTTGGGGTGCTCATATTGGATCACCCGGGCGATGGAGACCTTGTGCTTGGAGAAGATCCGGTAGACCCCCTCCGAGACGCCCGCCTTGTCCAGCAGCGACAGGCGCAGGTAGAAGGGGGCGACGATCTCCTCCTCGTCCGCCATGCGGAGGGCGCGGCCCGCCTTCTCGCGCGAGGCGAGGGCTTCGGAGGAAAGTCCCTGCGGCGCCGCTCCGGTGAGCGCCGCGATGGCGTCCACGATGTCGCCGATGACGGCCGACGCGGTGGCGTCGCCGCCGGCGCCGCGTCCGGCGAGCGTCGTCGCGCCGACCACGTCGCCGCGCAGGGTGATGCCGTTGTTGACGCCGGACACGCGCGCGAGGATGTCGCGGTTGGGCACGAGGGCGGGGTAGACGCCCACGGTCATCCAGTTGCGGCGGAAGTCGCGGCGCACCACCGCGAGGTGCTTGAGCGCGAAGCCGAAGCGCCGGGCGAAGTCGATGTCCGCGGGACCGATGTTCCGGATGCCCTCGACGAGCGTGCGGCTCCGGGGCGCCCACTTGCCGTGCGCCAGCCAGGCCAGGATGGAGGCCTTGTGCCAGGCGTCGATGCCGTCGACGTCGAGCGTCGGGTCGGCTTCGGCGTAGCCGAGCTGCTGGGCCTCCTTGAGCGCGTCCGCGAAGGACAGGCCGTCCTCGCCCATGCGGGTGAGGATGTGGTTGCAGGTGCCGTTGAGGATCCCGACGATGAGTTCGAAGCGGTTGGCGACCAGCCCTTCGCGGATGGCCTTGATGATGGGGATGCCGCCGGCGACGCTCGCCTCGAAGAGGAACTGCCCGCCGTGCCGTTTCACCGCCCGGAAGATCTCGGGGCCGTGCTCGCAGAGCAGCGCCTTGTTGGCGGAGACGACCACCTTGCCGAGGCGCAGGGCGCGCAGGGTGAGCTCACGGGCCCGGGTGGTGCCGCCGATGAGCTCGCAGACGACGTGCACCTTGGGGTCGTCGATGATCGCGTGGGGGTCGGAGGTGAGGCGTGAGGCCGGAATCTTCACCGCGCGGCGTTTCCTTAGGTTGCGCACGGAGGCGCCGCGCAGGTCGATCCGCACGCCCAGCCGCGCCTCCAGGTCGGCGCGCTTCTCGGTGAGGTGCTTCCAGACCCCCTGGCCGACCGTGCCCAGGCCGAGGATGCCGATGCCGATGGTGCGTGGAGCGGTCATTGCGAGAGGGTCAGGCTTGCTTGACGAAGCGGTTCTCGGTGCCGTTCAGGAGGCGTCCGATGTTGGAGCGGTGCGTCCAGACGTTGAAGCCGGCGACGGCCGCGGCGAACCAGAACTGGGCCGGCCCGAACTTCAGCGGGGTGAAGAGCGGCAGGAGCCAGCAGGAGAGGGGGAGGGAGACGCCCAGCGCGAGCGAGGCGAGGGAGACGTAGCGCGAGGCCAGGAAGACCAGGCCCCAGAGGACGGCGCCGATGAGGATCGGCGCGGGCAGGAGGACGACGAGCCCGCCGATGGTCGAGGCCACGCCCTTGCCGCCCTTGAACTTCAGGAGGCAGGAGAAGCAGTGGCCGAGCAGCGTGCCGACGAAGCCGGCGACGCAGACGGTGAAGTGGACATCTGCCGCCGGGGTTTCTTCCATGCGGAGCAGCAGGTGGGGCAGGCCGGTGCCGGCGAATCCCTTGAGGACGTCGAGGGCGAAGACGAGGTTGCCCGGGCCTTTGCCGAGCACGCGCTTGACGTTCGTCGCGCCGGGGTTGCCGGAGCCTTCCTTCAGGATGTCGACGCCGTGCCTCTTCGCCACGAGCACGGCGAAGTTGACGGAACCGAGCAGGTAACCGAGCAGGAAGAAGATTCCGAGGGCCGCGAACATCGCTTACGCTTCGATCAGCTTGGCGCTGACGATCGCGGGATTGCGCAGTATCTCCGCCAGCGCGGAAGCCCCCGGAGCGGTGTCGAGCTGGTAGACGGCGAGGGCGTTGGCGCCGCCGGAGCGGCTGAGCGCCATGTTCGCGATGTTCACGCGCTCCTTGGCGAGCAGGGTGCCGAGGGCGCCGATGATGCCGGGCTGGTCCTGGTTCTCGATGAGGAGCAGCTTGCCTTCAGGGATGAACTCCAGCGTGCGTCCGTTCACGGAGACGATGCGGGGCGACTGGGCCTTGCCGATGACCGTGCCTGCGACCGAGACGGATTTGCCTCCGCCGAGCGAGGCTTCGACGAGGATGAGCTCCTTGTAGTCGGCTTCGGCGGAGGAGCGCACGGTCTGGACTTCCACGCCGAGGGCCTTGAGCTTGCCCGGCGCGTTGACGTCGGTGACGCCCTCGACGATGCCGCGGAGGTAGCCGCGCTGGAAGGCGCGGGCGATGGCGTTGGCTCCCTGGTCGGAGCCGGCGCCGAAGGTGGTCAGGCGCAGGGACTCGATCCGGCCGGGCGCGGCGAGCTGGCGGGCGATGGAGCCGAGTTTCTGGGCGAGGGCCAGGAAAGGCTTGATGGCGGCGAGGGTCTGGGAGTCGACGGAAGGCAGGTTGACGGCGTTGGCGGGAGATCCTCCGCCGAGCACGGTGATGGCGGCCTCGGCCACCTCGACACCGACGTTCTCCTGGGCTTCGGCGGTGGAGGCGCCGAGGTGGGGCGACAGGTGCGCCTTGGGCAGCGCACGCAGCGGGTGGTCCTTGGGCAGGGGTTCCTCGACGAACACGTCGAAGCCGCAGCCGCCGCACTGGCCGGACTTCAGGGCCTCCGCGAGGGCGGCCTCATCCACGATGCCGCCACGGGCGCAGTTCACGATCTTCACGCCCTTCTTCATCTTGGCGAAGGCGGCGGCGTCCACCATGCCTTCGGTGGCGCCCTGCTTGCCCTTCTCGATGAGGGGCATGTGCACCGTGATGTAGTCGGAGAGGGCGAAGACCTCGTCGAGCGTCGCGATCGAGACGCCGAGCGCCTTGGCGCGGGCTTCGGTCAGGTAGGGGTCGTAGGCCAGCACCTTCATGCCGAAGGCGAGGGCGCGTTTGGCCACTTCGGCGCCGATGCGGCCGAGTCCGAGCACGCCGAGGGTCTTGCCGTTGAGTTCGGAGCCGGACAGGGTCTTGCGGTCCCACTTGCCTTCGCGCATGGATTGGACGGCTTCCGGCACGGGGCGGGCGAGGGAGAGGAGATGGGTGAAGGTGAGCTCGGCGGTCGCGATGGTGTTGCCCGAGGGGGTGTTCATCACGATGACCCCGCGCTCGGTGGCGGCGTCGACGTCGATGTTGTCCACGCCCACGCCGGCGCGACCCACGCAGACCAGACGTTGGGCGGCGTTGAGGACGTCACGGGTGATCTGGGTCTCGGACCGGACCAGGATGGCGTCCACGTCCCCGACCAGGCCGAGGATCTGCTCAGGGGTTGAGCCGTAGGCCTCGACGACCTCGTAGCCAGGCTGGGCCTTCAGCAGGGCGACACCGGTGGGTGAAATCTTGTCAGCAACGAGAACCTTGGGCATGGCGGCTTGGTTAAAGTTTGTTTTGAGTCATAAAGGCGCGCCTTTGGCAATGGCAAGAGCACCCTTGCCGCGTCATAACCCGCTTCAGAGCCGACGGTGGGCGTAATCGGCCAATTCGTAGCAATCCGGGCTCATTTCCTCGAGGAAACGGCAAGGGTCGAGCGGACGGTATCCCTCTCCCGACACGGCGAACCGGGGCGAGAAGATCTGCAGGGAGTTCATCGCCCGCGTGCAGGCGACATAGAAGAGACGCCGTTCCTCCTCGACGTCACCTTCCTCGATGGCGCGGGTCAAGGGCAGCAGGCCGTCCGCGACGCCGATGAGGAACACCACGGGGAACTCCAGACCCTTCGACTGATGGATGGTGGTCAGGCGCAGCATGTCCTCCTCCGGCTCGGCCTTGCGGTCCGAGGCCTCGCCGTTGAGCAGCGCCACCTGGGCGACAAGGTCCCCCACGTCCTCGAACTTGGAGGCGAAGCCGACCAGTCCCTGCAGGTCCTGCTCACGGTCCTTCCAATCCGGGAAAAGAGTGCGCATGTGGGTGCCATACCATCCTTCGACGCAGACCCTCACCGTCTCGGCCGGCGTCCGGGCGACGCGCTCGGCGGCGGACTCCCGCGAGGCCTCGAAAAGGTCCGGTGCCGGAGCGGCTGGCGCGGGCTTCTGGCGGGCCGTTTCCATGCCCTCCAGCATGTCCTCGAGCGTGAGCGCGAGGTCGGTGAAGTCGGACCGGGCCGATTCCGGCACCTTGCGCAGGACGGAGTCGGCCCGCAGGGCGCGCACGAGCCCCCTTCCTTGGGCGGCCTCGGCGGCGACGACCGCGGCCGTGATCTTCTCCGCCGAAGCCGGTCCCACCTTGGGCAGCAGGCAGAGCAGGCGCGAGAGGGCGACGCGGTCGAGCGGATTGTGGATGAAGCGCAGGTGCGCGAGCACGTCCTTGACGTGCGCGAGGTCGAAGAACTTGTGACCGCTCGTTATCACGAAAGGCACGCCGAGGGCGTTCAGTTCCATCTGCAGCTCCAGCGACTGGTAATGGGCCCGGTAGAGCACCTGCATGTCGGCGAGCGCCTGACCTTCGTGGTGCAGCTGCAGGATGCGTCGCCCGACCAGCTTGGCCTGCTGCGAAGTGTCCCCGACGGTGAAGACGACCGGAGCCTGGCCCGGGCGGCGCACGGCCTTCAGTCTCCGGTCGAAGCCGTCCACCTTGGGCCGATGGCTGAGGATCTCGTTGGCGAAGGCCAGGATTTCCGGAGTCGAACGGTAGTTGGTGTCGATCGTATGGATGACGGTGCCGGGGTGGCGCCGCGGGAAGGAGACGATGTTCTCCCAGTCCGCCCCCCGCCAGGTGTAGATGCACTGCGCGTCATCGCCGACCGCCATGACCTGGTGCTCGTCGGCGAGCAGGTCGATGATGCGGCTCTGCAGCCGGTTGGTGTCCTGGAACTCGTCGACGAGGATGTGCCGGAAGCGCCGCCGGTAATGGGCCAGGGCGGCGCCGTCGGTCTCGAGCACCTTGAGCCAGAGCGACAGCAGGTCGTCGAAATCGCACAGGTTGCGGGCGCGTTTCGCCTCCTCGTAGAGGGCGCAGAACCGCAGCAGTTTCTCGGGTCCGCCCTTCATCCAGTCGAGCCGCTCCGTCAGCACCTCCTCGGCTGGCCGCAGCGTGTTGCGGGCGTGCGAGTAGGCGTCGAGGATGACCGGCGCCTTGGGGTTGGTCTTGTCCTTGATGAAGGCGCCGTCCTCGGACTTGATGATCTCGGAGAAGAGCTGTTCGGACTCCTTCTGGTCCAGGATGGTGAAGTCCGGCGACCTGCCCGCCGCCGCGGCGTTGGCGCGCAGGATGCGCTGTCCGATCGAGTGGAACGTGCCTCCCCAGAACTGTCCCCGCGGCACCCCCGTGAGGTCCTCCACGCGCTCGAGCATCTCCTTGGCCGCCTTGTTCGTGAAAGTCAGGAGGAGGATGTCCCAGGGGCGTGCGCCCTGATGCAGGAGCCACGCGACGCGGTAGGTCAGCGTGCGGGTCTTGCCCGAGCCGGCGCCGGCGAGGACGAGCGCCGGACCGCGCGGCGAAGTCACCGCCGCGTACTGCTCCTCGTTGAGGTCTCCGCGGAAGTCTACCGGAGGCAGCCCGTCCACGGTCAGCTTCCCTCGGACTGGCGCCGTTCCATCAGGCGGAACTTCACCGCCTGCTCGTCGGCGCGGTAGGAGGAGCGCACGAGGGGGCCGGACTCCACGTGCTTCACGCCAGCGGCGAGCGCGAAGGCCTTCCATTCGGCGAACTCATCGGGATGCACCCAGCGGTCCATCGGGGCGTGCTCCTTGCTCGGAGAGAGGTACTGGCCGATCGTGAGGATGTCGACGTCGGCCGCCGCGATGTCGCGCAGCAGCGCCGTCACCTCCTCCTTGCGTTCGCCAATCCCAAGCATGATGCCCGTCTTGGTGACGAAGCCGCGGGATTTGGCGTGCCTGAGGACCCAGAAGGAGCGGTCATACCTCGCGGTCTTGCGGACAGGTCGCTGGAGGCGTTCAACGGTCTCCAGATTGTGATTGAGGATGTCGGGCCGGGCGTCGAGCAGCGTGTCGAGGTGCTCCTGTTCGCCACGGAAGTCGGCCGGCAGGACCTCGATCGTGGTGGCCGGGCAGCGACGCCGGGTGGCGCGCACGGTGGCCGCCCAGACCGAGGCGCCGCCGTCCTTGAGGTCGTCGCGCGCCACGGAGGTGATGACCACGTGCTTGAGGTTCATCAGGGCGATGGACTCGGCGACGCGCGCCGGCTCCCCGAGGTCGAGCTCGCTCGGACGGCCGGACTGGACCGCGCAGAACGTGCAGGAGCGCGTGCAGACGTTGCCCAGGATCATGACGGTGGCGCTGCCGCGGGACCAGCATTCCCCCATGTTGGGGCACTGGGCGGACTGGCAGACCGTGTGCAGCTTGTGCCGCTCCACGTTGTCCTTCGTGGCCTGGTAATCCGGGCCGCTGGGTAGCCTGGCCCTGAGCCAGTCGGGCTTGCGCGCGGATTCGAGCATCGGAGGGAGCACGATTCCCGTAGTCCCGGTTTTTTCAACCCAACAAAAGGGAGGGGCGCCCGTCTCGCGACGGGCGCCCCTGGTGCTATGCTGCAATCTCCCGGTTCTGAAACTGTCTCAGGCCGGGAATTCTGGGACCGTCAGGACCGGGCGTTCCGAGGAACGCCCGGCCATCGGGTCAGAAGACCGCCTTGATCGAGGCGCCGAAGAAGAACTGGTCTTCTTCACCACCGAGGTTGGCCGCTTCAGCCGCCGCGTTGCTTTCCTCACGACCGGCGCCCGAGATGTTGTAGGCGATGTAGGGGGTGAACGTGGCGGTCTTGGAGAGGGCGATCGGCAGGGAGGCCTGGAGCAGGACGTGGGTCCAGACGCTTTCATTGCCGACGTTCAGGCCGGTGGCACCGTCGAACAGGGTGTAGTAGCCGTCGAGGGAGTAGCCGGCCTTGGCGGCGAGCACCAGGGAGGTGCTGTCGCTGAGGGCGAAACTCTTGTCGATGGCCAGTTCAGCGTAGGAAGCCTCGACGTAGAAGTCATAGGCGTAGGTCGCGGTGACGTTGACCGGGCCGACGGTCTTCGCGGCGCTCACGTAGACTTCGTGGGCGAAGGTCTGGCCGAGTCCGCCGCCGAGGTAACCGTTGAAGAAGAAGAAGTAGGTGTAGCCGGCGGTGAGGGTGGCGAATCCGGCATCATAGGCCAGCGAGGCCCCGAGATCGAGCTCCTGGTAGAGCGAGCGGCGGTCGTTGCTGGAGGTGTAGTAGGCCAGGGCGTTCAGCGTCGTGGTGTCCGACAGCTTCTTGCTGGCTCCGATGTTGTACCAGGCGTTCTGGTTGGAGAACCAGAGGCCGCGGTAGATGTACTCGCTGTCGTAGCCCGCGGTCAGGTCGAGCGCGACCGGCGAAGGAGCCGGAGCGGCCGACTGCGCGAGGGCGGCAGCAGCGAGGAGGGTGGTGGTGGTGATGGAGGTGATGTGCTTCATGGCACCACCCCTAACGCACCCCTCATGCCAACCTCTTGCTGGGGCTAGCAAACCGCTATTTTATGGGAAAAATGAAGCAAACGGAGCTTTGCGGGCCTAAAAAAAGTCACCGTTGTCCATAAAACGGCACTCAAAGAGCGGCTCCGGCCTTACGATACGCCTCGACGTGGGCTTGAGCGGAGCGAGCCCAGCTGAATTCCGCACGCATGCCGTTGAGCTGCACTTGGCGATAGGCCTTGGGGTCCGCATGCAGTTCCAAGGCGCGGGAGATCGCCCATTCAACGCCCTGCAGGTCGGCGTGTTCGAACACGATGCCCGTCGCGTCCTTGGAGCCGGGCGACCAAGGTCTCACCGTGTCGGCCAGTCCTCCTGTCGCGCGAACGATGGGGGGAGTGCCGTAGGTCATGGAATACATCTGGTTGAGACCGCAGGGTTCGAACCGGCTCGGCATCAGGAAGAAGTCGGAACCCGCTTCGATGCGATGTGATAGTCCGTGATCGTAGCCGATCCGGACGCCACACAGCGTCGGGAAGCCGGCGGCGAGGGCGCGGAAGGCGCCCTCCAGGGCCGAATCGCCGCTGCCGAGCAGCACGAAGCGGAGCCGGCCTTCGCGCAGGAAGGCGGGCAGGGCGGCGGCGGCCAGGTCGAGTCCCTTCTGGTCCCAGAGCCTCGAGATGACGCCGAAGATCGGCGGCGCCCCGGGGTCGTCACGCAGGCCGAACTCTCGCGCCAGCGCCAGCCGGCACTCCTCCTTCCCCTTCATGCTCCGGGGGGAGTAATGGGCCGGGATCAGGCGGTCCGTGCGTGGATTCCATTCGTCGAGGTCGACCCCGTTGAGAATTCCCTCGAGGGCGGATTCGCGCCGGCGCACGACGTCCTCCAGGCCGTGTCCGAACTGGGGAGTGAGTATTTCCAGGGCGTAGGTGGGGCTGACGGTGATGACGCGCTTCGCGTGCAGGATGCCTCCCTTGAGGAAGTTCACGCCGCCAAGGCATTCGAGTTCGGAAGGCTGCCAGAGCCATCCGGGCAGTCCGAGGAAGTCCATGATGCCCCGGTGTGAGACGCCCTGATGCTGCAGGTTGTGGATGCTGATGACAGAGGCGGCGCCGCCCAACGGGGAATCCTTCAGCACGGTGTTGAGCAGGGGAGGGACCAGTCCGGCGGTCCAGTCGTGGCAATGGATGACGTCGGGAATCCATCCCGTGGCGAGGCAGGCGTCGAGCGCGGCCCGGGCGTAGAAGGCCGCGCGTTCGGCGGAATCCGGCCGCGCCGGATAGATCTCCTTCGCGCCGTAGTAGTCCTCATGTTCGATGAACCAGGCTTCGAAGTTCTTGGCGACGTGGAGGGACATCACCCTGCAGGCGGCCTTCTCCGGGGGACCTCCCACGCCGACGCGCAACGAGTTCAGCAGCACCGACATGCTTTCCCGGCCGGGCACGGAACCGTAAAGGGGGGTGACCGCCCTGACCTCATGCCCGAGCGATCCGAGGGCCTTGGCGAGGGCGGCGGCGGCGTCACCGAGGCCGCCCGCCTTGGACCAAGGCGCGAGTTCGGGCGTGATGTGCAGGATCTTCATCGTTCGGCGGACGGTCTTCCCAGTCGGTTGAGCAAAGGCACGAGGGCGACAAGCAGGAAGAGGGCCAGCGCCATCGCCACGTTGCCGGCCAGGTCATGCACGGTGCCGAGCCAGGAGAAGCCGGGCATGCCGTGCGCCACGCCCTGCAGATCCAGGTCCAGTGACTTGGACCCATGTTCCAACGCGTGCGTCGCCAGAAAGACGTTGCGTCCAAGGTTCAGCAGGACGGCCACGAGCCCTGCCGCCGCGATCAGCGCGGTCTTGCGCACCAGGGCGCCCCAGCGGCCGCCCTCGATGAAGACGGCGCCCAGGAAGGCCGCGGCGAACACGCAGGCGGAAAGCGATCGGATGCCCGAGCAGGCGTCCGCCACGCCGACGGCGTCGTTGTTGGCGAAGACGATCGTGTTGCCGCTGGTGCGGATGACATGCCCCGATGCGCGCAGGATGCCGGACACGACCTCGGTGACCAGGGTGAGCAGACCGCCTTTCACACGGTTGTCCACGAGGTAAAGGAACGGTCCGGAGATGATCCAGACGCACGACGGGAAGGTCAGCAGGGCGAGGCACCGCAGACGTGATGCGGCCCCTGGTTCCGTTCCGCCGGCAGTCCGGGGGGACAGATAGGCGAAGGAAAGCCCTGCGCCCGCCAGGCCGAAGGCGATGGCCAGCGTCGGCACGGGCCCCGTGCCGAAGACGGCCCGGCCGGCCGCGCCGAGGGCGAAGGTCGCGAGAGAGACGAAGGCGAGGAGATAGGCGGTCGTCACGGCCCACCCGGGGGCGGGAGGTCCGCCGTCGCCTGCGCCCGTGAGCTCGGCACGGAGCGGCTCCCAGCGGTCCCAGAGGACGTAGGCGGCGAGCGCCGGCACGAGGTAGCCGAAGGTGTAGTCCTCCTTGGTGCTCCAGACCGCCCATTGGTCCCAGGTGGCGAAGGCGGCCATGGCGCCGAGGATCAAGCCGAAGCCCACGGTCTGCCGGTCGATCCCGCCGGACTTGTCGGCGGAATCCATCAGAACCTCGGCACCGCGGCGAGGAGCCGCCGCGTGTACTCTTCCTTGGGGTCCTGGAGGATGCTCTCGGGCGGCCCCTGTTCCACGATCCTGCCGGCGTTCATCACCAGCACGTGATCGCTGACATGTTCGATCACGGCCAGGTCATGGCCGATGAAGAGGTAGGTGAGTCCGAGGCTCTCCTGCAGGTCCTGCAGGAGGTTCACGACTTCCGCCTGCACCGAGACGTCCAGGGCGGAGACCGGCTCGTCACAGATGATGAGTTCGGGCTGGACGGCGAGGGCCCGCGCGATGCCGATGCGCTGACGCTGGCCTCCGGAGAACTCATGCGGGTGCTTGCGGAGGTCGTCACCGGTCAGCTGCACTCCCTTGAGGAGCGCTTCGCAGCGGGACTCGCGTTCGGACCGCGACATGCCGGGGAAGTGGATCTCCAGGGGTTCGGAAAGTATCCCGAACACGTCGGTGCGAGGGTTGAGGGAGTTGTACGGGTCCTGGAAGATCATCTGGATCTTCTTGCGGTACGGATGGAAGCCGTCCGCGCCCAGCGCGGTCAGGTCGGTGCCGTCGTAGACGATCGCGCCGCGCGTCACGGGAGCGAGGCGAATGACCGCCTTGCCGGTGGTGCTCTTGCCGGAGCCCGATTCCCCGACCACGCCGACGGTCTTGCCGCGGGGCACGGTGAAGCTCACGCCGTCGACGGCCTTCTTGGGCGCGGGGGCGGGCAGGAAGAACCAGGGCGCCCGCACCGGGTAGTGCACGGCCAGGTCGCGCACCTCGAGCAATGGCCGGGGCGTCTCCTTCATCGCGGGCGGAGCTCCTCCCTGAGCGTGGTGAGCCGGCGCCTTCTCTGGCCTAGCCGGGGAATGCAGGCGATCAGTCCGCGGGTGTAGTCGTCCCGCGGCGAACCCATCACTTCGGCGGTGCGGCCGTGCTCGACGATCCGTCCGTTGCGCATCACCTGCACGTGGTCGGCGAAGCTGGCGACGATCCCGAAGTTGTGGGTGATGAGCAGGATGGCCATGCGCTTCTCGGCGCGGATCCTGGCCAGAAGGTCCATGATCTCCTTCTGGATGGTGACGTCCAGGGCCGTGGTGGGTTCGTCGGCGACGAGGACGTCGGGGCGGCAGGCGAGCGCCATGGCGATCATGGCCCGCTGCTGCATGCCGCCGGAAAGCTCGTGCGGATAGCTGCGGGCGACGCGTCCCGGGTCGTCGATCCTGACGTCCTCAAGGGCGCGTCGGACCGCGGCGGCGACGTCCTTCTTGTCCGGACGGTGCAGCCGCACGGCCTCCCCGATCTGGAAGCCGATGTCGTAGACGGGATTGAGCGAAGTTCCCGGCTCCTGGAAGATGTAGGCGATGCGCCGGCCGCGGACCCGGGAGAGGGAGGCTTCGTCCATGCCGATCAGTTCGACGCCGGAAAGCTTGGCGGAGCCGGTCACGACGCAGGCGGGCGGCGGCGGAAGCAGTCCCGTCAGCGCGAGGGAGGAGACCGATTTGCCCGAGCCTGATTCGCCGACCACCGCCAGGACTTCGCCGGCTCCCAGGTCGAAGCTGACGCCGGTCGCCGCGACGGTGGTGCGGGAGCCGGAGCGGAAGGTCACGCCCAGGTCGCGTACCTGCAGGAGCGGCTCGGAGGACATGGACGGCATCGTGGGGCAGGGCGGGCTCAGGGGGAAGTCAGAATCAGTCGCCCCGCCAACGGTCATGGATCTCCGTCCGGGGCGCTCCGCGCCGCAGGCCGGCGCGGAATTCCTTGAGGTCCTTCTCCCGGGCCGCGGGGTCGAGCCAGAAAAGGCCGAAGCCGGCGGGGTCCTCCGAGGAGCGCACGTCGAAGCCGGCGGGGAAACGCATCCAGCTCCAGTGCGCGATGCGGTAGCCGGGCACTTTGAACCCGGGGATGAAGTCGGCCTCTTCGTGCATGAGGCGCTGCATGCGATGGGAGAGGTCCACCATCTCCTGCTCCTCGGTCGCGACGCGGAAGCGGTCGATGAGCCGGTCCAGTTCGGGGTTCGAGATGCCGGTGATGTTGTTGGTCTGGCGCTTCGGAGTCCTGCGTCCGTCCGGCAGCACGTCCACGGCGTTGTCCGAATGGTGCGATTCCCACAGCTGGGGCAGGCGGCTGGAGACCGACCAGGC
This sequence comes from uncultured Opitutia bacterium, assembly GCA_903860195.1. Lineage (GTDB taxonomy): Bacteria > Verrucomicrobiota > Verrucomicrobiia > Opitutales > UBA953 > UBA953. Next base: position 15,035 of record CAIOPO010000067.1, on the reverse strand, counting down.
CCAGAAGCAGATGTCATGGTTCTTCTCCATGACCTTGCGGTACATGGTGGTGTGCTCGAGGGTCTCGGGCCTGAACTCGACTCCGCATCGGCGGGCGGACTCCACCAGGGTCGCCAGGTATTTCCTGCGGTCCGACGTGTCGAAGGTGAGCCGGAAGGAGAGCCGTCGGCCGTCGGCGTCGGTCAGGATGCCGTCCGGACCTTCGCGCTCAAAGCCCGCCCGGGCGAAGGCGGCGCGGGCCAGTTCGGGACTGTACTGCCGGGCCCGGATCGTCGGGTCGGTGAACTTGCCCAGTCCTTCTGAAAACTGGTTCAGCCGTTCGTAGTCGCCGCGGTAGAAGCCGTCGAGGACGCGCTGCCAGTCGGTGGCGTGCTGCAATCCGACCCTTATGTCCCGCTGGTCGAGCGGCGGACGCAGCGTGTTGAGGTAGAGGCCGTAGGGCGGCCGGGGGATGTCGTTGAAGAACTGCGCCTTGGTCAGGTAGCCCTTCAGGTAGGGCTCCTTCTCGTTCGTTCCGTACCAGTAACGGGGCATGTTGACCGGCATGTAGTCGATCTCCCCCGCCAGGAGCGTCTGGTAGGCGGCGTCGACGTCACGGATGACCGTGTACACGATCTCATCCGGATTGTACCGGTGCCGGTAGAAGCGCCGCCGGTCGCCCCACCATTCCTTGACTCGGCTCAACGTGACGGACCTCTCCCGGCGGAAGCCGTCCGCTCGCACTTCGTAGGCGCCCGTGGTCGGATGGAAGCGGTCGTTGTACTTGCGTTCGTAGTCCGGTCCGAAGTCACGGAAGAAACCGCGCGGGGTGGGGCGGAGGCCGCCGAGCCATTCCAGCTGGTAGGGGCGTTTGCGGGGCGCATGCACCGCGATGGTGTGGTCGTCGTATTTGGTGATGCCCGCGAATTCGCGCGAGTAGTAGTCGGCGTACCATTCCGCGTTCGCCCACGGGGAGCGGTGGAAGTAGAAGGTGAACAGGTAGTCGTCCGCGGTCACCGGCTGTCCGTCCGTGAAACGGGCCTCCGGATCCAGGCGGAAGTAGGCCGTCATGCCGTCGGCCGAGACCGCCCAGCTCAGCGCGAGCCCGGGGATGGGTTCCTCGGTCTCGGGGTGCGCGGAAAGCAGGCCGAAGTCGTTCTGGTCGTAAAGTTCGCCACGGAAGCCGTTGTTCGCGTTGGGGCCGACGCGCCGCAGGGTCGGCGGCGTCGACGGCGTGAACAGGCGGAGCGCGCCGCCCCGCACCGCCGCGGGGTCGGCGAACTCACGCTGTTCCGCTCCGTCCTTCCAGACGAGGTCGCGCGGCAGGTCGGACGGTTGCGCGAACCGGAAGAAATCCGGCAAGGAGCGGTAGAAAGCCTCCGCCCGTTCATCCTTGGGGACGTCGGCGGCGGCGCAGGCGCCGGCCAGCAGGAGTGCGAGGAGGCGGGTCATCGGTTGCGCTTGAGGTCAAAGGCGTCCTGGAGCCCCTCGCCGACGGCGTTGATCAGGACCATTAGGCCGACGAGGCATCCCACCGTCGGCACGAGGATCCACCAGGCGGCCGGATTCTCGTTCGCCTGACGCAGCAGTTCGCCCCAGGAGGGTTCGGTCGGAGGCAGTCCGAATCCGAGGTAGTCCAAGGAGGAGAGGGAGAAGATGAGCCCGTGGAGGCTGAAGGGCAGGGTGGTCAGTATCACCGTGGCGCAGTTCGGGAGGACGTGCCGCCAGATGATGCGGAAATGCCCGGCGCCGAGCGCGCGGGACGCGGTCACGTAATCCTTCGCCGCCGCCTGGTAGGCGGACGCGCGCAACTGCTGGGCGAGGCCGATCCAGGAGAAGGCCACGAGCAGCAGGGACAGCAGCGCGAGGGACGGCTCGAGGAGGCTTGCGAGGAAGATGATGGCGTAAAGGAAGGGGACGTTGGACCAGATCTCCATGACGCGCTGCAGGATCATGTCGAAGCGTCCGCCGAAATAGCCCATGGCGCCGCCGAGGAGCAGTCCGACGAGGTAGACCGCCGGGACGAAGACGAGGGCGGAGGCCAGAAGCAGCCGGAAGCCTCCGAAGAGTCGGGCCAGGACGTCGTGCCCGGATTCGTCGGTCCCGAGCCAATGGCCGTCGAGGCCGGGCGGGCAGGGCGAGGGCACCTGGGTGCGGACGTCGCCCGAGGGAGTCCAGGCGGATTCCTCGCCCGGCGGAACCGACAGCGCCTTGCCGTCCGCGAAGCGAACACGGCCGACGGTGACGCCACGTTCCAGACGACGGGCCTCGCCGTGGAGACGGCCGTCGACGACATACCATGAGCGGAGGCGGGAGCCGTCGGGCGCGAGGGTGAAGATGCGCCCCTCGGCGATCGGACCGCGCGGGTCGCACCACCTTCCGTCTTCGGAGAGGAAAGCCCTGGGCAGCACCTCGCAGACCTGCTCCGGGGCGAAGGGGACGGGCGGCATCACGGCCCATCCGCGCCCTTCCTTGCGGAGTCTTTCGTCGAGAATCCGGTAGTCGGGCTCCTGCTTGCCGCCCAGACCGAACTCCTCGGACGGGATGAAGCCCGCGAACACGGGGAAGCGGAGTCCTCGCTCGGTGCTCACGACCAGCGCCCGGCTGCCGACGAGGACCGGACCGAGCGCGGCCAGGACCGTAAGCAAAGTCAGGGCGAGGCATGAGAACCAAGCGGTCCGTGAGGAGCGGAAACGCTCGAGGCGTCGGCGGGTGAGGGGGTCGATGAAGCTCATCGTTCCCGGTCGAAGCGGATGCGCGGGTCGGCGGCGGCCACGCAGAGGTCGGAGACGATGTTGCCGAGAAGCATCGCCAGGCTGGAAAGGGTGAGCAGGCCGAGGAAGACGGGGAAGTCGCGGTGGACCATGGCGTCATATCCCAGCAGGCCGATGCCGGGGATGTTGAAGGTGACTTCGATCAGGAAGGAGCCGGTGAGGAAGAAGCCGAGGTTGCCGCCGACGGTCGCGGCCAGCGGAATCAGCGAGTTGCGCAGCGCGTGGACCGTCACCACGCGACGCCAGCCCAGCCCTTTCGCCCGCGCGGTGCGGACGAAGTCGGCGGCCAGGTTGTCCAGCAGGCTGTTGCGCGTGAAGAGCGTCAGCGCGGTGAACGATCCGACGGTCATGCAGGCCAGGGGCAGGACGGTGTGGTCGATGCGCCCGGCCCAGTCGAGCCGCTCCCAGTCGAAGCCTTTGCTGGGAAACCAGCCGAGCCCGTAGGCGAGCTTGTTGCGGAGGGCCACGGCCAGGGCCAGCCCCGGGATGGAGTAGAGCACGATCAGCGCGTAGGAGGTCGTACGGTCGAAGACTCCGTCCTTGCGGAGCGCCTTGGCCACGCCGAGGGGCAGGGAGATCCCGTAGGCGAGCGCCAGGGAGAGCAGCCCGAACCATGCGGACAAGGGAATGCGCGAGCCGATCTCGTCCCAGACGGGCCGGTCGCTGACCGCGGAGTCGCCCAGCTCGAGCTGCAGCACGCCGTGGAAGGCGCGGCGGTGCACGAGCACGCGGCGCTCACGTGAGGGGTCGTCGGGCAGCGGCGCGTCCTCCGCCGACCAGCCTTCGGCCGGGGCGCCTTCGGGGCCCGTGACGTGCAGCGCGCCTTTTTCCGAACTGACGTTCAGCCTGCGGATGCCGCCGGCCGATTCCGCGTCCTTCACTTCGACGGTCGCCTTGCCGGTCTTGGCGTCGAGACGGGTCACCGTCCAGTCGGCCGGTCCGGGCCAGGCGCCCAGCCAGATGGCATAGGCTTCGATGAGCGGGCGGTCGAAGCCGTAACGGCGGCGGAGATTGTCCAATTCCTCCGGAGACGCTGGACCGCTGGGGCGGGCGCCCACTGAGCTGCGCTTCTGTTCGGCCTGCTGACGTTCCGCCATGGCCCGCTCGATGGGGCCGCCCGGCACGAACCTCGTGAAGCAGAAGGTCACGAAGGTGATGCCCACGAAAGTCAGTGGGACCAGCAGCAGACGTCGGAGGACGTAGTCGCGCATGGGGTCTCCGCAAGGGCATCCGAGACCACGGGCTTTTCAACCCTTAAGGACTCGCTTGCCCCGGAGGTCGGCGGGGTCATCTTGGCCTGGTGAACGCCTTTGAACTCCTCGGAAGGAGCCTCGCCGTCCTGACGCTCGCGTTCGCGGGGCTGCTGGCGCTCATCCTGGTCTCCTTCCTGGTCCTCTTTCTGTTCCGACTTCCCGGACGCCATCCCTCGATGGGTCCCGGTTACTGCGCCGTGCGGACGTTGTGCTGGATGTTCACGAAGGTCTTCTACCGTCTCAGGGTGAAGGGTCTCGAGAACGTCCCCCGTGAGGGCGGAGCGCTCGTGGTCTGCAACCACGTCTCCTACGTGGACGTGGTCATCATCGGCGTCGCCCTTGACCGCCCCGTCAGGTTCCTCTCCTGGGAGGGTTTCGAACGGATGCGTTCGATGCGGTGGATCATGCGCATGATGGGCACGATACCGGTCGCGGGGGACAAGGCCAAGGAGGCGGTGCAGCGGGCCGCCGACGCGCTCAAGTCCGGCGAGCTCGTCTGCATCTTCCCGGAAGGGCACGTCACCCGCAACGGCGGCGTCCAGGAGCTGCGCCGGGGCTTCGAGCTCATCGCCCGGCGCGCCTCCGTGCCGATCCTGCCCATGGCCATCGACGGCCTCTGGGGTTCCGTCTTCAGCTTCAGCGGCGGCAAGTTCTTCTGGAAACGCCCCAAGCACTTCCCCCGCCCGGTCGCGTTGGCGGTCGGCCGGTCCTATTCCGGAGAGGAGCATGCGACGACGCGCCTGCGGCTGCTGGAGCTCGCCTCCGAGGCCTTCGCGATGCGTCCTTCGCTGGAGGGAAGTCTCGCCCGTGAGGTCGTGCGCGGCATCGCCGCCAGGGCCGGTCGCGCGGTACTGGTCGACCGCACGGCCGATCGGCGCGAGGTCTCCGGCGGGCTGCTGCTCGCGCTCGCCTCCGAGTTCGCCCGCCGTCTCCGTGCCGAAACCGCGGCGTCCAGGGTGGCGATCGTCCTGCCGCCGGGGCTCGGCGCCGCGGCCGCCAACCTCGGCTGTCTCATGGCCGGCAAGGTGCCGGTGAACCTCAACTTCACCTTGGGACGGGAGCAGGCCGCCTCCTGCCTCCGTCGCGCCGGCACGGACCTGCTCGTCACCGCGGGGGCCTTCCGATCACGGGTCGCGGAGAAGGCGCCTGATTTCCCCTGGGGCGACCATGTCTGCGACGTCGCCGAGACCCTCCGCGCGGCGCCGCGCTGGAGGCTCGCGTTCAAGATGGCCGTCCTGCGCGTCTTTCCCGCCGCCTGGTCGCCTTTCCTGCTCGGCGTGCCTTCCGTCGGCGGCGATGCCGAAGCCGCGCTGCTGTTCACCAGCGGCAGTTCAGGGGAGCCGAAGGGGGTGGTGCTCTCGCACCGCAATCTCCTGGCCAACATGCGGCAGATCGAGGATGCCGACATCCTTCCCGACGGCGCGGTGCTGCTCAGCAGCCTGCCGGTCTTCCACAGTTTCGGATTCACGGTGGGCGTCTGGTATGCGCTCTCCCGTTCCGTTCGGCTCGTCACCCTGCCTTCGCCGCTGGACGCGGCGGCCGCCGTCCGCGCGATCCGCGAGGAAAGGGTCACGGTGGTCGTGGGCACGCCCACTTTCCTGCGTCCCTATCTGCGCCGCGGGACGAAGGAGGATTTCGCCAGTCTCGAATGGGCCGTGGTGGGTGCGGAGAAGTGTCCGCAGGACCTCGCCGAAGCGTTCCGTGACCAGCTCGACGTGCGCATGCTGGAGGGGTACGGAATCACGGAGACGAGTCCCGTCCTTTCGGTCAACGTGCCTGATCGTCCCGACCCTTCGGCGCCCGGCGGACTCTGGCAGGGCAGCGTGGCCGGATCGGTCGGACGTCCCGTGATGGGCGTGGCGGTGAGGATGGTTTCGCCCGACGACGGTTCGACGCTGCCTCCCGGCGCGACTGGCCTCCTGGAGGTGAGGGCACCCAACGTCTTCTGCGGCTACCTCGGCGACCCCGCCCGCACTTCCGAGGCGCTTCAGGACGGATGGTACCGCACCGGAGACCTGGCCCGTCTGGACGAGCACGGCTTCCTCCATCTCGCCGGCCGGCTCTCGCGTTTTTCCAAGATCGGGGGAGAGATGGTCCCGCATGGGACGGTCGAGGAGGCTTTGCGTCGCGTGCTTCGCCCCGACGAGACCTCCGGTCCGGTCCTCGCCGTCTCCGCCTCCTCGGATCCGGTCAAGGGGGAGCAACTGGTCGTGTTGCACACCTGTGACATCGAGCCGGATGCCGTGCGGGAGGCCTTGGCGAAGGACGGCCTTGCCAATCTCTGGATTCCGAAGGTGTTCAAGAAAGTGCCCGCGGTGCCCGTATTGGGCACGGGCAAGCTGGATTTGAGCAGGTTGCGGCAGATGGCCCAGGAGTGAACGGTTTTGGCTCGCTTGCGGCTTAGGGGCCGGTGTCTTTCGATGCCGACCATGCCCAAGACCAAGAAGGCCGTCAGGAAGTCCTCCCGAGCTGCGCGCAGTCGCCTCCCCAAGGCCAAGAAAGCGGCCCCGCGCAAGCCGGCCGCCACGGGCGCCGGAAGGTCCGCCGCACTGCCCGAAGTCAGCGCCTTCAAGGAGGCCATCCTCCGGCATCTCAAGAGCACCTTCGCCCGCGATCCCGGCACCGCCACGCGCAGCGACTGGTGGATGGCCACCTGCATGGCCGTGCGCGACCAGATCCTGGAGAACTACATCGACACCCAGGCCCGGCACGCTTCGCGCAACGTGCGTCGCGTCTACTATCTGTCCTTGGAGTACCTGATGGGCAGGGTGCTCACGAACAACCTCGTTAATACCGGACTGCGCGACGTGGCCGCCCGTGCGCTGGCCTCCCTCGGCCAGGACATCGAGAAGGTGGCGGACGAGGAGGCGGACATGGGCCTCGGCAACGGCGGATTGGGCCGCCTCGCGGCCTGCTTCCTCGACTCGATGGCCTCGCTGGACCTTCCCGCCATCGGTTACGGCATCCATTATGAGTTCGGACTCTTCCGTCAGACGTTCGACCACGGCCGTCAGGTGGAGGTGGCCGACAACTGGCTGGCCACGAACAACCCATGGCTCATCCGTCGTCCGAACTTCCGCGTGACCGTGCCGCTTTACGGCAAGGTGGAGCACGGCGTCGATGACCGCGGGAATCACCGGGCCACGCTCGTCGGCACGCGCGACCTCGTCGGCGTGCCTTGGGACATCCCCGTGGCCGGCTTCGGCGCCGGCACGGTCAATTTCCTCCGTCTCTGGGAGTCAAAGGCGGCCACGGAGTTCGATTTCCGCGCCTTCGACCGCGGCGGTTACGTGGAGGCGGTGCGCGACCGCACCTCCAGTGAGACGGTCTCCAAGGTGCTCTACCCGAACGACAGCACCGAGAGCGGCAAGGAGCTGCGCCTGGTGCAGCAGATCTTCTTCGTTTCCTGCTCCCTGCAGGACGTCCTGCGTCGTCACCGCCGCACCAACCGCGACTTCTCCTCGCTTCCCGCCAAGGCCGCCGTCCAGCTGAACGACACGCATCCCGCGGTCGCCGTCGCCGAGCTGATGCGCCTGCTGGTGGACGTCGAGCGGCTCGGCTGGGACGAAGCCTGGGCGATCTGCCGCAAGGTCTTCAGTTACACGAACCACACGCTCCTGCCCGAGGCCCTCGAGACCTGGAGCGTGCCGCTGTTCGAGAAGGTGCTCCCCAGGCATCTGGAGATCATCTTCGAGATCAACCGCCGGCATCTCGAGGAGGTGGCCGCCCGTTGGCCCGGCGACGACCAGGCGCTTTCCGAGCTCTCCATCATCAAGGAGGGCCAGCCCAAGCGCGTGCGCATGGCCCATCTCGCCGTCGTGGGTTCGCACAAGGTCAACGGGGTCGCCGAACTGCACACCCGGCTGCTCCGCGCCACGCTTTTCCCCGGCTTCGACGCCCTGTGGCCCGACAAGTTCGTGAACGTCACCAACGGCGTCACGCCCCGCCGCTGGATGCGTGGCTGCAATCCGGCGCTGGCCGCCCTTTGCGACGAGGCCGTGGGTCCGGGCTGGGAGGCCGACCTCGAGCGGCTGTCCCGGCTCGACGCGCTCGCCGACAAGCCCGCTTTCCAAGAACGTTTCATGGCCGTCAAGCGGGCCAACAAGCTGCGTCTGGTGGAGACCATCCGTGCGCTCACCGGGGTGGAGACTTCGGCCGACGCCCTCTTCGACGTGCAGATCAAGCGTCTGCACGAGTACAAGCGCCAGCACCTCAACCTGCTGCACATCCTCCACCTGTACCGCCGCATCCTCAACGACCCCTCGGGCGAGTTCACCCCGCGGGTCTGCGTCTTCGGCGCGAAGGCCGCCCCGGGCTACGCCCTTGCCAAGGAGATCATCCACGCGATCAACCGTGTGGCTGAAGTCATCAACGCCGACCCCCGCGTCCGCGGCCTGCTCAGGGTGGTGTTCCTCCCCGACTACCGCGTCTCCCTCGCCGAACGCATCATCCCCGCCGCCGACCTCTCGGAACAGATCTCGACCGCGGGCAAGGAGGCCTCCGGCACCGGCAACATGAAGCTGGCGCTCAACGGGGCGGTCACCATCGGCACGCTCGACGGCGCCAACGTCGAGATCCGCGACGAGGTCGGTGACGACAACATCTTCATCTTCGGACTGGAAGTGGAGGACGTGGCCGACCTCTGGGCGCGGGGCTACGATCCCGCCGCGGTGCTGAAGGGAGATCCCGAACTGGCCTCGCTCCTCGAATGGCTCGAGTCCGAGACGTTCACGCCGGGCAGTCCCGGACTGCTGTCGCCCGTCGTCGACTCCCTGACCGACGGCGGAGATCCCTTCCTGGCGCTCGCCGACTTCCGCAGTTACGTCGAGGCGCAGGGCAGGGCGGAACGTGCGTTCCTGGACCGTCGCCGCTGGGCCGCGATGGCCATCCGCAACGTGGCCCGGTGCGCCAAGTTCTCCTCCGACCGGTCCATCAGGGATTATGCGCGGGAAATCTGGAAGGTCCGCCCCGAGCCCCGCAAAGGCTGAAGCCCGGGATTGAGGTCCGCGCCCGGACCGTCCAAAGTGTTCCTACGATGCTCCGCATCGCCCCCATCTTCGCCCTGACCCTCGCCCTCGTGGCAAGGGGCGCGCCTCAGCCTGCCCAGCCGGTGACGTCCGGTTTCACGGTCACGACCGAAGGCGGCGTGGAAGGCAAGCAGGTCATCCATTATGACGCCCAGGGACGGCCGATCGGCGGCAATGTCCCGGCTCCCCCGATGAAGCTGCGCACGGACGTCCCTCGGGCGACCGGGCCTGCCCCGGCCACCGGCTCAGGCAAGTCGCCTGCGCCGTCCGCGCCCGCCGCGGTCGAAGGTCCCCGGCAGATGACGACTTCGGACGGACGCAGGCTTCCCTTCACGATGCAGCAGGTGCCGGGATCCAAGCAGGTCGATCCCAGCGTCGACCCGGATTCGGCGCTCCGTTCAATCGGCAAGCCCAATGACCTGACCTCGCGCCGCTTCGAAGGCGGCAAGGCCCCGATCGACATGGATCCGCGCTATTCCCGGGCCGACCTCGTCACGCTCGAGTCGTGGCACGGGCGATTCGACACCTTCGGTCGTCCGCGGGCTGACATCGAACTGCGCAACGACCTCGACGCCGACGTCAGGCCGAAGAACGTCATCACGGTCAAGGCCATCGACCGCGAGACTTCGGCCCTCTCCGGGACCACGGCCTCCATCCTTGGATTCGGCAACCGCGAGAGCCCTCGTCCCACCGACGCGATCGACACCGTCCCCCGTCCTCCGAAGCTGGCCGAAGGGGCCGCGAAGTCCCTCGACCAGATCTCCATGCAGGACATCAACCGTTTCCAGTTCCGTCGCAGCCGCTCCGATGCTCCGGGCATTCCGACCGTTCGTCCCGGCTCAGAAACCATACAAACGACGGGTTCTGAGCGGCGTTAGCCCGTTTTTCGCCTCGCACGGCGGGTGGGCCGGGGTTATCTCTCGCCCCTTTGCCCAGCATGCACGAACCGCAATCCAGACCCTCCGGCAACGGAGTGAGCGACCTGGAGGTCAAGGACGGCCAGATCATCTTCGACGCCGTCTGGTCCAGCCTGGAGCGTGAGTTCGGCCGTGCCAAACTGTCCTTCCCCCGGGAGATCTTCTGGCTGAACGGAGCGCCCGGCGCGGGCAAGGGGACGAACACCGAGTTCATCCTGCAGTATCGCGATTACGACGCGGAGCCGATCGTCGTCAGTGACCTTCTCTCCAGTCCCGAGGCCCGCAAGCGCATCGACGCCGGGATGCTCGTCGGTGACCGCGAGGTGGTGGAGCTGCTGTTCCGCAAGCTGCTCGAGCCCCAGTACGTCAGCGGCGCCGTGGTGGACGGCTTCCCTCGCTCCATGGTGCAGGTGGAGTGCCTCAAGCACCTGTTCGCCCGTCTCAACGACCTCCGCCAGGAGTTCCGCGGGACGCCCGACTCCACCCGTTTCCCCAAGCCCCACTTCCACATCCTGGTCCTTTTCGTCGACGAGAACGAATCGGTGCGCCGTCAGCTCAAGCGCGGCCGTGAGGCCCATGAGGCCAACGAGAAGGCCTCCCGCGAAGGACTGCCTCCGCCTTTCGAGGTCCGCAAGACCGACCTCAGCGAGGAGGCGGCCCGCAACCGCTACCGGGTCTTCAAGGAGCGCACCTACGAGCCGCTGCAGTCGCTCCGGACGATCTTCCATTACCATTTCATCAACGCCCAGGGCACCCTGCCGGAAGTCCAGGCGCGCATCATCAAGGAGCTCCAGTATCAGAGCTCCCTCGAGCTCTCCGAGGAGAGCCATGACCTCATCTCGCCCATCCCGCTGGCCTCGCAGATCGTGCAGCACGCCCGCCAGGACCTGGTGCGGCGTCTCGACGACTACGCCGAGCGCAACACGGAGCAGTTCCGGCAGGTCATCGACCTGATCCAGACGAAGTTCCTCCCCATCATCAAGGCCCACGCCATCTCGGGCCAGGCGCACGTCAACATCGAGACTTCCGTCTTCGACGACCCCCTGGCCATCGCGATGTTCATCGACATCTTCTCGGAGCGCGGTTTCCACGCCGTGGTCGACCAGCACCGCATCGAGATTCCCGAGACCATCGTGGCGGGGACCGGCAAGGTCATCACCCGGGTGAAGAAGGTCTGGCGCGTCTCGATCCGCTTCGAAGGTTCCGAGATCCGTCGCGGCGGCGCCTGAGCCTCAACGGGGCGCGGCGGTCAGGTTGCCCTGCACGAGGTTGCCCGCGCACGCCTTCTCCGTCACGCCCGGAGCCGGTCCCGGGCGGTCCTTGCGGTCATCCCGCACGAGGTTTCCCGAGACGAGGCTGTCGGACACTTCCTGCAGGAGGATGCCGTCGCCGTCGGAGTCCAGGACGCTGTTGTCCTGGACGCGCAGGCGGCGTCCCCCTTCGAAGCGCAGGGCCGCGGGGTGACGTCGGACGCCGTTGACGACGTTGCCGCTGAAGGACGAGTCGTCGGTGCGTCGGAAGACGACGCCGTTGTTCTCGGCGAGGCCGAAGCCGTTCACGAGGTAGCGGGGGTTGCGGTCGAAGTTGTTCCCCGTGACGACGACGCTGGCGCTGTCCTCGACGACGAGGTCGTGCTCGAAGCCCTCCCAGAAGGTGTTGGCGGAGACGGTCACGCCGCGCGACTGGCGGATCTCCAGGTTGACCTTCACGTCGCTGAAGATGTTGCCGACGACGGTGACGTGGCCTTCCCGGGTGTGTTCACGTCCTTCGCGTCGCAGCAGCGAAGGGTCCTTGCCCGCGCCGAGGATGCGGATGTTGGCGGATCCGGCGGCCTTGTTGGTGTGCTGGATGGTGCAGCCCGTGACGGCCACTTCGGCGATCGAGCCTCCGGTGGAATCCAGCAGGATGTTGGCGGAAGGCGGGCCGTTCTCGTCATGGTTGGCCTCGATGTCGCAGGTGCCGACGTGCAGGTTGCGGACTTCGCCGCCGACCGCGACGATGCCGCCCCCGAGGTTGTAGCTGATGTGGCAGCCGACGACGTTGGTCTGGTGCAGGTTGACCTGGTCGAGGAACAGGCCGACGCCCCGGTTCCGGTACAGGTGGCAGTCGGAGATGACCACGTTGCGGTTGCGCACGGTGAGATGGATGCCGTGACGGGCCTCGCGGACGGTCAGGCGCGAGAGGGTCAGCTGCATGGTGCCGGTCGCCTCGAGTCCGTCGGCTTCGGGGTGGGCGCCGACGATCTCGAGGCCCTGCACGACCGGGGTGCGCTGGGCCCAGGTCTCGGGCTTGAACGACTTCGGCGCGGCGGTGCCTCCGTGCGTGCCGACGATCTTCAGGGCGGGCCCGGGGCCGGCCATGATGAGGGTGGCCGTGCCGTCGGACGAGAGTCCGAATGCGCCGAGCCGGGCGAGGTCGACCGTGACCGTCTTCGTCAGCCGGTAACGGCCCTTGGGCAGCCGCACGCTGCCGCCGGCGTCGATGAGCGCCTGCAGGGCTTCCGTGTCGTCGCTCTTGCCGTCGCCGACCGGGCTTGCGGCGCACAGGGATGCGGCGATGGACAGTCCGGCCCAAAGACTCAGCAGCGGTGTCAATGTTGAGTTCATTTCTTGAGCAGTCGGGTCATCGCCTCGCCCATGGCCTCGCCCACGTCCATGTAGGTCTCTGCGTTGCCGTTGTAATGGCTGTTGCCGGAGCCGCCCTTGGACAGGGGGTGAGAATAGACCGTGGCGACGTTGCCTTTGAATTCGGGGTATTTCCCGGATTCGCCGTCAACCGCAAGCTGGGCCTCCAGGACTCTGCCGCCGTTGCCGCCGGACCCTTTCACGGCTTCGCCCAGCGTCGCCAGGACGAACTTCGCGTGCGGGGCCTCGAAGTCCTGCCGCAGCCTTCGGATGAAGCGGACGAGGTTGGCCTCGTATCCGGCCGCGTGAGCGGCGTTGCCGACGTCCTTCTCGCCCTGCCAGAAGAAGAAGCCTGCGACCTCGAAGCCCGTCGCGCCCGGATGGTGCTTCTTGAGGTCAGCGAGAATGCGTTTGGCGTTCGCGATGTCATCGTCGTACTGCTTCCCCGCATACCAGTCGATCGGTTTGCCCTTCTTGTCGACCCAAGGCAGGGGAGGCGGAGTGTCGATGCCCTTGGCCGGGTCGGCCGGCCAGGAGTCGGGTCGTTCCTTGTAGGCAGGATAGACCTTGCCGTCGTGCAAGGTCCGCGGACTGCCAGGAGGGAGCAGGTCCCAGCCTAGGCTGCGATTCCCGATGCAGCTCTTGAGGAGCATGACCGGTGCGGTGAGCGAGTCGCCGAGGGGGTGGCCTATCCCGAGCTCCGGTCCGAGGTTCCTCCCGCCCGCCTTCAGCCAGTCGTCATTGAAGATCTGCATGCCTCCGCCGCGTCCGACCATGACCCGGACATAACGCACGTCCTCCCGGGCTTTCCACGCGCCCGAATCGTCGACGAGGTAGGGATACTTCTTCTTCACCTTGACGGCGTGTTCGAGCGAGCCGTCCGGTCCTGCCACCTTCCCGAGTCCCACCATGTTGGACTGACCCAGCAAGATGAACACCTGGACCGGCTTGGTCAGGTCGGACGGTTCGGCGCGGAGGGTCGCGGCGACGTGAAGCAGGGCGAGGAAGCCGAATCGGAGGAGCGGTCTCATCGGGAGGCGTTGAGGAAGCCTTCGGCGCCCATCCATTCGCCAGCGGCTTTGGTCCAGCCGTCAACGGGGAGCTTGGTCTGGCGCGTGCCGAATCCATGGCCGCCTTTGGAGTAGACGTGGATCTCGGCCGGGAGGTTCTGGCGCTTGTATTCGATGTAGAGCTTGGCGGCTTCGATCGGATTGGCTCCGTCGTTGTGCGCCACCACGAAGAAGCAGGGCGGAGCGTCGGCGGGCACGCTGAAGCCCTCACGGAACTTGTTCTTGTCCTCCTTCTCGAGGAAGCCGCCGCCGTAGACGAAGATCGTGAAGTCAGGACCGCGCGCATCGTCGACCCCTGGCTTCTGTTCATAGGTGCGGGGCGTGCGGTCCCAGGAGGCGTGGCCGACGAGGTTGGCGCCGGCGGAGAAGCCGATCACGCCGACGCGCTTCGGGTCGATGTTCCACTCCTTGGCATGGGCGCGGACGAGGCCCAGCGAACGCTGCAGGTCCTGGACGGGATAGCCGTACGGCAGCGTCTCATCGGCCGTCGGGGTGCGGTAGCGCAGGAGGACGCCCGTGACGCCGATGCTGTTGAGCCATTCGCAGACGCCCGTCCCTTCGTTCTTAGTCGACAGGAACCAATAGCCGCCCCCGGGACAGACGATCACCGCGGCGCCGTTCGGGTTGGCGGCCGGGTAGACCGTGATCGACGGCTCATTGATGAAGGTCTCGCGACCGGGTTGGTTGCCCTTGGGTCCGATGCGATCGAGCACGGTTTTCGAAGGCGCGACACGCTTGCCCGGGACGCCTTCGGTCCAGAGCGGCAGGACGGTTTCGGCGGCGGAGGCGGTGTTCGCCAAAGCCAGGAGAATGAGCGTGAGGAAGCGCATCGGGGTGAGGCTAGGACAGCACACCTCGACGGATGTGCCAAACAAAGAAGCGGCCGAGCGGCCGCTTCTTGTGAGGGTCTGGACGGTCGTTCAGGCGACGGCCTTGACGTAGATGTCGTTGGCCTTCTTCCAGTCGACGACCTTCCAGAAGGCGTCGACGTAGTCGGGGCGGCGGTTCTGGTACTTGAGGTAGTAGGCGTGCTCCCAGACGTCGAGGGCGAGGACCGGGGTGCCGTTCACGTCGGCGACGCCCTTCATGAGAGGGCTGTCCTGGTTCGGCGTGGAGGTCACGGTGATGGACTTGTCGGCCTTGACGACGAGCCAGGCCCAGCCGGAGCCGAAACGGCCGGTAGCAGCGGCCTTGAAGACGGCCTTGAGACCCTTCTCGCCTTCGAGGCCGCCGAAGGCCTTCTGGATGGCTTCGCCGAGGGCGCCGACGGGTTCGCCGCCTCCGTTCGGGGAGAGGATGTTCCAGAAGAACGTGTGGTTGGCGTGGCCGCCGGCGTTGTTGCGAACGGCGGTGCGGATGGACTCAGGGACCTTGGAAAGGTCGGCGATGAG
>CAIOPO010000066.1 GCA_903860195.1 uncultured Opitutia bacterium | reverse complement strand
GCGGACCAGCTCCACGTCTCGATCCTCTGGGACGGGGAATGGATCACGGACGACGTGGGCACGGGCTCCTACCGCGCGGGCCATCCCTTCGGCGGACTCGCCCATGCCCGCCATCACTCTTCGGTGACCGTCGACGACGCGGACCCGATGCGCCGCGTCGGCAGGTTCCTGTGGCTGCCTTGGACGGCTTGCGTGCGCCGCGATCCGGCCGGCGGCGTCGGCGCCTGGCGCGCGGACCGTTCCGGATTCCGCTGCGAGCGCCGCCTGCTCCGTCTGCCCCAGGGCTTCGTCGTGATCGACCGCGTCACCGGACCCCGTGACGCCGAGGTCACGCTCCGCTGGCAGGGCCGCACGCGCGAGGGGCTTGCCCGCCTCCGCACGGTCTGCTCGCTCCCCTCGCGTGAGAGCTGGGTCACCGCGTCGCCCGACGGGGAAGGGTGGCGCTCCGACCGCTACGGCGCGTTCGTCCGCTCGTGGGTACGGCGGCTCACCGCCCGCGGCCGCGACGTGGTGTTCGTGACCGCCGTCGGCTGCGACGTGGAACTGCTCGAAGACGGCGTCCTGATCGACGGCTCGCGCCATCCGCTGCCCGCCCCGCGATGAGGACCGTCGCCCTCGTGCTGGGCACCCGCCCCGAAGCGGTGAAGCTCGCCCCCGTGCACGCGGCGCTCGCCGCCTCCGGCCGCCTGCGTCCGACGCTGGTCTCCACCGGCCAGCACCGTGAGATGCTCGCGCCGGCGCTCGCCGCCTTCGGACTCCGCGCGGAGACGGACCTGGGGCTCATGCGCCCCGGACAGTCCCTCGCCGAACTCGCGGCGCGCGTCACGGCGGGCGTCGGCGCCTGGATCGACTCCGCCCGGCCTGACGCCGTGCTCGTGCAGGGCGACACCACGACCGTGCTCGGCGCCGCGGTCGCCTGCGCCCATCGCCGCGTGCCGTTCGGCCACGTCGAAGCCGGCCTCCGCACGGGCGACATGGGATCGCCCTGGCCGGAGGAGATGAACCGGCGCGTGACCTCGGTGCTCGCCCGCTGGCATTTCTGCCCCACCGCCGACGCGGCGGACAACCTCCGCCGTGAGGGCGTGCCGGCGGACCGGATCCACGTCACGGGCAACACCGTCGTCGACGCGCTGCTGGCCTCCCTGTCCCGCGCCCGTGCGCTCGCGGCCGGCGACGTCATGGCGCGCCTGGGCGTCCCGGCCGGTTTCGCGCGGCGGTTCCCGCAGGATCCCTCCGCCCGCTGGGCCCTCGTCACCGGCCATCGCCGCGAGTCCTTCGGCGAAGGCTTCGAGCGCATCTGCCGCGGACTTCTCGCGCTGGTCGAGTCCCGCCCGGACCTCGGGCTGCTCTACCCCGTGCATCTCAACCCCGCCGTCCAGGAGCCCGTGCGCCGTCTCCTCGGCGGTCATCCCCGCATCGCGCTCGTTCCGCCCGCGGACTATCTGGACTTCGTCTGGCTCATGGACCGGTGCGCGTTCGTCCTCACCGATTCGGGCGGCGTGCAGGAGGAGGCTCCCTCGCTCGGCAAGCCGGTGCTCGTCATGCGCGACGTCACCGAACGGCCCGAAGGCGTGCGCGCGGGCACCAGCGTCCTCGTCGGCACCGATCCGGCGCGCATCGTGTCCGAGTCGGGCCGCCTCCTGGACGATCCCGCTGAACTCGCCCGCCGCTCCCGCCTGCCCAATCCCTTCGGCGACGGCGCCGCCGCGGCGAGGATCGTGAAGGTGTTGGAAGCGGCGCT
>CAIOPO010000065.1 GCA_903860195.1 uncultured Opitutia bacterium | reverse complement strand
CCGCAGGAGAAGATCTTCGAGATCCTCAATCGCAACGCGCTCTCGGCCACGGCCTACTTCAACCTCCCGCCGGGACGGGTGGTGGAACTGGGCATGCAGGTCGAGCTCTGAGGCGGCTCAGGGAAAGGTGAACCTGAACACGAAGGCCTGACGGCAGGGGTGGTTCTCCTCGTCGGCCATCTCGCGGGGCGTCTCCACGACCAAGACGGAGCCGAGACGCTCCCAGCGCAGCTCATCGGGCCAGCCGAGGAGCACGACCTTCATGCCCGCGCGCGGCGTGACGGCGCGGGTCCTGACCTGCCGGCCGGGCCAGCCGTCCGCAATGAGATAGACATGACGGCCGTCGGCGGAGCGGGTCAGGCGGAAATCACCTTCCCGGGAAGGGGCGTGCGCTCGCACGTCATGGACGGATTCCCCGTTCACGTTGAGCCACTCCTCGACATAGACGAAGGCCTCGCTGGCCGCCTCGGAGCCCGGGGACACGCCATGGTATTCTCCTGCCGGCAGCCGGCCGTCCGCCGCGGCATCGATCAGGGCGCGGAGGGCCTGAGGACCCGTCGGAGCGACCGAGGGGACGCAGGCCGTGAGCAGCGACGCGAGGAAGAAGGCCCCTCCGCGCATGGAAGGACTTCAGCGGGCGCCCTTCGCCTTGGCGACCAGGTCGTAGAACCGGTCGAAGAGGACGTCGGCGTCGTTGGGTCCGGGACCCGCCTCGGGATGGTACTGGACCGAGAAGACCGGGCGGTCCTTGAGCCGGAGGCCGGAGACCGTGCCGTCATTGAGATTCACTTCGGTGACGACGGCGCCGCAGCGGTCGAGCTCCTCGGCCTTCGAGGCGAAACCGTGGTTCTGGGCGGTGATGGCCACCCTGCCCTCCTCGACGTTCTTGACGGGCTGGTTGCCGCCGCGGTGACCGAACTTCAGCTTGTAGGTCGAAGCGCCGATGGCGTGGGTGATGATCTGGTGGCCCAGGCAGATGCCGAACACCGGGTAGGACTTGATCAGGTCGGCGACCGCCTCGTGGGCGTACTTCAGCGCGGCGGGGTCGCCCGGACCGTTCGACAGGAAGACGCCGTCGGGGTTGAACTTGCGGATTTCGGAGGCGGGGGTGGTCGCGGGGAAGACGTGGACGTCGAAGCCGGAGGCGACCAGCCGACGGAAGATGGAGGTCTTGGCGCCGAAGTCGTAGGCCGCGATGCGGTAGCGCACGGGGCGGTCCTTGGGCTTGTAGAGCGCGGTGCCCGGCACGGTGAAGGCCTCGCAGGAGCCGGCCTTCGCGTTGAAGTGGTAGGGAGCCTTGCAGGTGACCTCCTTGACGAAGTCGGCGCCGACCGTGCCGGACCAGGCGCGGGCGCGACGCAGGGCCTCGTCATCCGCGATGCCCTCGGTGGAGAGGCAGGCCTTCATCACGCCGGCGACGCGGAGCTTCTTGGTGAGCGCGCGGGTGTCGACGCCCTCGATGCCGGGGATGCCGTGCTTGGCGAGCCACGAACCGAGGTCGGAAGTCGCGCGCCAGTTGGAGACGACGGGAGAGAGCTCGCGCACCACGAAGCCGGCCGCGTGCGGCTTGGAGGACTCAAGATCCTCCTCGTTGACGCCGTAGTTGCCGATCTGCGGCACCGTCATCGTCACGATCTGTCCGAAGTAGGACGGATCGGTGAGGATCTCCTGGTAGCCGCTCATGCTCGTGTTGAACACGGCTTCCCCGCAGACCGTGGTCACGGCCCCGAACGCCCTCCCCCGAAGAATCGTTCCATCTTCCAGGGCGAGAACTGCGTGGCGGGTCATGAGTCCGTGATGAATGAGGGTTCACCGACGGTGTGAAGCAAAAAGAGCGGGAAGATTGAAGGTCAGCCCAGAGCCCGACAGGGCGGGCTCAGAAACCCTTCGAAGGGTCGCCTCCCAACGGGGCCGGGGGTCGGGCGCGGGGGTCGGCGGAATCGGCCGAATAGGGCTTATGGACCTGCCAGCCGGCCCGGTAGGGAGGTCCGAGGCGTTTGACCCGCTCGGTGATGGCGGAAAGGACGGCGGCATCCCCTCGCTTGGACCATTCCGGATGCAGCCAGACATGAGAGCAGGACCACCCTCCCCCCACGGCCTCGGTCCATCGATCGGCGGAATCAGGCGCCTCGATGATCAGTTTGACCTCATCGGCGGAAGAAAGGGCCTCCGAGGTGGGGGGCTTGGCCCATTTGGGGCTCACTGTGACCCAAGCGAGGCCGGCGGGAATGTCGAAAGCTCCGCAAGTCTCCAAGTGGGCCGGCAGTCCGACGGCGGCCAAGGATGCGACCAACGGCTTCAGATCGTGGACGCAGGGCTCTCCCCCGGTCAGGACGACGAACTCCGGCCGGGATTCAGCGGCTTCCGCCGCCAGTTCCTCGGGCGAGGCCTTGCGCACCTTGGCCGGAACATGGGAGGGATGCCAGGTGGAGGCGGAATCGCACCAATCGCAACGGACCGGGCACCCCTGGAGACGGATGAAGAACGCCTTGCGGCCCATGTGCACGCCTTCCCCCTGCCAGGAGAGGAAGGTCTCGTTCACCGGATAGACCGTCGGCATCTCAGGCGTCCGGCCGATACCGGACGGAATTCTTGGTGTCCTCGTGCAGGATCAGCTGATGAATCCAGGCGCGCCCCCCGGTCTTCTCACGCACCATGGGGTCGAAGGTCTCAAACAGGAACCGTGCGATGCCCTCGGCTGAAGCGGAATAGGGGACGATGAGAGGATGAAAGAGCCGGGGGAAGGCCTCCAGGACGTCGTCCCTCACCGGGTCGTCGGCCGAGAACACGCAGGCGTGGTCAAGGTGCCGGGCAATCCATTCCTTCAGGTATCCCAGACCGCCGAAGTCGACGACGAAGCCGCGCTCATCGAGCTGGCTGCAGGCGAACTCGATTTCCACCGACCAATTATGGCCGTGCAGGAAGGAGCAATGCCCCTCGTGCCGGTGCTGCCGATGGGCGAACGGGATGTCCCGGTAGGTCTTGCTGCAGGTGATCATGCGGCGACTGCGGGATAGGGCCCGACGAGCCAGGCCGCAAGGCCCTTCATCGCGGCGCGAAGAAAGGGGCCCGCCGTCGAGGAAGGACGGCGGACCCCGCGGCCGTGGGCCGACTAAGTCAGAACCGGTAGTTGAAGCCCACGGACAGCACGTCGGTGGAATGGACGGGGTTAACGACGGCCCCGTTGTTCCGATAGGCCTTGTTCACGACATTGAGCGAGGTGCTGTAGTAGACGTAGACGCTCCCCGCCTCACTGAACTTCCAGGTGAGGCCGCCCGCGAGATGCGACGAGAACACGGCGCTTTCCAAGTCCTCGGCGTAGGCCGGGTCGACCGAGGCCATCCCGTTACGGTCGCGGAACTGACGGATGAGCGTGCCCTGAACCGAAAGCGCGAGGGCGCCGGACAGCGGATACTTCACGCCCAACGTGCCGGAGAACGACGAACCCGGACGGAACAGGTCGTCATAAGCCACGGGCGCCTGGCCGAGCACCTGCCAGAATAGCGCAGGCGTCTCAGCAGTGGCCGCATAATCGCGCCGCAGACCGAGCAGGACGTCGGTGGAACCCGTGCCGGGCTGGAGATAGCGTCGTGGGGCGACCAAAGTCAGGTCATCCGCCCCCGTGGGCAGCTTGACGCCGGCGATGACGAGATGGTCGGCGACTTTAAGACGCGCCCCGAGGGACACGTCGCCCAGCCCGACCGCCTTGCCGCTGGCGGCGGCGGTAGTCACGGTGCGATCGATGCGGGGGACGATGAGATACCAGTCCACACCGCCGATGCTGGTCTCGACGGTGGCCGTCACGTTGCGGTGCCGGGCGGTGAAGTGCGCGTGCGCGCCGTTGTTGCGCTCGTCCTGGTCGATGGAGTCGAATCGGACGTCGAGCGTG
>CAIOPO010000064.1 GCA_903860195.1 uncultured Opitutia bacterium | reverse complement strand
GTTGGTCTCATAGCGCACGACGGCGACCGTCAGGTGGATCTCCTGCGGATGAAGGGCCGGCGAGGAGGCGATCGAATACAGGCGCGGCATCAGGCGACGCTGGGACTCGATCAGCTCCTGGGCGGAAGGACGGGCCGACGGGAATTCCTCAAGCAGGTCCACGAACTCGCGCTGCTCCAGCCAGGCCTTCTTCTTCTCCGGATCGGCCTCGGCGAGGCGCTCGGCGAGCCGCGCCCGGTCGGCGTCACCGGCGCGGTCATGGAGCAGCTGGACGAACTTGTAAGTGGGTCCGTTCAGGGCGAGACGCCGGGTCAGGGCCTCACGGAGGGGCGTGGGGGCCGCGTCCTTGGGGATGAGCACCGGCTCCGCCCCTGAGAATCCGCCGGCCTTGAGCAGGGCCTCCACGGCCGCGGAGGAGTTCGTCGGGAAGACCCCGAGGGAATCCCCGCACTTGTAGGAGAGCCCGCTGCCCGCGAGGGAGACTGAGAAGTGCACGGTCTCCTTCTGACTGGCGGGCGAACTGAGCCTGCGCCGCTCAACCAGACGGGCCGGGAAGGGGTTGGTCTTGTCGAAGGTCGCGGACATGCCTCCGCAGGATGCCCACCCTGCGCGTCAGGCAAACCTCTTTTGCGACGCCAAGGAGCTCACTTCCAAACCTTCACCCACTCGAACTCCACGTTGTCCGGCAGATTCTTCTCCTTGAAGTGCTTGCGGTCGTCCTCGAGGAAATAATGCGAAAGGAAGACGACCATGGGCTTGAGGGGGTCGGGCTTCTCGATCTGCATGATCTTCTTCCCCTCCATGTACCAGGTGATGGCCTTTTCGGTCCAGAGGATGCCGTATTCGTTGAAACGCTTGTAGCCCTTGCCACCGGTCAGGATGCCGTCCCACTTGGGCGGCTGCGCGTCGCGCGACCCCTGCGCGTTGGCAAAACGTCCCCAGGGGAAGATCCGGTCGAGACCGGCTCCGTCGAACTTCATCGCGGCGGAGGGCAGCTCCTCCTGCTTCTCGGAGCGGATGCCGAAGGTGCCACGATGACCTTGGAAAGCATTGAAGCGGATGCTGGCCTCGAAATAGCCGAACTGCTGGGCGAACTTGCCCGAGGTGTTGAGATTGCCGCCCACGAAGCCTCCCGGGGTCTGCTGGAAGCCCAGCACGAGCTTGCCCTTCTCGACCTTCACGAGGTCGGGGTTGCCGACGTTCCATTTGGCGCCGTCCACGGCGCTTCCGTTGAACTGATCCTCCCACACGACCTTGCGGCCGACGGTGGGACTTTGCGCCGACGCGACGGCGGTGAGCAGCAGCAGGAACAGGGAGCGCATGGAGGGGAAAGAGGTCACTTCCAGATCTTCACCCAGTCGACGAGGACGTCGTCGGGCAGGTTCTTCTCCTTGAAGTCCTTGCGGTCGGACTCGAGCGCCTCATGCCGGACCGAGAGGGCCATGGCCTTGATGGGTTCGGGCTTCTCGATCTGCATGACCTTCTTGCCGTTGATGAAGAACACGTACGCCTTGTCGGTCCAGAGCACGCCGTAGGTGTTGAACTTCTTGAAGCCGCCTCCGTTGGGAAGGTATCCTTCATGTCCCTTCTCCGGAGGATAGTCGCGGACTCCGCCCGGGCTGGAAATGCGGGCCCAGGGATAGGCCCGAGGGCCCCCGCCCTGGAAAGTCAGCCCAGCGGCCGGCAGTTCATCCTGCTTGGTGGTGCGCACGCCGAAGACGCCACGGTGCCCGGGGAAGGCGTTGAAGCGCATGTTCACCTCGAAAAATCCGTACTGCTGCTCGAACTTGCCGACCGTGCTGATGCCTCCTCCGCGAGGGCCTTCAGGGGTCATGTTGAAGCCGAGCACCACCTTGCCATCCTTGACGCTGACGTGATTGGCGATGCTGACGGTCCACTTGGCGGTGTCCAAGGCCGCGGCATTGAACTGGTCCTCGAACACGACCTTGCGGCCGGTGGTGGGATTCTGGGCCGACGCGAGTGCGGCGATCAGGATGAGCAGGAGGGGGAGGTGGCGCATGGGTTGAGAAATACTTAGTTTAAATCGACAAAGACCCGGACCCAGTCGACTTCGATATCGTCAAGCGAGACTTTCCCGTCGAAGTTCTTGCGGTCGGATTCGTAGGCGGTGTGCGAGATAGATATGACGAATCCCTTGGCAGGATCGGG
>CAIOPO010000063.1 GCA_903860195.1 uncultured Opitutia bacterium | reverse complement strand
GGTCAGGCACGGCTCAGGGGCGCAGCACGCGCACGCGGTGGTTTTCGGAATCCCCGATGAAGACCTTGCCGTCGTCGTCGACCCAGACCCCGTGAGGGCGGGCCAGTCCGCACTTCAGCGGGTCACCGTCAGGACCGTCATGCTTCTTGCCCGTGCCGACGGCGAGCTCGAGGCGGTCCGTGGCCGCCCGGTAGACGCGGATGGAGTGGCTCTCCGTGTCGACGATCCAGGCGTCTCCCTTGGCGTCCACTGCGACGCCCTTGGGTCCGTTGAGCGCGGCCTGCTTGGCGGGCTGCGATTCCGTGGAGAAGCCCTTCTTGCCCGAACCGACCACGTGTCGGATCACGCCCGCCTTGATGTCAAAACGGAAGACCTGGTTGCCTTCGCGCGTGCACAGCCAGAGGTCTCCGTTGCGGTCGAAGTCCAGCGAGCGCGGACCGCGCAGCGGCGTACCGCGCACGGGCGCGCCGTCGGGGGTGTCGCCCGCCTTGCCCGTGCCCGCGAAGGTCTCGATGCGCTTCGTTTTCATGTCGATCCGGCGGATGACGTGATTGCCGATGTCGCAAATGTAGAGGTGCTTCCCGTCGGGCGAGAACTGGATGCTGTGCGGCTGTTTGAGCTGGGCCTTTTCGGCCGGGCCGCCGTCCCCGGAGTAGCCGGGCTGGCCCGTCCCGGCGACCGTCGTGATGACGCCGGTCTTCACGTCGATCTTGCGGACGGCGTGGTTCTGCATGTCGACCACGAACAGATTGCCCCGGCGCGGGCCGAAGCGCAGCTCGTGGGGCAGGTTGAACGTGGCGGCGGTGGCAGGACCGCCGTCGCCGGAGTAGCCCTTCTGTCCGTTGCCGGCGATGAGCGTGATTTTGCCGTCCTGGTCGACCCTGCGGATGCGCTGTCCGCCATATTCGCAGAACCAGATCGCGCCGTCAGGGCCGCGCACCACGCCGAAGGGGTCGTTGATCATGGCCGAGGCGGCGGGACCGCCGTCCCCGGAATAGCCTTTCTGTCCGTTGCCGGCGAAGGTCGAGACCGAGGCCGCGGAAAGCGTGGAGGCGGCGAAGAGCGGGAGCAGACGGAGGAGCATGGGGTGAATGATGAGGTTAAGGAGGAATGAGTGAAGGGCTAGGGCTGGGGCTAGGGCTGGTAAGAACAAGAGTTTAGATGCTCGATCGGGGGCCTTTGGGGCGCCCGAAAGTTATTCCTATAACTTTTCCTTCAAAAATCATGAGGCGGCGTTCCCCAATCCTAGCCCTATCCCTAGCCCTATTTGGCCCTCACTTCCCAAATCCTTCGCCGGGGGTCTTGGACTTGACGATATAGGCGCCGGTGCGGGCGGTGATGAAGATCGTCGTGCCGTCGACCCCGCCGAACTTCATGTTGGAAGGGCTTTCGGGTACGGGGATGAGGCCGATCTGGTTGGCGTCCTCGTCATGGACGGCGAGGCCCTCCTTGGCGGTGGTGTACAGGCGTCCGCGGGCGTCGATGGCGAGGCCGTCGCTGCCGACCTTGGCCGCGACCTTGGGATCGGAGAGCGTGCCGTCGGCATTGACCTTGGCGGTCTTGCAGACCGTGCCGTCCGTCCACCAGATCCGCTTGCCGTCCGAAGTGCCCACCACGCCGTTGGGGGCCTCCACGCCGACGGCCTTGCCGACGTTGGTCACCGACTTGCCGTCGGCGGAGATGCGGCAGAGCGTGCCGTTGAGCACATCTTCAGGGATGGCGTCCTTCTTGGCCTTGCCGGCGCGCAGCTTGGGCAGGGTGAAGTAGATGTCGCCGTTGGGGGCGAGCCAAAGGTCATTGGGCGCCGTCAGCTTCTGCCCGTCGCAGCTGTCGGCGAGGATGGTCTCATTGCCTTCCTTGTCGCGGCGCACGACGGCGCGCTTGTCCATCTCGCAGAAGATCAGCCGGCCCTGGGGGTCGACCACGATGCCGTTGGAGCGGGACTTGCGGTCGACGAAGAGCTTGCTGCCGCCCTCGGCCGTCCAGCGCTGCATGTTTTTGCTTGGGATGTCCGAGAAGTAGAACGCCTTCTCCTGCGGATGCCAGGCAGGGCCTTCGGTGAACTTGTAGCCCTCGCCGACCTTCTGGGCGGGGCCGTAGGTCAAGACTTCAGCGGCGGAGACGAGGGAGGCGGAGAACAGGGCGGCGGACAGGAGGAGTGAGCGCATGGGGGTTGGGGGTGAACGAAAGATGGAAGATGAAGGATGGGGGATAAAGCGAAATAGGGCTAGGGACAGGGGCAGGGACAGGGATAGGGCTGG
>CAIOPO010000062.1 GCA_903860195.1 uncultured Opitutia bacterium | reverse complement strand
GCTGGAGCGTCGTCTGCGTGACTCCTGGGACCGCGATCGGCCCAATCACCGCCGGCCCGTCTTCCTGCGCGCGGCCGGACGCGTCGGCCTGCCCCTCCGGGTCGAGCTGCGGGATGCGGACGGACATGTCGCCGTCCGGGAGAGCGCGGTGCCCTGCGCCGCGGCCGAAAAGCGGCCGATGGACGTCGCCCTGCTGCGCGAACAGTTCGGCCGGCTCGGCGAGACGGCCTTGGAACTGCGGGACGTCGAGGCCGACCTGCAAGGCGCCCTCATCGTGCCAGTCAGCGAGCTGAACCGGATGCGTCGTGAACTGGCCGACGATCTCGCGGAGCAGCGCGCCCGGCCGCCGCGATGGACCTTGCTGCCCTATGATCCGAAGGCCGTGCAGGTCGAGGCGTCCGCGCCGCCGGCCGTCGGTCCCGCTGAAATCGTGGCCGTCATCCGCGAGCCGGCGCAGCTCGAGCCCGTCCTGGAATGGGGCGCGAAGTTCGTCTACGCCGAATTCGAGGATCCGAAGAAGTTCCGCGTCGCCATGGCCCGCGTGAAGGAGTTCCGCGAGGCCCGCGGCACGGCCGTCGAGTTCTGGGCCATGGGGCCGCGCCTCCGCAAGCAGGGCGAGGACCGTGTCACCGAGATCGTGCTCTCCTGCGGGGCGGACGGCTACCTGGCCCGCAACCATGAGGATTTGCGCGCTTTCGCCGCGGCGGGCGTCCGGCGGCGGGGCGACTTCTCGCTCAACGTCGCCAACGGGCTCACCGCGGAGTGGCTCATGTCCCGTCACGGACTGGAAGGACTGACCGCCTCCTACGACCTCGACGCCGGCCAGCTGGCCGCGCTGCTCCGCTCCGCCCCGCCCGCCTGGTTCGAGGTCACGCTCCACCAGCACATGCCCATGTTCCACATGGAGCACTGCGTGTTCTGCGCCTTCCTTTCCAAGGGCAAGGATTACCGGGACTGCGGACGGCCCTGCGAGAAGCACCGCGTGACCTTGCGCGACCGGGTGGGCGCGGAGCACCTTCTGCGGGCCGACGCCGGCTGCCGGAACACCCTCTACAACTCCCGGGCGCAGACCGGGGCTGAATACGCCGGCCAGCTGACGGCGCTCGGCGTGCGCCGGTTCCGCGTCGAGTTCGTCGACGAGGACCCCGCCACCGTCACGCGCACGCTCGCCAAGTACCGCGCGCTGCTCGACGGCGACCTCGACGGGACCGCGCTCTGGAACGACCTGAAGGTGCTCAACCAGCTCGGCGTGACGCGCGGCACGTTGCGCGTCCGGCCCTGATCAGTCTTCCTCCCTGAGCCGAGGGAGCAGTCCGGTCACGCGCCGCGAATCCGAGGCGTTGCGCACGGCCATGGCGTAGGCGGTCGGATCGCCCACGAGGATGACCTGCCTGCGGCCGCGGGTGACCGCGGTGTAGACGAGATTGCGGGCGAGCATGACGCTGTGCTGCCGGAGCAGCGGCACCACGACCGCGGGGAATTCCGACCCCTGCGACTTGTGGATGCTCACGGCGTAGGCCAGGTGCAGGTCGCCCTGTTCGCCCCGCTCCAGCTCCACCCGGGCCCCGTCGAAATCCACCAGCAGCGTGCCTTCCTCGTCCTGTTCGAGCACCACCCCGAAGTCGCCGTTGAAGACGTTGCGGTCGTAGTTGTTGCGCGTCTGGATGACCTTGTCGCCCGGTGAGACCCGGCCGGGACGGGCGTCCCGGCCGCGCAGGCGGGCCTGCAGCGCCGAGTTGAAGGCCTGGATGCCGCCCGTGCCCTTGTGCATGGGCGCCAGCACCTGCACGTCCCGGAGCGGATCGAGCCGCAGCGCCCGGGGCAGCACTTCGCAGCAGAGACGCGTGACGGCGGCGACGCAGGCCTCCGGATCGTCGGCGCGCACGAAGTGGATGTCCTGGGAGAAGTCCAGCGTGGCGGGATCGGTCACGGGCGTGGGCGGAGCGGTCTCGCCGTGCAGGATGCCGTGGGCGACGGTCACGATGCCGCTGCGCGCGCCCTGTCGGAACACCGCCTCCAGCCGCGTGACCGCGGCGGCCCGCGAGTCGATCAGGTCTCCGAGCACGTTGCCCGCGCCCACCGAGGGCAGCTGGTTGACGTCCCCGACCAGGAGCAGGTGCGCCGCGGAGGGCACGGCCCGCAGCAGCGCCGCCGCCAGCTTGGTGTCCAGCATGCTGGATTCGTCGATGATGACGAAGTCCGCGGCCAGTGGGCTGTCGGCGTTCACCGTGAACCCGCCCGCGGCCGGATCGAACTTGAGCAGCCGGTGGATGGTCGCGGCCGGGCAGCGCGTGGCCTCGGACATCCTCTTGGCGGCACGTCCCGTCGGGGCTCCCAGGACCAGGCGCGCCCGCTTGGCGGAGAGGATGTCGCAGAGCGCCCGAAGGATGGTCGTCTTGCCCGTGCCCGGTCCGCCGGTGAGCACCGAGACCTTGGCGGCGAGGGCCATCTTCACCCCTTCGGCCTGGGCCGGGGAGAAGGCGAAGCCGGCCCGTGTCTGGGCCCATTCCACGGCACGCTCGGCCTGGATGGAGGGCAGGGCGGACGGAGCCGCGAGGATGCGGCGAACGGACAGCGCCACTGACTTCTCGGCGGATTCCTGCGCGCGAAGCTGGATGAGGCGCGTGCCGCGGGCGTCGAGCACGCCGACCGCCGCCTCGGCGATGAGCCGCCGCAGCCGTTCGTGCACGATCGTCCGGTCCACCTCGAGCAGCTCGGTCGCCTTCTCGAGCAGTCCTTCCTCGGGGAAGGCGCTGTGGCCTTCCCCCTCGAGCTCCTCCAGGGCGTGGAGGATGCCGGCGTCCACGCGCTGCGGGCCGGCGGTCGGCAGGCCGAGGTTGCGGGCGATCTTGTCCGCGGTCCTGAAGCCGACCCCGTCGACCTCGCGGCAGACGCGGTAGGGCTCGGTGGTGAGCACCTTCTTGGCGTCCTGGCCGTAGGCCTTCACGATGCGCAGGCAGAGCGCGTTCGTGACTCCGTAGGTCTGGAGGAAGACCATGACCTCGCGCAGCGACTTCTGCTCCTCCCACGCCTCCTTGATCGCCTTGGCGCGGCCGGGGCCGATGCCCTCCACCTCGCGCAGCCGCGCCGACTGGTGCGAGATGATGTCGAACGTCCTGACTCCGAACTTGGCCACGATCTTGTCGGCGTAGGTCTTGCCGATGCCGCGGATCAGGCCGCTGCCGAGGTATTTGCGGATGCCGTGGACCGAGGAGGGCAGCCGGGAGCTGAAGGACTTCACGCGCAGCTGGGGGCCGTGCGACGGATGGCTTTCCCAGTGCCCCGTCACGTCCACCGTCTCCCCGCACTGCAGGCCGGTCATGTTGCCGAGCACGACCGTCTTCTCGCCTGACTCCTGCGACAGTTCCGCGATGGTGAAATGCGTCTCCTCGTCCAGCCACAGGATGCGTTCCACCACGCCCGAGAGCGTGGTCTCGGGCCCGCGGTCCTTCGGGTCGCGCGGGGGCGGCATGGATTCATGCAATCGCCGCGGACGGCGGGTGCGAAGCGAAAATCACCCCAGCCCCAGGGCTTCCCTGCCGAGCGCGGGCAGGTCCGGGTGGACGCCGTCGGGGCCGTGGGGCCGGAGCTCCTCGGCGGTATGGCTTCCCGTGGTGACGCAATGCACGCGCGCGAGGCCGCCGTTGCGCGCCGTGGCGATGTCGAAGGGCGAATCCCCGACCATCATCGTGCGCGCCGGATCGGCGCCCATCCGGTCGACGACGAAGCGCGTGAACTCCGGCTGCGGCTTGCGCCAAGGGTGGACGTTGGTGCCGAAGATGCCGTCGACCAGCGCGTCGAGTCCGAGCTTCGCCAGGATCGCCCGGGAGCAGGCGTCATCCTTGTTGGTGTAGACGGCGGTGCGGATTCCGCGTCCGCGCAGTTCGGCGAGGATCTCGCGGCAGCCCGGGTAGGTCCGCAGTCCATGGAACATGACGGCAGGGAAGTGCTCCCGGAAGAGGCGGACGGCGGTCGGCGCGTTGGCTTCGCCGGCGAGCTTGACCACCGTCACGTTGACCGACCCTCCCACGGCCCGCCTGACCTCCTCGAGGGTGACGCCCGGCAGTCCCATGAGCTTCATGACGTCGTCATAGCAGCGGTGGATGGCCTCGAAGTTGTCCACCAGGGTCCCGTCGAGGTCGAACAGCACGGTCTCGGTCTGCGGGCTGGGCATGCCCAAGAATAGGGAGGCCGCGGCCGGGCTTTCCAAGTTTGGATTTGCAGGGGAGGGGGGCGCTCCTAGGTTGCGGGCTCACTCATGAGCCTCTCGCTGGACCTCAACAAGCCCCTCGGCCGCGCCGGCCTGCTTCTCGCCGCCGTCGTCGCCGCCGCCGTCACCTATGCGGCCGCGCATTTCTCCTTCGAGTACATGACTCACACCCTGCCTCATGGAGGGTTGGAGAAGAAGAAGGCCGCCCTGGTGGAGAAGACCTCCTCCGCCGCCTTCGCCAAGGCCAAGGCCGCCGCCAAGGGCAAGGCGTTCGACGAGCAGGCCGCCAAGGCGCAGGCTGCCGCGGCCGCCGCCGAGGAACTCAAGAAGAAGGAGGCCGAACTCCATCACGAGGCCGAGGCCACCTGGGGTCCGTTCTCGATCTTCCTCCTGATCCTCTCCGCGGTCCTCGGCGCCGGCCTGCTGAGCGTCTACGTGCAGCGCCGCGCGAACGACGCCGGCATGGAGGGTCTCTGGCTCATCCCCAACCATCTCGGCGCCTGGGCGATCGGCGCCTTCATCGCCTTCGTGCCCTATCTCCGCGAGCTTGGCGCCATCAAGGCCTGGGCTCCCGCCCCCATCATCGGCCTGCTGCTCCTTCTGCCCGTGCTGCTTGCCGGCGGTGGCCATGGCGCCTGCGGTTGCGGCCACGACCACGGTCATGGCCACGACCATGACCACGGCCACGATCACGCCCACTGAGGCTTGCTTCAGGCCGGACCCGTCCGTCCGAAGTCGAAGACCGTGTGGCTGATCTCGCCGCGCTCCAGCGCAGCCAGGTCGCTGTCGTGTCCGGATTCGACCGTCACGCCGTCGTTCCACGCGAAACGGTAGCCGAGCTCGGAGGGTCGGAAGAGGGAGCCGTGACGCACGAGGGCGGGCGTGGTGCGGGTCATCCGCCGGCCGTCGCTCATGTTCGAAGGGTAGTTCAGGCTGTGCACCTCCATGCCCTTGGGCGGCCTGCCTGCGAGCGAGAGCGCGAAGGACGCCGCATGCCGGCAGGCTGAGGCGAGGTGCGGCCTCAGTTCTTCCGGACACACCGCCGACTGCCGGTGGGCCTTTTCAAAGACCGACTGTTCGAGGTCGAAGGAGCACGCGACCGACGGGAGGCCCCAGGCGGTGCCCTCCGTGGCGCCGGCCAGCGTCCCGGAACTCAGGCACAGGGGCATCGTGGCGTTGAAGCCGATGTTCATGCCGGAGACGACGACGTCAGGACTGGTTTCCAGCAGATGTCCCAGGGCGATGTTGACGCAGTCCGAGGGGGTGCCGTCGATGGACCAGGTCAGGTCCCCGGGTCCGGGCAGGGACGCCACCGTGACCTCCCGATGCCGGCTGAAGGCCCTGCCGATCCAGCTTCTTTCCCCGGCGGGCGCCGCGACCATCACCCTGAAGCCCGCGTCCCTCAATGCCTGCGCCAGGGCGTGCAGAAAGGCGGCCCCCACGCCGTCGTCATTGGTGAGCAGAGCGGTGGGCTTCATCAGGGGGCTCCGGCTCCCTCGCCGGTCTCAAGTTCGGCGATCCTGTCCCGGAGGACGGCCGCCGTCTCGTAATCTTCCTCGGCGAGGGCCTCCTTGAGCCGGAGGCGCGCCTCGAGGATGCGCTCGGCACGGTCGGCGTCAGGGTCCGTGGCAGGTCTGCGCCCGGTATGGAGGAGGCCCGGCTGGGCTCTGGCGATGGCTGACGTCGCCTCCCGGGCGTGGGCGTCGTAGCAGGAGGGGCATCCCATCCTCCGGATCCTCTCAAAGTCGCTCCATCTGAACCCGCAGGCGGGGCAGCGCCCCCGACCGGCCGGGGCGGGGACTTCGAACTTAACCCCCAGGGCGAGCGAGGGCAGCGTCCCGGCGGCGGTCTTGGCCAGGCACGGGCACGAACCGCAGCAGGCATACTGGTGCGCCTTGGTTCCCGCGACGAGGCTGATGAACACCTTGGGGGGCTGCAGGCAGCCTTGGCAACTGGACGGACGCGGAAGCATCTCCCGTCCATCATGTGCCGTCCCGGCTCCGGGTTCAAGCGTCGCCGGGGGCTTTTCCTGTTGAAGCCAGCGTCCTACTGGATTGCCTATGGGCGATGTCCGCTCTCTTCACCCTGTCCGTCCTGGCCGAGGCCGAGACCAAAGGAGTCCTGTGGTATTTCCAGCAGATGGACAGCGCCGGTCTCGCCGTCGCCGGCGTGCTGCTCGTCTGCTCCTTCATCGGATGGGGCGCGATGATCCAGAAGTGGGGTGACGTCCAGGAGCTCCGCCGTCGCAACCTCGCCTTCGAGCGCCGGCTGCGCGACGAGCCCGCCGTCGTCGCCCTCAACTTCCCCCGCGGCACGAGCCTGGGGCCTTACGAATACCTCGTCGCCGAGGCCGTGTCGGCCGTCCAGCGCCACAAGGGCCGTCTGCTGCGCCAGTCCGACGTCACGCTCTGCATGGGTCACGTCGAGAACGCCGTGCAGCGCGGCGTCTCCCGCACGATGGTCAAGTATGAGGACAAGATGGTCCTGCTCTCATCGCTCGTCTCCGGCGGACCTTTCCTCGGACTGCTCGGCACCGTCTGGGGCGTGATGCTCACCTTCGGCGCGCTCACCGAGAAGGCCAGCATCTCCCAGCTCGCGCCCGGCGTCTCCGGCGCGCTCGTCACCACCACCCTCGGCCTGCTCGTCGCGATTCCCGCCACCTTCGGTTACAACTACCTGCTCACGCGGGTGAAGCTGATGACCACGGAGCTCGAGAACTTCGCCAGCGCCCTGGCCGACCGCGTCGAGCTCGAGCTCGAGGGCGAGGCCCGTCGCAACTTCGCGCAGCATCAGGAGAGGGAGGCGCTCCGGCGCGCCGCCGCCCAGCCGGCGCAGGCGCCTGCGGCCGCGCCCCTGCCGGCCTCGCCCGTCGAGGCGCCCGCGCCGGATGACGGCTCGTTCAGTCCTCCCGGCTGGGAAGACGCCCAGTGACGTCGCATGGCCCGCTCCTTCTCCAAGCCCCATCGGCTGCACGTGATGAACGAGCTGAACGTCACGCCGATGCTCGACCTCTGCTTCTGCCTGCTGATCATCTTCATGATCGCCACGCCGGTGCTGGAGCAGACGACCGCCGTCAATCTTCCCAAAGCGGAGAAGGGCGCCGGACGCGCCCCTGACACCAAGGTGCAGTACCGCTTCGTCGTCATCGGCGCCGACGGCTCCTACAGCCTGGGCAGCCGACCCGTGACCCCCGCCCAGCTGGGCGAGGAGTTCGCGGCGATCGCCGCCCTGCCGGAGGCGGACCAGCCCGTCGTGCGCGTCCGCGGCGACGGCGCGCTGCAGTACCAGAAGGTGATCGACGTGATGTCCATGGCCAAGTCCCGCGGGCTGACCAAGGTCGGCCTCGACACGGAGGTGCGTTGAACGATGTCCGGCGGAGCCAGAGGCATGGTCGGTTCGGTGCTGGTGCACCTTTTCATCGTCGGCGCCTTCGTCGGCTTCTCGTGGTTCGCGGCCAGCCGGTCCGCCGATTCCGTCGAGCCCGTGGACCCGCTGCTGGTCGACCTCAACGGCGTTCCGGGCCGTCGGCCGGGCGAAGTGGGCAAGGCTCCCGGCGTCGCGCGCGGCACGCCTGACGCCGCCAAGGGCCTCATGAGCGTGCGCATCAAGCCGCTGGACATGGAGGCCGTGCGCCGGGCCCAGCAGCAGGCCGAGTCCTCCTCTCAGTCCAATTCTTCCTCCAAGTCGGAAACCAAGACTGCGAAGAACCTCGCCAAGAGTTCCGGTCCCGGGCGCACCTCCCTCAATGATTTCCTTTCCTCCAAGGGAGGGCGTTCGGGCGCCAGCGGCAAGACCGGGTCGATCGGGGGCGTCGCGGTCCGCGGACGGTCCACGGGAACGGGAGAGAACGGCGGCGACGGCGGCAGCGCCACGGCCAAGCAGCTTTATGCGGGAGAGGTGCTCGCCCGTTTCCGTTCCGCCTGGGTCGATATCATCAGCCAGGACGGCGGCGAGCTCCAGAGCGTCGGGGCCTGCGGCGTCACGCTGACCGTGGACGCCGCCGGCAACGTGCGTTTCGGTTCATGGATC
>CAIOPO010000061.1 GCA_903860195.1 uncultured Opitutia bacterium | reverse complement strand
CTCCTGCTACGGCAGGACGAAAGCGGCCGGCGAGGTCGGCGCGCTCAGGGCGGGACGGGAGCACGCGGCGGTCATCCGCACGACGCTCATCAACGGCAACTCCGTCGAGGGCGGGAAAGGCCTGCACGAACGCATGTTCCGTTCCTGGATGAAGGGTGAACCGCTCACGCTCTTCACGGATGAGGTCAGGCAGCCGGTCGGTCTGTCGAACCTCGCCGACGCCCTGGTCGAACTCTGCGAGCGGCCAGGTCTTTCGGGCGTCTACCATTGGGCCGGGGCCGACGCCTTGAGCCGTCATGAGATCGGCCTGCGCATCTGCCGGCACATGGGCCTCGACCCACGCCTGGTCGTCGCGGCCGAATCGGCCTCCTTCGCGTCGGCCGTGCCGAGGCCGCGGGATCTCAGCCTGTCCCTCGTTCCGTTGGCGGGGAAACTGAAGACGCCGGTCCAGACTTTTGAGGAGCAGCTGTCCGAGCTCAGGGTTCCCCGCGGCTGCGAAACCTGGTATGAGGCTCAGACGGGCCGAAAGGTCGTGCGTCGGCTCGAAAAGGGCATAGACTTCTGATCATGGACGTCCTTCCGAGACAGTCAGCTGACGCCGTGGTCAACATGTCGGCCGACCTTCTGCTGCTGGAGAAGTATCCTCACCCGGAGCATGTCCGTTTCCGCGCCTTCGCCTGGAGCGTTCCAGCCTTCACCTTCGGCGTCTCCCAGCCGTGGGACAAATACCGCGCCGAAGTGCCACCGCACTGCCAGCTCGTCCGGCGCTGCACAGGGGGAGGACTGGTGAGCCACCTCGATGACTGGACCTTCGCGCTGGTCATTCCCGCCTCCCATCCCTTCGCGTCCAAGGACGCCACCGCAACCTACGCGATGGTCCACGGCTGCATGGCCGAGGCCCTTCGCTCCCAAGGCCAGCCCGTGGAAATGGTCCCTTCCGCCCCGACTCCTCGTGAGTTCAAGCAACCTGACCAGTGCTCCGTGCGGGCCGAGCCGAACGACCTTGTGCGGAGTGATGACGGCCGCAAGGTCGCCGGCGCGGCGCAGAAGCGCTCACGTCAGGGCCTGCTGATCGAGGGCTATGTCTGGAAGCCCCACCTTCCCGGATGCGACTGGAGCCGTTTTGAGCAGGATTTCATCGCATCACTCGGCAAGGCGCTCTCCAGCCCGCCCGTGCAAGTGCCCGAACCGATTTACGACCAGTTCGACCACGAAGGGACCTGGGCCAAGTTCAACTCGGAGGAGTGGAACCGTCGGATCTGAGCTCAGGAGAAGAGGTCGAGCTGGCTGCCGCCGTCCTTGGCCTCCGGGCGGGTCTTCTGCTTGCCTTGGCGCTGGGCGGGCGGAGGCGATTCCTTCACGCCTTCCGGACGTTCCGCCGTGTCGGGCAGGCCTTTTCCTGACTCCAGGCCGCTCAGGATGGACCTGGCCCTGTCGACCACCGCGGGGGGCATGCCGGCCAGACGGGCGACCTGGATGCCATAGGAACGGTCGGCGGCGCCTTCGACCACCCGACGCACGAACACGATCTCATCCTTCCACTCCTTGACGGCTACGGAGAAGTTCCGGAGACGAGGCAGAGATTCGGCGAGACGGGTGAGCTCGTGGTAGTGGGTGGCGAACAAGGTGCGCGGCCCTGAGGGGCCTGAACCATGGAGGTGCTCCGCGACCGCCCAGGCGATGCTGATGCCGTCGTAGGTGCTCGTCCCGCGGCCGATCTCGTCGAGCACCACGAGCGAACGTCGCGTCGCGTTGTTGAGGATGTTCGCGGTCTCGTTCATCTCGACCATGAACGTCGAATTTCCCCGGGCCAGTTCATCGGAAGCGCCCACCCGGCAGAAAATCCTGTCCACCAGCCCGATCCTCGCGGACTGGGCGGGCGTCCAGCAACCGAGGTGGGCCAGGAGCGCGATGAGGGCCACCTGACGTATGTAGGTGGACTTGCCGGCCATGTTGGGTCCGGTGATGAGGGCGATTTGCGCACCAGTGCCGGCCAGACGGGTGTCGTTCGGCACGAAAGAACCCGCGCCGGGACGTCCGAGCAGCATGCGTTCCACCACCGGATGACGCCCCTGTTCGATCTCCAATGCGTCGGACTCGTCGACCGCAGGCTGGCACCATTTGCATTCTCTGGCGAGATCCGCCCATCCGCGGAGGACGTCGGCCTCAGCCAGGGCCGCGGCGTTGGCGAGCAGCGGTTCCGACCTGGCCAGCACTTCGCCGACCAATCCTTGGAAAAGCTCGGCCTCCCTGGCCAGCGCCTGCTCATCGGCCCGAAGCACTTCCTTCTCCTTCGCCCGGAGCTCCTCGGTCGTGAAGCGCTCGGCGTTGACCATCGTCTGCTTACGTACGTAGTCGGCCGGGACGAGCGCGAGATTGGCCTTGGTCACCTCGATGGCATAGCCGAAAGCCCCGTTGTAGCGGACCTTGAGGGACTTGATGCCCGTTCTCTCCTGTTCCCGCCGCTCAAAGTCCGCGATCCAGGACTTGCTGTCGCTCGCGAGCGACCTGAGCCGGTCGAGCTCAGGGTCGAAGCCCTTGCGCAGCGCGCCTCCGTCCGCAAGGTCGGCGGGCAGCTCATCGGCCAGCGCGGCTTCCAGACGACCAAGCAACGGCCCCTCCAGTGAGATGCGTCCGGCCAGATCCGCCAGCGCGCCTCCCGGCATCGCGCCCAGCTCGTCACGGATGGCGGGTACGGCCCGGAGGGTGTCCCGGACTCCGCCCAGTTCGCGAGGATTGCGCAGGCGGTTCTGCAGCCTGGCCAGGATCCGGGGAAGGTCGCGGACCGAGCGCAGGGCTTCGGTCACCCTGGAACTGGCGCCGGGGTGACGCACGAATTCCGCGACGGCATCCTGCCGCTGACGGATGGTCGCCAGGTCCGTGGAAGGCTCGGACAGCCAGGCCGAAACCAGCCTGGCTCCGGCCGGGGTGGCCGTGCGATCGATCGTCTCCAGCAACGAACCTTCCCTGCCCCCTCCCGTCGCCGAGAAGAGCTCAAGGTTCCGCGAGGAGGCGGCGTCGAGCAGGACCGATGAACCAAGTCTCGTCTCGGAGATGCGATGAAGGTTCTTGGGCCTCTCGCAGAGGGAGTCCGTGACATAGCCCAGGACCGCTCCGGCGCACCCCAGCGCAGGATGGCTCTCATTGATGCCGAACCCCTCCAGGCCGTGCACGGAAAGCGTCTGCGCGGTCAGTCGGCCTCCCGCCGCCACGTCATAGTTCCAGCCCGGGAGGCGGGAGCAGGCCCGTCCCTGGAGCAATCCCTCCAATGCGGACCGGTGCTCCGCAGGAGGCTCCAGTCCTTCGGGCAGCAGTATCTCGCGGGGCGAAACTGAATGCAGGAGCGGAAGCAGACGGTGCGGATCCGAGTCCGTGGCGATGCGGAAGTCCGCCGTGGAGACGTCGAGCCATGACGCATGCCAGCCGTGCCTGTCCCAGGCCAGAGCGGCGAGGTAATTGCCCCTTCGGGAGTCGAGTTGGGAGTCCTCCAGGGCGGTGCCGGGCGTCAGGATGCGGGTGAGCCCGCGTCGTACCAGCTTGCCCGCCACGGGAGCCTCCAGCTGGTCGCAGATGGCGACTTTCCATCCCGCGGCGAGCAGCCGGTTCACATAGGCCGAGGCCGCGTGATAGGGCAGCCCGGCCATGGGCGTCTCATGGCGCTTGGTCAGCGTGAGGCCGAGGGTGCGCGACGCGATCTCCGCATCCTCGCCGAACACCTCGTAGAAATCACCCAGCCGGAAGAGGAGCAACGTGCCCTGGGGGAGCTTCTCGCGGAACTCCCGGTACTGCCTCTGCATGGGCGTCTCCTGTGCCACAAAGCGAGGCAAGCCCCACGGATACCGTTGGGCAAGGCAGGAGTGGCCCCCGGCGGGGGCGGTTGCTCACATCGCCTGGGAGGCGAGTTCGGACAGGGCGCTGCGCACGCCGTGGACCAGGCGGACATTGGCCGTGATGGCGTGCCCCTTCATCCTTTCGTGGGTGTGGATGAGTCCGTTGGATTTGCCGTCCAAGTAGGGCGTGTCGACCTGGTCGAGGTCGCCGATGAGCACCAGCTTGGACCCTTCCCCGATGCGGGTGATGACCGTCTTGGCCTCGTGCGGAGTCATGTTCTGGGCCTCGTCGACGATCATGAAGGCGTGTCCGATCGAACGGCCGCGGATGAAGGTCATGGCTTCGATCTCGATGAGGCCGGAGTCGATGAGCCACTGGTAAGGTTTGCGAGGCTGGGCGATCTGCTGGAACTGGGATCCGAAGATCGGCTGGGCCGCCTTCATCGCCTGGGCCTTCTTCTTCTTCCTCTGGCTGTCGGTGGCCACCGCCTCCTTGGCGGGCGACTGCTGATTCTGAGGCGTGGCCGAGCCGTTCTTCGAGAAGAGCACCTCGAGGTTGTCGAAGTAGGGCTGGATGTAGGGGGAGAGCTTCTCCTCCTTGCTGCCGGGCAGCGCGCCGATGTCCTTGCCGATCTGGACGACGGGACGCGAGACGTACAGCTTCTTGTAGGGTGAGAAGTCGCTCAGCACCTGGGCGAGCGCGGCCGCGATGGCCAGGAAGGTCTTGCCGGTGCCGGCGCGCCCGAAGCAGGTGACGAGGCGGATCTCCGGGTTGAGCAAGGCGTCGATGAAGATCCATTGCTCGATGTTCTTGGGAATCACCCTCATGCCGCGCGGCATCTGCAGCCCCTTGCGTGCGCCGCTCTCGGTCGAGAGGAATTCGCGGTAGAGCGGCAAAGGAACGAAGGCGCCCTCGCCGACGTGCCGGGCGGGTTCGCTCCAGGAATCGGAGGCAAGGATCACGTATTCGTTGAGGAGAGGCGGGGCTTCCTCCCCTTTCGTGCGCAGCTGGGCCTGGCCGAGCTCACGGAAGTCGCGCATGAAGGCGGCGTCGACCTGCAGCGTGCGATACTCGCCCACGTCGCTGGTCTCCACGCGGTCATTGCGGTAATCCTGCACCTCGAGGCCCAGGGCCTGGGCCTTCAGGGCCATGCAGGCGTCCTTCGTCACCAGCACGACGGGTCCGTCGGTGGTGTCACGCAGGTACATCGCGGAGGCGATGATGCGGTGGTCGGGGGCGTCCACCTGCATGAAGACCGCCCGGAGGCGTTCGGAGCGCGAGCCGGTGAAATGGTCGCGGATGAGCGACTCGTTGACCACCACCCGCAGTTCGCCGCCGTCGTGCAGGTCGGCGTGGAGGGCGCCCGGCTTGTTCGGGTCGCCGTCGACGATCTCCTTCAGCGGACGGTTCTCGAAGAGTCCGCGCACGGAGCGGTTGACCTTGCGCGCGCTGGCACCGAGCTGTCCGGGCTGCGTCTTGAGCCGGTCGAGTTCGGAAAGCACCTCGACGGGGATCGCGACCGTGTGCTCGTCGAACTTGAAGAGTGAGTCAGGGTCGTGGATCAGGACGTTCGTATCGAGGACGTAGGTCTTTCGCACGACGGCATCGTCCACGCCGCCCGGCTTCCTGCAACTTGTTTCGTTTCAGGTCTTGGCCAGGGAGCGGAGCAGCTCCCAGGAGTAGATGCCGCTGCGATGGCCGTCGCTGAACTCAAGCGAGAGCGCATAGTTGCCGACCTGCGTCCAGCCCGTGACCGTGACGCCGGGGAAACGGCGGGGTCCGTCCCCTCCCCACCTGCGTCCCAGCACGTCCACCTCGCCCTTGTTCTCGGCGCTCGGCGACTCCTCCCTTAGCCGCTCGGCCGCGAGGAAATCCTCCCGGCCGTCCTCCCACCTTATGGCCAGGAAGGCGCCGACGATCTCGACTGAAGCCGGCCGGAGCATCCATGCACATTCACCCGGTCCCCGGCGGTGGCAAGTCAGCACGCCGCTTGACTCCGTCGCCGCCCCGATTGAACCTCGGTGCATCATGGCAGGAGTCGGCAAGCTACTGAAACAGGCGCAGCGCATGCAGCGCGGCATCTCCGAGGCCCAGCAACGTCTGGCCCAGGAGCGGGTTGAGGTCTCCCACGGGGGCGGAGCGGTCAGGGTCGTCGTCAACGGCCACGGGGAGGTCGTCTCGCTCGAACTGTTGCCCGAGTTCCTGAAGGAGGACGCCGTCGTCGTTCAGTCCACCCTCGTCGCCGCCCTGCAGGAGGCCTCCGCGAAGGCCAAGAGCCTGCACGAGGAGACCATGGCCAAGGCCACCGCCGGGTTCCAGCTCCCGGGATTCTGATCCCGTGACG
The DNA here is from genome assembly GCA_903860195.1 of uncultured Opitutia bacterium. GTDB lineage: Bacteria > Verrucomicrobiota > Verrucomicrobiia > Opitutales > UBA953 > UBA953. The sequence goes on along the minus strand of CAIOPO010000061.1, from coordinate 54,722 downwards.
CCCGCTTTCGACAAGGTCAGGCAGCTGCTCAAGCAGCTTCCCGGCCTGGGTCATCGCTCGGCGGAACGCATCGCGCTGCACCTGCTGGTGGAACGCCCCGAACGCCTCCAGCCGGTCCTGGATGCGCTCGGCGCGGCGGCGTCCGCCGTCAGCCGCTGCGGTCGCTGCGGCAATCTCGCCGAAGGCGGGCTCTGCCAGGTCTGCGCCGACCCCAAGAGGGATCCGGGCTCAGTCTGCATCGTGGAGCACGTGCCCGACCTTCTGGCCGTTGAGCGCTCCGGGGCGCATCGCGGCACCTACCATGTGCTGCACGGACGTCTTTCGCCGATCAACGGCGTCGGTCCGGCCGAACTCAACATGGCTTCCCTGGAGTCGAGACTCCGGGCGGAACCGCTGGAGGAAGTCGTGCTCGCGCTGGGCAACGACGTCGAAGCCGAGGCCACCTGCCATTTCATCCGCGAGACGGTCCTCGCCGCCAGACCGACGGCCAAGGTCACCCGCATCGGCTTCGGACTGCCGAGCGGCAGCGGATTGACGTTCGCCGATCCTGCGACCTTGCGAAGCGCGCTCGAGGGAAGACGGGATGCCGGCGGCTGATCTCGCCTATCCTCAGGCCGCCGAAGCCTTCTGGCTGGAGCGCGTCGCTGAGTCCGTCGGCCCCGGGACCGAGGGCCTGGAGAGGCTTGCCGCCGACGTGGCACGGCTTTCCGACCTCTTCACCACGGAGAGGCCTGCCGGAGCCTACCCGGATTACTTCTCCGACCCGGCCGCTCTCGCCGCTTACGGGATCTTCTTCCTCCCCCAAGGATGGACCCGGGCCGGCTGCGCTCTGGACCAGTGCATGAGGTTCAGGGGCTGGCGACCGGCCGCCGCCGCGCCCAGGGTGCTGGATGTCGGATGCGGACCGGGCTCCTGCGGCATCTCGGTCGCTCATTCGCTGGTCAAGGCCGGGCGCGGCCCGTCAGAACTGATCGGCATCGACCACTCGCCGGCCGCCCTCGCGTCCTTTGAGGCCCTCGCCTCCACCGTGCTCGGCCGCGAGATCACGGTGAAGACGCGCCTGTCGGACGCCCAGGCTCCCGAAGGATGGCCCGAGGGATCTTTTGACCTGATCGTCGCCGGTTTCGTCATCAATGAGCTGGATCAAGTGGGTCCCGACGGCGCGCAGGCCTGGATGGAGGCAGCCTGTGCCAGGCTCGCCCCCGGCGGCCTGCTACTGGTCATAGAGCCGGCCCTCCGTTTCGCGGCCGAGAGACTGCTCAAGGCTTCGGACGATCTGGCCGCGACGGGCCGGTTCCTTCGCCTCGGTCCCCAGCTCGACGCCCTCCCCTCTCCGTTGCTCGCCTCCGGCCGTGACCACTGGGAGCACGAATCCTGCGCGTGGACCGCCCCTGATTCGGCGCAGTTCGTCAATCGCAAGCTGCACCGTGACCTGAGGGAAGTCAGATTCTCCTACGCGGCCTTCCTGCGCGGTTCGCCAGCGGTCGATCCTCCCGCAGGCTCCGCCCGCATCGTTTCAGACATTCAGACCATCAAGGGACTGGTCAGATTCATCGTCGTGGCGCAGGGCCGGGAACAGCAGATCGAGGTCGCCACGCGCGGCATGTCGAAGCACGAGGTCAAGCTGTTCGCCGGCCGTCTGGCCCGCGGGTGCGTCGTCGGCATCGGTCAATCGACGGCACCCAAGGTGCGTCTGTCCGGGCCCGGCGAACTCGTCACACTTTGGAGTCCGTAACACCGATTTAACCATAAGGCCCCGTTTTTAGGTGGGAAAAAGGCCCTGGACGGGAGAGTAAGGTTCGCAAATGCCGTCCGAATCGGACAGCATGACCCTTCATGTTCAACCGTGAACTCAGCTGGCTGAGCTTCGACCGCAGAGTGCTCGAACTTGCGGAGGATGACTCCGTTCCCCTGCTGGAGCGCGTCCGCTTCCTTTCCATAGTCAGTTCCAATCTCGACGAATTCTTCGAGATCCGGGTCGCCGGCATCATGCAGCAGGAGGAATCCGCCAGCCATCCTGCCACCCGTGAGTTCCTGCTGGAGGTGCTGGAGAAGGCGCGGAGCCTCGTGGAGGCCGAACAGGCCTGCTGGAAGGACCGCCTGGTGCCGGCCCTGGAATCGGCGGGGATCCGTTTCCGCTCCCGGCATCAGCTCGACGACTCCGCGCGAAAGGAGCTTTCACCGCTGTTCGACCGCGAAATCCTGCCCGCGCTCACCCCGCTGGCCATCGACCCTTCGCACCCCTTCCCCGTCCTCACGAACAAGGGGCTCTATCTCCTCGTGCTCCTGCGCGATCCCGTCAGCGGCGAGGGCCGTCGTGCCGTCGTGCCCGTCCCCCGCGTGCTTCCGAGAGTCCTTGCCTACGGCGCCGACCATTCGCGCTGCTTCACCCTTCTCAGCCACGTCATCCAGGCCTTCATCGATCGGCTTTTCCCGGGCCTCGACCTGCTCGGCTCCTGGGCCTTCAGGATCACGCGCAACAGCGACCTCTACGTGGACGAGGAAGAGGCCGGCAATCTGCTCGAGGCGATCGAGGACGAGATACGCAATCTGCGCAAGGGCGCTCCCGTGAGATTGGAGATAGAGTCCGACGCGCCGGATGAGGAGACCACCTGGCTGCTGAAGTCCATCGGCCTCAAGCCCGAGAACGCCTTCCGCATCACCGGGCCGGTCAACATGATGCGCCTGGGCAGCCTCGTCGACCTCGTGGCCCGCCCTGACCTGCTCTACCCCACTTTCATTCCTGCGCTTCCCACGGAGTGCGCGGATCCGTCCCGCCTCTACGACCGCATCTCCCGACAGGACCTCCTGCTCCATCATCCGTATGAGTCCTTCGGACCGGTGGTCGACTTCATCAGGCAGGCCGCACGTGACGAAAGCGTCGTGGCGATCAAACTGACCCTTTATCGCACCAGCGGCGACTCGCCCGTCGTGGAGGCGCTCAAGGAGGCGGCGCGCAACGGCAAGCAGGTCACCGCCCTGGTCGAGCTGCGGGCCCGGTTCGACGAACTCAACAACATCGAGTGGGCGCGTCAGCTCGAGGAGGCCGGGGCGCACGTGGTCTACGGGCTCACCGGCCTGAAGACGCACTGCAAGGCCTGCCTCGTGGTGCGCAAGGAGAAGGCCGGCCTTCGGCGCTACGCGCACCTCGGCACCGGCAACTACAACCCGCGGACCGCCAGGATTTACACCGACTTCTCGCTCCTGACCGCGGATGAGGAGATCACCTCGGAAGTCGGACTGCTGTTCAACGTGCTCACGGGCAACCTTGGACGTCCCAAGTTCCGTCACCTGCTGATCGCGCCTTTCGAACTTTCCCGCCGCATCATCGACCTCATCGAATCAGAGGCCTCCGCCGCCCGTTCCGGGCGCAAGTCCGGCATCTTTGCGAAGGTCAACAGCCTCGTGGATCCGGAGGTGATCGAAGCCCTTTGCCGCGCCTCGCAGGCCGGAGTCAGGGTCGAACTGCTCGTCCGCGGCGTCTGCTGCCTGCGGCCGGGGGTCCCCGGTCTGAGTGAAAACGTGCGGGTGCGCAGCGTGCTCGGCCGTTTTCTCGAGCACAGCCGCATCTTCCGTTTTGAGAACTCCGGCGGAGAGCCCGTCATCCTGCTCGGCAGCGCCGACTGGATGCAGCGCAACTTTGTGCGCCGCGTGGAGTGCGTCTTCCCGGTCAGGGACAAGTCGCTCCGACGTCGCATCGAACAGGAGATCATCGCCACCTATGCCGAGCGTCTGGGGGACGCCAAGGAGCTGCGGATGGACGGCTCCTATGAGCCTTGCGCGCCCGAAGCCCGTCGCGCGCCCTGCGCGCAGGACGCTTTCCTCTCCCTCGCCTCCCGGCACCAGCCCGAGCAGGTCAGCGCGCCGTCGAAGAAGGCCCGAGGCAGATCCGCTCGACGGCGCCGTTGAATCCTTCGGGGTCGCCCAGTATGCCCACCTCCAGCCTCACGAAGAGAAGCGGGAGAGGCGGGCGGAACCGGGACTGGAGGCGCACCGCGTCCTTTTCGGTCGTGACGATGGCCTCCGCTCCTGACGCCAGGGCCTGTTCCAGCACCTCGTCGAGGTCCTCATCCGTGAACGCGTGGTGGTCGAGAAAGCGGCGGCTGGAGACCATCACGGCTCCGAGGGCGCCCAGGGTTTCCTCAAAGCGCTCCGGGGTGGCGATGCCGCAGAAGGCCGCCACCCGCTTGTCCTTGATCCAGGAGAGCGGCAGAACCCCTTCGGCGTCGACCGCCACCAGGTCGGACGGACGGTGGGCGCAGGGGATGATTTCAGCGGCGGGGTTGTGCTTACGGATGAGCGCCACGAGCTCGGGGTCGGGCGGCCCCGAAGATTTCGTGAGGAAGACGTAGGAAGCGCGGCTGAGGTTGGAGACCGGCTCTCGCAGGATGCCGCGCGGGAGCATCGCGCCGTTGCCGAAGGGGTCGCGGCTGTCCACCAGGAGCAGGTTGATCTGCCCTCGCAAGGGCAGGTATTGGAGGCCGTCATCGAGGAGGATGGTGTCCACTCCGAAACGCCGGAGGGCGAAACGTCCCGCCTCCACCCTGTCACGATCCACGATCACGACCACGCCGTCGGCGAGCAAGTTGCGCGCGAGCATGTAGGGCTCGTCGCCGGCCTCATCCGGGCCGGCCAGCACCTTGGATCCGTCCGAAACTACCAGAGGCTCGGGCCGGCTCCCATGGCTCAGCCAGCGCCAGAAGCGCTTCAGCATCGAGTCGGTGGACCCCTTGTAGCCTCGGGAGAGCACCGCCACTCGCCGGCCCCGGCGGGCGAGAATCTGGGCCATCTTGTGCACGATGGGAGTCTTGCCCGTGCCCCCCACGGTGAGATTGCCCACCACCACGACCTTGCAGCCCAGCGGCGTGTCACGGAAAAGCCGCTGGCGATAAAGCCAGAGGCGAAGCCGCACGAGCAGTTCGAACGCCCAGGACAGCACCCTCAGGAGGCCGGCCAGCAGGGTGGCCAGAGGCCCTTTCCGGCGCTCGTAGACCACGTCCACCGCGAAGGCCGCCACGGCCTCCGCCGAAGAGGAAAAGAGGCCTCGGTGGTTGGCGGACATGCGTCATAAGATGCAAAGTTGTTTGACGAAGGCAACCATACCGATTGAGAACGGCCATTACCGCGCCATGTTCGTCCACCTGCTGCGCACCAAGTTACTCCGGGCGGAAGTCACCGGAGCGCGCCTCGATTACGAGGGTTCGCTGGCCTTGGACAGTGAGCTGATGTCGCTGGTAGGCATGCTGCCCTATGAGCGCATCCTGGTGGGCAATCTCGCCAACGGGCAGCGATTCGAGACTTACGCCATCCCGGCCCCTGCCGGCAGCCGGGAGGTCTGCCTCAACGGGGCCACCGCCCACCTCGGCAAGCCCGGCGACCTCCTCGTCGTCATGAGCTTCGCGGAAGTCGAGTCCGGCAAAGCGGCCGGCTGGCGACCACGCACCGCCACCCTGGGCGACCGCAACCGGCGCGTCGTCCGCATCGACAGTCCTGAAACCCCCGCCGAACTCCTGTCCACTTTCCAAAGATGAGCAACCGTCTCTACATTCCCGGCCCCCTCACGGTGTCCGAAAGCGTGATCAAGGCCATGGGACGTCCCATGGTCGGCCACCGTTCCAAGGCCTTCGTCAGTCTCTACAACGACATGCAGCCCAGGCTGCAGACGATGTTCTTCACCAAGGATCCCGTCTACCTCTCGACCAGCTCGGCCTGGGGGGTCATGGAGGGGGCGTTGCGCAATGTCTGCCGCAAGGGCGTGCTCAACTGCATGAACGGGGCCTTCTCCGACAAGTGGAACGATGTCGCCCGCCGCTGCGGACGACCCGCCGAAGCCCTCCAGTTCGAGTGGGGCACCCCGGTGGACCCCGCCGCCGTGCGCAAGGCGCTCGCCAGCGGCAAGTTCGACTGCATCACTTTCATCCACTCCGAGACCTCCACCGGAACCCTTTCGCCCATCGAGGACATCATGGCGGTGGTGCGCGAATTCCCCGATGTCATCTCGGTGGTCGACTCGGTGAGCTCCTTCTCGACCCTGCCCATCCACAAGGACCGTCTGGGCATCGACATCCTCCTCACGGGGTCGCAGAAGGCCCTCGCCCTCCCCCCGGGTCTGGCGATCGTCTCCGTCAGCGAACGCGCCAGGGAGCGCGCCAAGCTCTCCGCCGACCGCGGCTACTATTTCGACCTGATCGAGTTCCACGACAATCACCTCAAGGGCATGACCCCTTCCACGCCCTGCATCTCCCTGCTCTACGGACTGCAGCAGAAGCTGCTGGAGGTGGAGGCCGAGGGTCTCGAGAACCGTTTCGCCCGCCACCTGCGTCTCAACGAGCGCATGCGCGCCTGGGGTCTGGCCAAGGGCTTCCCGCTGCTTCCGGCTCCGGAGTTCGGCACGCGGGGACTGAACTGCTTCAGGAACGCGCGCAACGCCGACCTCGAGCGCCTCAATGAGACGCTCAAGTCCCGCCACAAGATCGTCATCGACGGCGGCTACGGGAAGCTGAAGGGCAAGACCTTCCGCATCTCCAACATGGGGGATGAGACCGATGAGACCGTGACCCGTCTGATCGCCGCCCTGGACGACTCCTTCGCCGAGCAGGGGATGTGACCGGTTTGACAATCGGTTATCATCCTGCGCATGCCCAAGAAGCCACAGAAAGCCGCCGACCCCGCCGCCGGGGCGGGTGCCAAGACGCTCGTCATCGCTGAGAAGCCTTCGGTCGCGACCGACCTCGCCAAGGTCCTCAAGGTGCCGAAGTCCGGCGAAGTCTTCGAGGACGACAAGTGGGTGATTTCGTCGGCGGTCGGCCACCTCGCCGAACTCGTCGAACCCCACGAGCTCAACCCTGACTGGAAGTCCTGGACCTTGCGCAACCTGCCCATCCTGCCCCCGCAGTTCGACGGGCGGATCAGCAAGGACGTGCTCCGGCCCAGGTCCGAACGCGGTTCCGGTGAGCGCTTCCAGCTGCTCAAGAAGCTCATCCAGCGCAAGGACGTCGGATCAGTGGTCAACGCCTGCGACGCGGGACGCGAAGGCGAGCTCATCTTCCACATGGTCTGCGTGCTCGCCGGCTCCAAACTTCCCGAGCGCCGTCTCTGGCTCACCAGCATGACGCCCTCGGCGATCCGCGACGCCTTCGACCATCTGCTGGACGAATCCGAGAAGGCCGGTCTGCGCGCCTCCTCCATCTGCCGTTCGCAGTCCGACTGGATCTTCGGACTGAACTTCACCCGGGCGGCTTCCAAGATGCTCGGGGGTGGCAAGATCAGCAAGGAGAGCGTCCATCCGGTGGGCAGGGTCCAGACCCCCACGCTGATGCTCGTCGTCCGGCGGGAGCTCGAGATCCGCAATTTCGTGCCGAAGGCCTTCTGGAAGGTCGAGGCCGACTTTGGAATCCGCGCCGGCCAGTACCGCGGCGCGGCCCAAGTCCCGGGCGTGCAGGACCGCAAGGAGGCCGAGCGATTCTACGACGAGGCCCAGGCCCGCGCCGTGGCCGCCGCCTCGCAGCAGGCGGGAACCGGCACGGTCTCGGACGAGAAGAAGCCGAAGAAGGACTCCGCCCCGCGGCTCTTCGATCTGACCTCACTGCAGCGTGAAGGCAACCGCCGCTACGGTTTCTCCGCCAAGACCACCCTCGCCGTCGCCCAGGCGCTCTACGAAAAGCACAAGGCCCTCACCTACCCGCGCACGGACTCGCAGCATCTGCCGGAGGACTATGTGGCCACGGCCAAGGAGGTCCTCGGTCAGATCGCGACCGGCCATCCGGCCGGAGAGCATGCGAAGACCGCCCTGTCCAAGGGCTGGGTCGACGCGGCCGGACGCAGGGTCTTCGACAACAAGAAGGTCAGCGACCACTTCGCAATCGTCCCCACGGGCACCATTCCCGCCGAACTGACCGACGTCGAGCAGCGGATCTACGACCTCGTGGTGCGACGTTTCGTAGCGGTGTTCTTCCCGCAGGCGGAGTTCGAGGAAACCGTCCGCACGACGCAGGTCGGACCCCACTCTTTCCGCACCACCGGCAAGGTGCTGGTGGTCGCCGGCTGGCGCGCGGTCTGGGGACAGGAGGCTGAAGCCGAGGAGGACCGGGACAAGGAGGGGTCCGCCAGCCTGCCCGCCATCACTCCCGCCGACGGCGATCCCGCGAAAGCCGACGTGATCAGCGTCGAGGTCAAGGAGGACGCCACCAAGCCCCCCGCGAGGTACAACGAGGCCTCCTTGCTCGGCGCGATGGAAAACGCCGGCAAGCTCGTCGACGACGAGGCCCTCGCCGAAGCCATGAAGGAACGCGGTCTGGGAACTCCGGCCACCCGCGCGGCCACCATCGAAGGCCTGCTCGGCCAGAAATACATCGAACGCCAGGGCAAGGAACTCGTCCCCACCGGCAAGGCCTTCAAACTTGAGCGCTTCCTTTCCGGCAACGAGCTCCTGCTGCTAGCCGACCCCGTACTTACCGGCGAATGGGAGCATCGCCTGCGCGAGATGGAACGCGGACACCTCGAGCCCAAGGTCTTCATGGACGGCATCCGCGGCCAGGTGGCCGAGATGATCGAGAAGATCCGCAAGCGGATCGACACGCCGGTGGCGGCCGAGCCGGTCGTCCCCGAAGTGCTCTCCCCCGCCGGCACTCCCATGCTTGGAGACGACCGCCGCTATGTCTCTTCCGAGACTGTGACGCAGGGCAAGAAGACGGTGCCCGCGGTGCTGGTCTACCGCGAACTGGGCGGCCGTCCGCTTTCTCCGGAGGAACTGGCCGAACTCCTGCGCACCCGTCGCATCGGGCCGTTCCATGACTTCAAGTCGCTGAAGTCCGGCCGCAACTACTCCGGCTACGTGAAGCTCGAGGACAAGGACGGACAGCTCCGTTCCGCGCTCGACCTCCCGCCCCGTGACGGAGATCCGGACGGCGCGCCGTTTGATGAAGCATGGCCGGTGCTGGGCAACTGCCCGGTGAGCGGACTGCCCGTCCAGCAGACCCCCGCCGCCGGTTATCGCGTCTGCCCCGCCAAGGCAAAGGCGGCTGGCGCCAAGAAGACTTTCAGTCTCAATTCCGAGATGCTCAAGTGCCCGATCAGCCCCGAGGACGTCACCCGGCTGCTCAACGACGGTCGGACGGCGCTCAAGAAGTTCGTGTCGAACCGCACCCGTCGCGCGTTCGAGGCCTTCCTCGTCGCGGACAAGGAAAAGGGCTGGTGGTTCGAGTTCCCGCCCAGGAAGCCCAAGGCTCCCAAGCCGGAGAAGAAGTCGGACGACCCGTTCTGATCAGCGCTCCCAGGCCTGCCGCGGAATCCTGGCCGAAGTCGGCATGAAGAGGGCGTCCTCCATCATGCGCAGTTCTGCCAGGTCGTCCGGCGAGCGATCCTCCTGCCTGACCCTCAGCGTCGTGGTCCAATGCTGACGGAACCAGGCGTAAGACTCCTTGCGGTCCCCCGCCTGCCACGCCGTGCGCGCCGCGAACCTCGCCGCATACCACGGAGCGTCCGGTGATTCGGCCGCGGCGCGGTAGTAGGAGGCGGCCAGACGGAGGTCCTTGATCTTCATCTCGGCGAGCTGGCCCGCGACGATGAGGAAGGGGGCGCGGCTGCGGGAGAACTTCGCGCCGTCCTCAAGGATGAGGATGCCCTTGCGCGCGTAGGACGTGAATAGGTGGTCCTGGATCTCCTTGGCGAGGCGCGCGTATCCTCCACGCCGGCGGATCTCCCAGTTGGCCATGTCGAAGCCGACCGCAAAGGCCGCCTGCTCCCAGAAATAGCGTGAATTGGGGTCCAGCGTGCAGGACAGCCGCATCAGGGCCTCGCATCCGGCTTCCTCCTTCCTCTCCCAGAGGACGTAACTGCGCAGCCAGGAGACGTCGGCGATCACCGTCCGCAGTCCGCCCAGCACGCCGAGCAGGACGCCCTGCCCTGCGCTCGGCTCCAGCTGGCTGCGGCTCAGTTCGGGAATGCAAGGACGCAAGGAAGCCCAGGACCTGTCAGTGGCCGAGCCGGCCGCGATGAGCAGTCCCGCACCCAGCGAGAAAAGCCAGCGGCCGCCCATCAGATTTCCCTCCGGCGGAAGATGCCGCAGGCGATGGCCAGCAGGGCCAGGAGGTGGAGCGTGCCGGAGAGCAAGGCCGCGGCCGCCGCGCCTTCTGGAACTCCCGCCGGATCCAGGACCAGGGCGTCGCCGATGTTGTACTGCTGGAGGTTGGGCACGGCACGGGTCGCGAACCACGCCAGCGACTTCTGCATCAGGCCGGCGTCGCCTTTGTTCAGCAAGTCCTGCGCCAGCCATTGCAACTGGCCGCCCAGCGTGACGAGCATGCCCGCCACCACGCTGAAAAGGAAAGTCCTTGAGCCGGCGGCGACCAGCAGGGTCAGGGCCGCGACCAGGCCGAGTCTCAGCCATTGCAGCAGCGCGAAGACGGCGAGTCCGCCGGCGTCGACCTGCGGAGGCACCCGGCCGGCCGCTTCGGCCAGCGCGGCCACTTCGGAGGCGCGGGCGAGCAGGACGGCGCCCAGGACGCCGCACAGGAGCGCGATGAACACGCCGAGCACCGCCCAGACGCCGAGGAATTTGCCGAGCAGGAACTCGGACCGACCGACGGGCTTGGCCAGCAGGGTCAGGGCCGTGCGATTGTCGAGTTCGGCGAAGAGGAGCTGCGCGGTCATGACGACCGCCAGCAGGGACCCGAAGAGGAACATGATGCCGAAGCCGAAGTCGGCCACGAACTTGAGTTCTCCCTGCCCGAAATTCAGGAAGCGGAAGGCGACGGAGGATCCGGCCAGCGCCGCTCCCAGGAGCAGCAGGAAGGAGAACAGCCGCTGACGGACCGCCTCGAGGAAGGTCACGCGTGCGATCCAATACGTACGGCGGAGGGAGTCCATGGTTCAGGCGTCCTTGCTTCCGGTGACGAGCTCGCGGAAAAGGTCCTCGAGTGATTTCCGAGGACGGCTCACGGAGTTGATGACGGCGCCGGCGGATTCCAGGGCCCGTCGGGCGGCGGCCTCCGCCTCAGGGGTGAGTCCGCTGACCTCCAGCAGATGTCGGTCACGACGGGAAAGCACCTCGTCCACCGCGCCCTGCAGCACCACCTTGCCACGGTCCATGATGGCGATCCGGTCGCAGACTTGCTCGACCTGGCCGAGCAGATGGGAGCAGAGCACGATCGTGCGTCCCTGGCCGCGCATGGTCTTGATCATCTCTCCGATCGCGGCCGACCCCACCGGATCCACTCCCGCCGTGGGCTCGTCGAGAATGATCAGCTCCGGATCGTGCACGACCGCCTGGGCCAGGCCGATCCTCTGGAGCATCCCCTTCGAATAAGTGCCGACCGCGCGGTCGGCGGCCGCGGACATGGCCGCGAGGTCCAGGGCCCGGGCCACGGCGGCTTCCAGGTCGGACTCCTTGACGCCGCTCAGTCGGGCGCAGTAGGTCACCAGCTCGCGTCCGGTGAGAAAGCGGTGGAAATAGGGCGCCTCCGGCAGGAAGCCCGTGCGTCGTCTGGCCTGGGCGGAGGCCGCGTCGTCACCGAGTATCGAGGTGCTTCCCGAAGTCGCCCGGACGAGGCCCAGGGCGATCTTGAGCGTGGTGCTCTTCCCGCACCCGTTGGGACCGAGCAGTCCGAACACCTCGCCGCGGGGGATTTCCAGGCTGACGTCGTCGACCGCGCGCAGCTTGACCCCCCGGATGCCCACGGAGAAGTCCTTGGTGAGATGACGGATGGAGACGGCGGAGTTCATCGACGTATCGAGAAGTCCCGGCACGTCCTCACGCCCGAGAAAGACCGCACTTCCTCGCCCTTGATGTGACCGTCCATCTTCTCCGCGACTCCGATCAGGAATTCCTCCAGCTCGCTTTCCGCCCCTTCGACGTGCAGATACACCCGTCCGTCCGTCAGGTTCTGGACGTAGCCGGTGACCTCGTAGCCCCTGGACACGGCGAGCACTCCGGCCCTGAATCCGACCCCCTGAACGCGGCCCGAATACCATACTTCGCGATGGGAGACATGGGTTGACATGAGGGGGCTTCCGTTAATAGTGACCAATCAGCCATCCCAGCAAACGCAATCCGACCATGAACACCTCCCTCGCCATGCTCGACGGCCCTGTTTTCTGGGCCATTCTCGCCGTCGCTCTGCTTCTCTTCGGCGGTTCAAAGATCCCCGAGCTCGCCCGCGGCCTGGGCAAGGCCAAGCGCGAATTCAAGAAGGCCTCCGAGGAGGTCGAGCACGAGGTTCGCAGCGCGGTTGAAGAGGATGAGCGTCGTCAGGCCCGCCTGAAGCAGATCGAACAGGAGGAGCGCGCCAAGATCAGGGCGCAGCTTGAGGCCGAGCAGAAGGCCAAGGGCTCACAGGACGGCAAACAGAACTGATACACGGGGCCGGTGACGGCCCCTTTCAACTTCCATCCGATGTTCACCGGATTGGTTCAGGAAGCCGGCGAAGTGGTCGGCCTTTCTCCCCGGTCAGCAGGCGGCGCCCGACTGACGGTCCGGTCCGGTCTGGTCGCTTCCTCGGCCATCGGCGACAGCGTGGCGGTGAACGGCTGCTGCCTGACCGTCACTGAGATCGCGGACGGCACGGGATCGTTCGACCTGCTCGAAGAGACGCTGAGACTCACCAATCTCGGAGACCTCCGGCCCGGACAGCGCGTGAATCTCGAACCCAGCCTGCGGCCGACCGACCGGATGGGCGGACATTTCGTGACGGGACATGTCGACGCCTGCGGCACCGTGGACACCTTCCGTCAGGCGGGCGCCGACTGGAGATTGGAGATCAAGGCGCCGCCGCACGTGATGCGCCATGTCGTCAAGAAAGGCTGCGTCGCCGTGGACGGGATGTCGCTCACGGTGGCTGAGGTCTCGGCCGACGGATTCGTGATCTGGATCATCCCGCACACCCTCTCCTGCACGAACCTCGCGGGGCGTTCCGCCGGAGAGCGTGTCAATTTGGAATCCGACCTGCTCGCCAAATACGCCGAGAAGTTGCTAGGTCAGGTCAGTCGCGGCTGAGTTCGGCGAGCTTCCTCTCGACCCTGGCCGCCGTCTGCTCGTCGGTCTCATCCACGCCCGGCGGAGCAAGCTCGACCAGGTCGACCTCCACCTTGCTGAAGGGGACGGGCAGACGGAAACGATCCCAGCTGGACAGGCTCCACGCCCGCTCATGCCTGATGCCCAGGATGAGGAACGGCGCGGCCGTGAGCCGTGCCAAGGTGGCGACCCCGGGCTTGACCACACGACGCGGACCCTTGGGTCCGTCGGGGGTCACTCCGGCATGGGCGCCCGCCCTCACGGCCCTGGTGAGCGCCATGAGAGCTCCGACCCCTCCCCGGTTGGACGAGCCTCTCACCGCCGCCACGCCCATCAGACGGTAGAAGGCCACGAGCCACGCGCCGTCCTTGCTGGAGCTGATCAGCGCGGTGACTTTGCGAGCGAGGCATCGTTGCGCCACCAGCACGGTCACGAAAAGGTTCTCGTGCCAGAGGACCACGACCCTGGGGCCTGCGGCATCATCAAAACGCCCGGGGTTGGCTCTGAAGCGGAGAGTGGCAAGCCAGAGGCGCAGGAGCAGGGCCACGGGAGCCACCCAGATCCAATGGAACCAAGGCACCTGAACGGGCGAGTCCTGGGCGGGGTCGGACTTCATGGCGAACCTGATGCTCTGCCCTCCCGGCCCCCCTGACAACCCCCCAGTGACCTGAGGGCGTTGAGGACTGACGGGCGTGCGAGCAGGTGGTGCAAGGGGGTGGCGAAGGCGGAGGGCTCCTGCGCGGTCCAGCTGATGATCTCATCCAGCGTGCGCCATGCAAGGGAGTCGACTTCGCTCGCCGAAGGGTCGGCCTTCCAGTCCCCTGCCAGGACGTAGGTCCTCACGAACTCATTGCCCAGATCAGGATGACAGGGCGCATAATCAACTTCCCGGAAGGAGGAGGCCGGAACCTGGAGGCCAAGTTCCTCACCGAACTCCCTGGTGGCGGCGCTCAAATAGTTCTCCCCTGAGTCCACATGTCCGGCGCAGGAAGAGCTCAGCAGACCCGGAGAGGAATCCTTCGCGTATGATCGGCGCTGAAGGCAGAACTGGCCGTCACGGCGCATCCAGAATATGTGCACGGCCCTGTGACGGAGGCCCAGGCGGTGGATTTCTCCGCGCTCCGCGGACGCGATGACCCGGTCGTGCTCGTCGACGACGTCGAACACCTCATCGGGCGACTGCGCCGCGTGCCTCATCATGGGCGTCCGAGGTCCATGATGACGGACCAACGTTTCGTGAGTTCGCGGTCATGCTTCCGCCAATCAGGGTCCCAGGCGGCCAGCTGCCCCCAGAACCTGTCCGAGTGGTCCATGTGGCGACGATGGGCGAGTTCGTGCAGGATGACATGGTCGTGCAGTTTCGGCGGGAGGAGCACCAGTCTCCAGTTGAGTGAGAGCGAGCCGGACGCGGAACAGGACCCCCAGCGCGTGGTCTGGTCACGGACCGTCACCGAGGCGAAGGACACGCCCGTAAGTCGCCCCAGCCTGGACGCCGCGGACTCCAAGCCGTCCTCGGCCGCCCGCCGGACGGCCCTTGCGGCGGCCTCCTCCCGGTCGGTGGCAGGCAGGCCGAAGGTTACGCTGTCCTCCGTACGATCTATCCGGAAAGTGGCGCGGCCGCCGCTGACGAGACGCACTGACAGCAGGGTCGCATCGTGCGTTATCCAGGGGAACTTCTCCAGATGTCGAAGCAAGGAGGGCTGGACGGCTCGTGTTCGGCCAAGCGCCTTCTCCAACCACCCGAGATTGTCGCGCAGGAAGGTCGTCGCTGCCGCGTGACTGGCGTGGGGCGGATAGGAAAGGACGACCTTGGGTCCCGGCTTGACGCTCAGGCGCATGCGCAGGGAACGCTCGGACACCTTGGGCCAGACATGGACTTCGCGTCCGCCGACATGAACCGTAATGGGCTGTGCCGCGCCCCTCATGGCTCAGCTTCGCGCTTCGCTGGCCTTCATGACCGCGTCCGTATGCCTGCGCAGCGCCGAGTCGGGATCGATCCCGGCTTCACGGCAGGCGGCCACCAGGGCAAAGAGCGCCTTGCCGGCCGAAGCTTCGTCCAAGCCGCGCGCGGAGGATTCCACCGCGGAAACGTCGACGGTGTCGTGCGGATTGAGGCCTTTCTTCCGAACCTGCTTCCAGACCTCCCTCGCCCGAAGCACGGAATTGAGCGCAGGAGGAAGATCCTTGAACGCGCCCGCGGGGGTCGCCCCCTTCTCCTTCAGCTTGATCTGCTCCCACTGCTTGATGACGGCCTCTGAATCCTGGAGCCGGGCGCCTTCGCCGAACACGTGAGGATGCCGTCTGACCATCTTGTCGTTCACCTCCCGGGCGACGGCGTCAAAATCGAATTTTCCGGCCTCGGCCGCCATCTGCGCGTGCAGCACGACGTGGAACAACAGGTCTCCGAGCTCTTCCCGCAGATTGGCGTCGTCCTCGCGGTCGATTGCCTGCAGCAGCTCGCACACCTCCTCGACCAGGCAGTCGCAGATGCTGCGGTGGTTCTGCTCCCTGTCCCAGGGGCAGCCGTCAGGAGCCCGGAGCCGCGCGGTTGTCTTCAGGAGCGCCTCGATGCCGGTCATGCCCCGATGGAGAAGCGGGCGGGCACGGGAGTCAAAACGATTGCCAGAGCCGCCGCCCGGGCTTTCGGTAGGGCGTGGACAGGCTGACTGAGATCATGGACGCCAAGCGGCGCGAGATAGCTCCGCACGTCAGGACGGTCACGGAAGCGGAACTGTCGGCCCTGCCACGCCCCTCCTCCCCCGGCTTCCGGGCTTCGCTGGCCGTACCGGGCCGGCTCACCGTCATCGCGGAAGTGAAACGCGCGTCCCCGAGCGTCGGCACGATCCGTGAGGAGGTCGATGCGGTCGCCCAAGCCAGACTCTATGCGGAGGCGGGGGCCGAATGCCTCTCGGTTCTGACCGAATCCACCTACTTCAAGGGTTCACTTCAGGACCTCGAGGCAGTCGTCCGCGACCAGGCCCGACGACCCCGCCCCCTGCCCTGCATCCGCAAGGACTTCATGGTGCACCCCTGGCAGGTGCTGGAGGCCGCCCAGGCGGGAGCCCGCTGCGTGCTCATCATCGTGAGAGGTCTGACGGACGAAGAGATCCGCCCGATCCATGAGGCCGCGAGACTGGCCGGACTGGACGTGCTTTTCGAGGTCCATGACGAACAGGAGCTCGAAAGGGCGCTGACGCACGGCCCTGACATGGTCGGCGTCAACAACCGCAATCTCTCCACGTTCGAGATCGACCTCACGTTCGCGGAACGCGTGATCCCCAGGATGCCCGCCTCGGTGCTCAAGGTCGCCGAAAGCGGCATCCGCACCGCCGAGGACGCAGCGAGGATGCGGGCCGCCGGAGCGGACGCGCTGCTGGTGGGCGAATCGCTCATGCGCGCCCCGGACCCCGCCGGCCTGCTGCGTTCGTTCCGAGGCCGATGAAGGAGGGTCCGCTCTCTGCCGCCGAGACCAAGGAGCTTCTGCTCCGGCTCGGCCACCGCCCGAGGCATGCCTTGGGACAGAATTTCCTGGTCGACGGAAACATCGTCAGAAAGTCATTGGAAATGGGAGAGGTCGTAGCCGGAGACCAGGTCGTGGAAATCGGGCCGGGGCTGGGCACGCTGACCAGGACTTTGCTGGGCGCCGGAGCGCGCGTGCATGCCATCGAGGCCGATCCCGCGATGGCCGCTCATCTGAGAAGCTTCCTCGCCCCGCACCTCGGTCAGGCCCTGGTCGTCACCGAAGGTGACGCGGTGGAGCATCCCCTGGCCGGGCTGGAAACGGCGAAGGACGGGAGCTTCAAGGTCATCGCCAATCTTCCTTACGCCATCTCCACTCCGTGGATGGACGCGCTCTGCCGAGGTCCGCACCCCTCGCTCATGGTCCTGATGCTGCAGCGCGAGGCCGCTGAACGGCTCACCGCGCCGGTGGGCGGCGCCCATTGGTCCGCGGCCACCGCCCAGGTCGCGCTGGCCTTCGAGAAGGTCAGAATCCATCCCGTGCCCTCCCAATCCTTCAATCCTCCTCCCAAAGTGGATTCCTGCCTGCTGCTGCTCCGGCGTCGACCCGACGCCCGCAGACTCAGCCCGCGCGCACGCGAGGTGGCCCGGGGGCTTTTCACCCTCCGACGAAAGCAGCTCGGTTCATCAGTCCGGACCCTTTTTCCCGACGCCCCCGACGTGGCCGCATGGCTCGCGGGCCTCGGAGCCTACGGACTCAGCCCCACCAGCCGGCCTCAGGAGGTTCCGGCGGAAGCCTGGCTGGGGCTCTGACGTGGATTGCCTTCCGCGGAAACCCTGCTCCATTCCCCCCATGCCCGTCAAAGTCGGACTCGTCTCCCTCGGCTGCGCCAAGAACCTCATCGATTCTGAGATCATGATCGGGCATCTCGCGGGCGCAGGGATGTCCATGACCCCCGACGCCGCCGAAGCGGACGTCGTCATCGTCAACACCTGCTCCTTCATCGACGCCTCCAAGCACGAGGCGCTCGAGGCCATCTACGAGATGAGCGACGGCAAGGCCACCGCCCGACGCAAGGGACAGAAGCTCATCGTGGCGGGCTGCATGTCCCAGCGCTACCAGGGCGCGCTCCCCGTGGTCGAAGGCGCCAAGGGCCGCGTGGAACTGCCCAAGGTCGACGCCTTCATCGGGCTGGACCAGGTGGCGAACATCGTGCCCGTCATCCGCAAGGTCATCGGAGGAGAGGCCGGACGGACGGAATTCCTCTCCAAGACGACGACCTACATCCCTGACTTCGACACCCCGCGCGTGCGCCTGACTCCGCGTCACGCGGCGTACGTCAAGATCGCCGAAGGCTGCAACCACCCCTGCTCCTTCTGCATCATCCCCCGCATCCGTGGACGTCACCGCAGCCGTACCGTCGACTCCGTCGTCAAGGAGGCGCGCCAGCTGGTCGCGGACGGGGTCAAGGAGATCAATCTCATCTCCCAGGACACCACGTTCTTCGGCATGGACCGCTGGACGGACGCAAGGCCGGGCCCCCGGAGCAAGGTCGACTCCTCGAAGGGGGAGTCGCTGGCCTCGCTGCTGCGGGAACTCGACCTGATCGAGGGGGATTTCTGGATCAGGCTCCTTTACACGCACCCCGCCCACTGGAGCGACGAGCTCATCGCGACGATCGCCTCGTCCCGCCATGTCGCGCGCTACGTCGACATCCCGCTCCAGCACATCTCCGACCGGATGCTCTCGGCCATGCAGCGCGAGACCGACGGCGCCTACATCCGCGACCTGGTGCGCCGGATGCGCGCCGGCATGCCCGGCATCGCCATCCGCACCACCTTCATCGTCGGCTTCCCCGGCGAGACCGAGGAGGACTTCAACGAACTGCTCGCCTTCCTGGAGGAGGCCAGGTTCGACCGCGTCGGCATCTTCAAATATTCGAAGGAGGAAGGCACGAAGGCCGACCGTCTGGAAGGTCACCTGTCCGATGAAGTGAAGGCCGACCGCCATGCCCGCGCCATGACTCTCCTGCAGCGTCTTTCCAAGGAACGCGGCAAGGCCATGATCGGCAGGAAGCTCAAGGTGCTGGTTGAAAGCGCCGGCGTCGCCCGCAGCGAAGGGGACGCCATGGAGATCGACGGCACCGTCCGCGTGCCCCGGTCGCTCGCCGTCGGCCAATTCGCCGAGGTGACCGTGACCGGAGCCTCCGAATACGACCTGACCGCCAAGTGACTCAGCCCTCCGCGTCCCGTTCGGGCGCGGTCTCGGCGGTCGCGGGGGAGTCGCTGAGGCGGATGAGCGCCTCGATCGAGGAGAAGTGACGGGTCCAGTCCGTCATGTCGGGGATGTCGCCGACCACGGAGGAGAACAGCTCTCGCTTCTCCTGCTTGAGCTCCTCGATGCGCTCCTCGACCGTGCCCGGAGAGATCATGCGGTAGATGAGAACGGGGTTCTTCTGGCCGATGCGATGCACCCGGTCGACCGCCTGGGCTTCGACGGCGGGATTCCACCAGGGGTCGAGGAGGAAGACGTATTCGGCGGTGTTGAGGGTGATGCCGGTGCCGCCGGCCTTCAGGGAGGCGAGGAAAAGCGCCGGGCCGCGGGTCTCCTTGAACTGCTCGACGGGGGTCGAACGGTCCTTCGTCTCGCCCGTGAGCTCAAAGACCGGCATCTGGGGCAGTTCGCGCGCCAAGGCCGACTTCACTCGTTCGATGAGGGAGACGAACTGGGAGAAGACCACGGCCTTGGACCCGTTGGCGGCGACCTCGGCCAGTTTCGACATGAGCATGGTGACTTTGCCCGAATGGGCCGACGGACAGCCTGAGTTCTCCGGCAGCAGGCCGGGGTCGCAGCACACCTGGCGGAGTCGCATGAGCAGCGTCAGCACGGAGGTGGCGTCCTTCGAGAGCAGGCCCGCCAGTTCGCCCGTCAGTCCGCTGCCCTGCGTGAGATGCTGGTAAAGCGTGCGCTGCTCGTGCGTGAGCGGGCAAGGGAGCACCACTTCCATCTTGGGCGGGATGTCGGCCGCCACGTGGCGCTTGAGTCGTCGCAGGATGAAGGGGCTTACCTGCCGCCGCACCTTGCCCAGACCGGCCGAAGGATCGCGCTGCATCATCCGCTCGAAGTTGGCGCGCTTGCCCAGAAGTCCCGGCATGAGGAAGCGGAAGATCGCCCAAAGGTCGGTCGGCCTGTTCTCCAGAGGCGTTCCCGTGATGGCGATGCGATGGTCGGCCTGGATCAGCAGGCAGGTCTGCGTGGTCTTCGATTCGGGGTTCTTGATCGCCTGGGCCTCGTCGAGCACGGCGTAGCCGAACCGGGCCTTGGGCAGAAGCTCCGCATGCCGACGGAGCTGGGTGTAGCTGGACACCCAGATGCGGGCGTCCGGCCTGCTGTTGAAGTCGTCATCGGCCGTGAGCACCGCCGCGCTGAGTTCCGGGTGGAACCGTCTGATTTCGCCCAGCCAGACCGGGATCACGCTGGCGGGACAGACGATGATCGTACGTTCGCCCGCGGGACGTGAGGCGATGAGGGCGAGGACTTGGATTGTCTTTCCGAGTCCCATTTCGTCGGCGAGCAGCGGATGCGCGCCCAGGTCGCAAAGGCGGCCCAGCCAGGCGACGCCCTTGGCCTGATAAGGCCGGAGGTGGGCCGGAAGACGGTCGGAGGGTTCGGGCTCCTGGAGCAGCCGGTCCTTCCACTCCTTCAGGTCTGAGTTCAGACGCAGGGCGCCGACGGCGGCGTGGTCGAACAAGGAAAGCAGCAGGTAGCGGGGCACCTCGCCGTCCTTGGCCCTCCAGTCCTCGGAGAAGTCGGCGACCGCGGCGTTGTAAGCCACGACGCCCTTGCCGGGCAGGATCACGGGCCTGCCGCCCGCCTTCAGGAGCAGCTTCTGCTCGTCGGCCAGCAGCCTGTGACCGCCGGCCTTGAGCCGCCAGTTCAGCCGGAACGACCGCCCGTCTGAAGTGGACTCAGCTTCGGCGTCCACCGCGACCTGGAGCTGCTCGTTGCGGAAGATGTTGAGCTCCTCCTCGCCCAACAGCTTGAAGCGCTTGCGCCACTCGTTCAGCTCCTCGCGGACGAACCTCTCGATGCGGCCGATGTTGTCGATGGCCCAGTGCCCCGAGGACTTGGCGTAGACGAAGCCGGCGCGGTGGGCGACGGTGCTGAAGCGGAACAGGGTCTGCCGCTGCTCATCCGAAAGTTCATCGCCCGGGATGGCGCCAGGACCGAAGCAGTTGAGACTCTGCCCTCCCTTGCCCGTCCAGGCGGCCGCGGCCGTCAGGCCTTCGGAGGACAGCACGAAACTCACCTGGAGCTTGAGCGAAGCTTTGCCTCCGTTCTCCTTGCGCTCGGGCTCGGGCGCCGCCTGCTGGGGCTGGGCCGGGGCCGAATCGTCAATGGCCGGAATCTCATCGGCCAGCAGCTCCTCCACCTCGTACATCGCCGCGATCGCATAGGGGGCGCCGTTCTCCTCCTCGGGCAGCGAAGTGCGCCATTCCAGCTGGCTGTCGGTCAGTTCGATGACGGCACGCACCGTCTGGGCCTCCGTCCGGGCGACCGCCTCGGCCGCATCCGGACGAAGTTCGAGCGTCCGGACCAGCCCCTCGGTGTAGATCCTCCGGCCTTCCTCGAGGTCAGCCGCATCGAAACACGACTCCCAGTCCTCCGGAAGGGACGCAAACCAACGCTCCAGCGCTTCCGTGGAATAGGAACGATTGGCCGGTCGTGGGGTGGACATCGACGCGTCATTCAGCAAACCTGACGGGAAACTTGGACTCAATCCCCAATCTTGTGGATTTTTCCACACCCGTCTGGACTTGTAGGGAACCGTCGGCAGGTTAAAACGATAGGGCATTTAACGCTCATTAATTTATGAAGCATCTCAGTGTCGGAAGTCGTTGGAACGCTGACCTTGTCGCCTCCTACCATGAGCAGTGGTCGAAAGACCCTTCTTCAGTCGACGCCGAATGGAGGGCGTTTTTCGAAGGGTTCGAACTCGGGCTGAGTCTTCCGCCCAAGCCTGCCAAGGGTGCCGCCGCCGGCGCTCCCGTCACCGGCGACCTCGGCGCCCAGTTCAAGGTGCTGGCCGCCATCCAGTCCTATCGGATGCTCGGCCACAGGCAGGCCAAGCTCAGTCCCCTCGGTGAACCGACCCCCTGCCATGAGCTGACGGATCGCGCCCTCGGCCTCGATGGAATCGCGCCTGACCGCACGTTCCACACCGGCGACTTCCTCGGAGGCCAGACGCTCCCTCTTTCCGAAATCCTGAACCGTCTCCGCGCCACCTATTGCGGCACGCTCACGGTCGAGTATGCGCACATCCAGGACGGCGCGCGTCGGCGCTGGCTGCAGGACCGCGTGGAGTCCTCCGGGCTCAAGCCGTCCCACGACTCCGAAAGGCGCCGGCGCTTCCTCCGCACGATGGTGCAGGCCGAGCAGTTCGAACGGTTCTTGCACCGCACCTACGTCGGCGCCAAGCGCTTCTCGATCGAGGGCGGAGAGTCCCTCATGGTGGCCCTGGAGACCTTGGTCGACCGGGCGCCCGCCGCGAAGGTCAGCGACATCATCCTCGGCATGGCGCACCGCGGCCGTCTCAACGTGCTCGTCAATTTCTGCGGCAAGAAGGCGGAGGCGCTCTTCAAGGCCTTCGATGAGAAGCACATTCCCGACACCTCCTCGGGCGACGGCGACGTGAAGTATCACCTCGGCTACGAGGGCGAGAGGACGGTCGGCGGAGCCAAAGTCGCCGTCACGCTGGCCTACAACCCCAGCCACCTCGAAGCCGTCAATCCGGTCGTCCTCGGCCGGGCGCGGGCCCGGGCGGACATCCAGGAGACGCCGCGCTCGTCCATCCTCCCGGTGCTGCTCCACGGCGACGCCGCCTTCGCCGGACAGGGAGTCGTCATGGAGACGCTCAATCTCGCCGCCCTCAAGGGCTACGCGGTCGGCGGCACGGTGCATTTCGTCAGTAACAATCAGATCGGCTTCACGACGGCGCCCGACGAGGCCCGGACCGGACATCACTGCACGGAAATCGCCAAGTTCGTCGAGGCGCCCGTGTTCCACGTGAACGGGGACGACCCGGACGCGGTCGCGCTGGCGGCGGAGATCGCCTTCGAATACCGCCAGAAGTTCGCGGCCGACGCGGTCGTAGACATCGTCTGCTACCGTCGCTACGGCCACAACGAGACCGACGAGCCGCTCTTCACCCAGCCCATCCTCTACCGGACCATCGCCTCCTTCCCCTCCCCCTGCGAGGTCTACGCCAAGCGACTCATGGAGACGAAGGCTGCCCCCGACGGCGAACTGCTCGCGCTCCGGACGGAGATCGACGTGCTCCTGAACGCCGCGCTTGACCGCGCCCGCGCCTCCCTGTCCGCCGACATCGAGGCCCGGAAGGGAGAGTCCCCGGGACTGCGTCCGTTCGCCTCGCCTTACTCCCACACGGCCGAGACCGCCGTGCCGGTCGAGCTCATCGAACGCGTGGCGCCCTGCCTCTGGGAGATGCCTCCGGACTTCACGCCCAATCCCAAGATCAAGCGCATGCTGGACATCCGCGCTGACGCCTATCGCTCCGGATCCAATTATGACTGGAGCCTGGGCGAGGGTCTCGCCTTCGGGACGTTGCTGGCGGAAGGCCACCCGGTCCGCATCTCCGGGCAGGACTGCGAGCGCGGCACCTTCTCGCACCGTCACGGGGTGCTGCACGACCCCTCCAATGACGCCGAACACGTCCCCCTGTCCGCCGCCGGCGGCGCCGGCGTGGAGTTCGTGAACTCTTCCCTTTCGGAATACGCCGTGCTCGGATTCGACTACGGCTACTCCCTGGAATCCCCGGACGCGCTCGTCATCTGGGAGGCGCAGTTCGGCGACTTCTCGAACGGAGCCCAGATCATGATCGACCAGTTCATCGCTTCGGCGGAGTCGAAGTGGGCGCAGACGAGCGGCCTCGTGATGCTGCTGCCCCATGGTTACGAAGGACAGGGTCCGGAGCATTCTTCGGCGCGACTGGAGCGATTCCTGCAGCTTTGCGCGGAGAACAACATCCAGGTGGCCCAGCCCTCGACGCCCGCCCAGCTGTTCCACGCCCTCCGTCGGCAGGTCAAATCCGAACACCGCAAGCCGCTCGTCGTGATGACGCCCAAGAGCCTGCTTCGCCACAAATCGTGCGTCAGCTCGCTCGAGGATTTCACCAAGGGAACGTTCAAGGCCGTGATCCCAGACCAGGGAGGAATCAAGTCGGCCCGCAGGCTTCTGCTCTGCTCTGGCAAGGTCTACTTCGAACTTGAGGCCGAGAGGGCCCGGCTGGGCGACACGTCCACCGCCATCGCGCGCGTCGAACAGTTCTACCCGTTCGACACGGGGGCGCTGGTCGCAGCCCACAAGGAATGTGGTTCACCCTCGCAGGTGGTCTGGGTCCAGGACGAACCCCGGAACATGGGCGGTTGGACCTTCGTCGCCGAACAGATTGAACAAGCCGTCGGCATTCGCCCCAAGTACGCCGGCCGCGACGCCGCGGCCTCCCCTGCGGTGGGATCCCTGTCCGTTCACAAGATCGAACAGGCGGACGTCCTGAGGCAGGCTTTCGCCCCCTAAGCCCCTCCGAAGGCATCAGAACAGGGGGTTGGGCCTCAAAAATCGCCCATTTCCCATTGAAATCTGACCCATCGAGGGTAAATCTGCGCTGCTCACCTTCATGGCTGTCGACGTCAAAATACCTCCTTCTGGCGAATCCATCACGGGGGGTCTTTTGGCGACCTGGCTCGTGAAGGACGGCGATGCCGTCCGCAAGGGTCAGCCGCTTTTCTCCTTCGAGACCGACAAGGTGACTTCAGAGGCCACCGCGGAAGTCGACGGCCGGATCTCAATCAAGGTCCCGGCCGGCACGGAGGTGCTCGTCGGACAGGTCGTGGCCGCCATTGAGGCCGGAGCCGCCGGCAACGCCCCGGCTGCGGCTCCTGCCGCGCCTCAGGCCGCCCCTGCCGCCGCCAAGCCGGCACCGTCTCCCGTGTCGCCGAAGTCAGGCGCCGCCGCCGAAGTGTCGCCCGCGGTCCGCCGGCTTTCGGCGGAAACCGGCCTCGACCCGGCGTCCGTCTCCGGAAGCGGCAAGGCTGGCCGTGTCACCAAGGGCGACATGCTCGCGGCGCTCGCGGGCGGCGCTAAGTCCTCCGCTCCCGCCACCGCCGCCGCGCCCGTCTCGTCCACGGCCTCCGCTCCGGCCGCCGCGCCCGCGCCCGTCTCCATCCCTTCCCGCGACGGCAGGACCACGCGTCGCAAGATGTCCCCTCTGCGCAAAAAGATCGCCGAACGGCTCGTCCAGGCGAAGTCCGAGGCGGCGATGCTCACCACCTTCAACGAGGTGAACATGGCGCCGGTGATGGAGCTGCGCAAACGTCACGGCGAGGACTTCCTGAAGAAGCACGGCGTCAAGCTGGGCTTCATGTCCTTCTTCGTGAAGGCGGCGGTCAGGGCGCTGAAGGAAGTCCCCCAGGTCAACGCCCAGCTCGACGGCGACGAGATCGTCGAGAACAACTTCTTCGACATCGGCGTGGCCGTCGGGACCGACAAGGGACTGATGGTCCCCGTCGTCCGGGACTGCGACCAGCTCACCTTCGCCGGCATCGAGAAGGCCATCGGCGACTTCGGCAAGCGGGCCCGCGACGGCAAGATCCAGCTCCCTGAGCTCCAGGGAGGCGTCTTCACCATCTCCAACGGCGGCATCTACGGCTCGATGCTCTCCACCCCCATCCTCAACCACCCGCAGGCCGCCATCATGGGCCTGCACAACATCGTGGAGCGTCCCGTGGTCGAGAACGGCCAGATCGTCATCCGTCCGATCATGTACCTGGCGCTCTCGTATGACCATCGGATCATCGACGGCAAGGAAGCGGTGACCTTCCTCGTCAAGGTCCGCCAGGCCATCGAGGACCCGCAGCCCCTCCTCTTCGGAATCTGAACCCTCACACCCTACCCATGTCCCAATTTGACCTCGTCGTAATCGGCTCCGGCCCCGGAGGCTACGTGGCCGCCATCAAGGCCGCCCAGCTCGGGCTGAAAGTGGCCCTCGTCGAAAAGGACCCCACCCTCGGGGGCACCTGCCTGAACGTCGGCTGCATCCCCTCGAAGGCCCTGCTGCACTCGACCGAAGTCTGGCATCTCGCGCGCGAGGGCAAGAAGCACGGACTGCAGGGCGCGGAGAAGCTCACCTTCGACGTCGCCGCGATGATGGCCAACAAGGACAAGGTCGTCGCCCAGCTCAACAAGGGGGTCGAATTCCTCACCACCAAGCGCGGCGTCGAGATCGTCCGTGGCCTGGGCAGGCTCGGCAAGCCGGGCCAGGTGCTCGTGCGCGGCGCCTCCGGCGACCGCACGCTGGACACGAAGAACATCCTGATCGCCACCGGATCCTCGCCCATCGAGCTGCCCTTCATGAAGTTCGACGGCGAGACCGTGATCTCTTCCGACCAGGGCATCGCCCTGCCCTCCGTGCCCGAGCGCATGGTGGTGGTGGGCGCCGGCGCCATCGGCCTCGAGCTCGGAAGCGTCTGGGCCCGGCTGGGCTCGCAGGTGACGGTCGTCGAGATGCTCACGAGCATCTGCGGTCCCGCCTATGACCCCGACGTCGCCAAGGCCGCCCAGGGCGCCTTTGAGAAGCAGGGCATCAAGTTCGAACTCGGGGCCAAGGTGACCGGAGTGAAGAAGAGCGCCGCCGGCGTCGCCCTCACCGCCGACCGCGACGGCAAGGTCCTCGAGTTCCCCGCGAACCGCATTCTCGTCGCCGTGGGACGCAAGGCCAACACCACCGGACTGGGCGCGGTCGAGGCCGGCCTCAAGCTCGATGAGCGCGGCCGCATCGTCATCGACGGACATTTCAAGACCAACCTGCCGGGCGTCTACGCCATCGGTGACGTCGTGGCGGGACCCATGCTCGCCCACAAGGCCGAGGAGGAAGGCGTGGCCTGCGCCGAGAACATCGCCGGCAAGCACGGACACGTCAATTACGCGGTCATCCCCGGCGTGGTGTACACCGATCCCGAGGTCGCCTGCGTCGGCATGTCCGAGACCGAGGCCAAGGCCAAGGGGCTCGAGGTGAAGGTCGGCAAGTTCCAGCTCCAGGGCAACGGGCGCGCCATCGCCTCCGACGCCACCACGGGCCTCATCAAGGTCATCGCCGACGCCAAGACCGACAAGGTGCTCGGCGTCCAGATGGTCGGCCGCGGCACTTCCGAGATGATCGCCGCGGCGTGCGCGCACATGGAATACGGCGGCAGCGCCGAAGATGTCGCCCGCACCTGCTTCGCCCACCCGACGATCAGCGAATCTTTCAAGGAAGCCGCGATGGCCGTCAGCAAGTCGAGCATCCACTCGCTCTGATCGCGGCGACATGCGTCATGAGGGCGTCCCGCGCGGGGCGCCCTCTCTGTTTCACCCCGACGGCTATACGCTGGATAGCGGTCAGAAAAAAGGGCCAGGCTTACCACGGCACACGTTCCGGTCGACTGCCGTTGCTTCCTTCCGGACCTGGCGGGGTTCGTCGTCGGCCCGCTGCATGGGGCCTGGCTTGCCTTCATTGATGCCGTGTCACTCCACGCTTTTCAATCTCCTTCTTAGTCCCTAGTCGTCTCACTTCCGATGGCCGAAATACCCAAGTCCTACGACCCCCAGGGAGTCGAGCAGCGCTGGTACGACCTCTGGGTCTCGTCGGGCTGCTTCAAGGGAAAGGTCGATCCGACCCGGGAACCCTTCGCGGTGATGATCCCTCCGCCCAACGTGACAGGCGTGCTGCACATGGGACACCTGCTCAACAACACGCTGCAGGACATCATGGTCCGTCGTGCCAGGCAGGAGGGCAAATCCGCCCTTTGGCTGCCCGGGACCGACCACGCGGGCATCGCCACGCAGTCCAGGGTGGAACGCGAGCTCAAGCAGAAGCAGGGCAAGACCCGGCATGACCTCGGACGGGAGAAGTTCCTCGAGGCCGCTTCAGAATGGCGCGACAAGCACGGCGGCATCATCCTTTCGCAGCTGCGCAAGCTCGGGGCCTCTTGTGACTGGGACCGGACGGTGCACACGCTGGACGCCGGCTATTCCCAGGCCGTCCTCCAGGCGTTCGTGACGCTCTACGAACGAGGCTACGTCTACCGTGGCAAGCGCATGGTCAACTGGTGCCCCGTCTCACAGACGGGCCTCTCCGACGAAGAGGTCGTCATGAAGCCCTCCAAGGGCCAGCTCTTCCGGATGCGCTACGAGGTGGCCGAACTGCCCGGGACCTACCTCGAGATCTCGACCACGCGGCCGGAGACGATTCCCGGTGACACGGCCGTCGCGGTCCACCCGGAGGACGAACGCTACCGCCATCTGATCGGAAAACACGTCTGGCGTCCCTTCCCGAAGGCCAAGATCCCGGTGGTCGGTGACGCCGCGGTCGACAAGGAGTTCGGCACGGGCGTGCTCAAGGTCACGCCCGCCCACGACCGGACGGACTTTGAGATCGGACGCCGACACTCCCTGCCGGTGCTGGACGTGATGAATCCCGACGGGACCATGTCGGCGGACGCCGGTCCGCTGGCCGGAATGGAGCGTTTCAAGGCGCGCGAGGCCGCCGGCAAGCTGCTCGAGGAACTGGGCGCGCTCGTCAAGACCGAGCCCTATGAGAACACTGTGGGCTACTCCGAACGGGCCGACGTCCCCATCGAGCCGCGCCTTAGCGAACAGTGGTTCATCCGCTATCCGAAGGTCGAGGAAGCCAAGCGGGCCGTCACCTCGGGCATCATCCGTTTCCATCCGGAACGCTGGACGAAGACTTATCTGCACTGGCTGGACAACATCCAGGACTGGTGCGTCAGCCGTCAGCTCTGGTGGGGACACCGCATCCCGGTCTGGTATCGGAAGGGCGCCGACCGCAACGACCCCGCCAACCGGCACGTCGCCCTCACGCCCCCGGCCGATCCGTCCGGCTGGGAGCAGGACGCCGACGTGCTCGACACCTGGGCCTCCTCCTGGCTCTGGTGCCTGGCGACGATCGGCTGGCGCAAGCCGGGCGAGACCACCCCGGAGCTGAAGCACTGGTACCCGACGGGCGCGCTCGCCACCGGACCGGACATCATCTTCCTCTGGGTGGCTCGCATGATCATCGCGGGCCTGGAGCTGCACGGCCCCGAGAAGAAGACTCTGAGCGAGGACGAGATCCGCGCCCGGGTTCCCTTCCGGCGCGTCTACTTCAACGGCATCATCCGCGACAAGCTGGGCCGCAAGATGTCCAAGTCGCTCGGCAACTCGCCGGAGCCGCTCGACCTCATCGCGAAGTTCGGCGCCGACGGACTGAGGTTCGGACTGCTTTCCATCGCCCCCAAGGGTCAGGACATCCTCTTCGACGAGGACCGCGTGGCCCAGGGACGCAACTTCTGCAACAAGCTCTGGAACGCGGCGAGGTTCCGGCAGATGTCCGGACCGATGTCGGACAACTCCTCCTTGGCCGCGGTGATCTCCCGCATCGCCCCCGGCAAGCTCGATGACGATGACTTCGCCATCCTGCACGGCCTCGCGGAACTCACCGACGCCACCAACCGCAATCTGGCGGAACACGAGTTCACCGCCTACGCCCAGGGGCTGTACGCCTACTTCTGGGGCGATTTCTGCGACTGGTACGTCGAGGCCTCGAAATCGAGGCTGGCGGACCCGGCCCTGCGCGACTCCTGCCTCGCCGTGCAGGACCTGGTGCTGCGCCAGTTCCTCCTGATGCTCCACCCCGTCGCTCCCTTCATCAGCGAAGAGCTCTGGCATCTGCTAGGCTACGGGGGCCCCGCCGACTTCATCCAGCGTCACCACACGGGGACGGGGGGCGATCTCCTCAAGGCGCTCCGGGACCACGGCATCAAGCCCGCGGCCACGCGCGTGGCCACCGTCGTCGCCCTGCGGGAGTTCGTGGCGGCAGTACGGGCGCTCAAGTCGCAGGCCGGACAGGCGACACGCAAGGATTTGTCCGTCTCCCTTCAGACCAAGGACGAAGCGGCCCGCGCGATCGTCGAATCCGCCCAGGACAAGCTGTGCCGCCTGGCCGGACTCTCCGAAATCAAGTTCGCCGCCGACCTCGGGGGGCGGCCCGGATCGCTCACGCCCTTGGGCACGGTGGTGCTGGAGATGGGGGCCAATGTCGACGTCGCCGCCGAAAAAGTCCGCATCGGCAAGGAACTTGAGAAGGCCGAGAAGGCCGTTTCGGCCGGCGAAGCCAAGCTTTCGAACGAATCCTTCGTCTCCAAGGCCCCACCCCAGATCCTCGAAGGCGCCCGACGTCAGCTCGAGGAAGCGAAGGCGAGGCGGGATGAACTGGCGCGCATGCTGGCCGCCCTCGGCTGATGCCCTCGGTGCGCGTACACGCCGATCCGGCCAAGGCCGCCGTCGCCGTGGCCGGCATCATCGCCGACCTGATCCGTCGTGGCAGGCCGGATGGACGCAAGGTCGTGCTGGGTCTGGCGACGGGCTCGACTCCCCTGCCCCTCTATCGGGAACTGATCAGGCTGCACCGGCAGGAGGGCCTCAGCTTCTCCAACGTGCTCACCTTCAATCTGGACGAATACGAGGGCCTGGCGCCGGACCATCCGCAGTCCTATCGGAGATATATGGACGAGAATCTGTTCAGCCAGATCGACCTGCCGCGGGAACAGACCCATGTCCCCGACGGCACCTCCGATGACTCCGAGGCCGTGTGCCGCGCCTTCGAACGAGCCATCTCCGACGCCGGCGGCATCGACCTGCAGGTCCTCGGACTAGGCCGCACGGGACACATCGGATTCAATGAGCCGCCTTCTCCGAGGGAATCCCGCACGCGACGGGTCGTGCTCGATGAAATGACACGCAAGGACAATTCGGTCTTCTTCGGCGACCTCGCCGCCGTGCCCAGGGCGGCCCTGACGATGGGCGTGTCGACCATCCTGGCCGCCCGAAGGATCGAACTGCTGGCCTTCGGCGCCGGCAAGGCCGACATCGTCCGGCGCTCACTCAGTGAAAGGCCCGGCCCCGGCTGCCCGGCGACATGGCTGCAGGAACACCCCGCCTGCACGTTCCATCTCGACGCAGCTTCGGCCGCCCAGTCCGCCTCCTGAGCGATGCTCAAAATCCTTCCCCAGCACGTGGCTGCCGCCGACCCGGGGCTGGTGCCGGCTTCGCTCTGGACCAGGGAATACCTGCGGCAGGCGCGCGCCGTGAAGGGCGTAGGCGAGCTCACCCTTTGCCTCACCCGGCCGGACGGCACTGCCTCCCGTTTCGTCACCCTGGTCCCGCCCGAAGGCAAGCTGGATGCGGAGACCTGGCTCCATGTCGAACGCACGGTGAAATTCCTGCTCTGGTCAAGGGGCGGCGCGAAAGTGCTGCTCGCCGGAGCCCGCGCGCCTGAATTCGCCCGCCGTCTCTCAGCCTGCTACTCGGCCGACGGCGCGCGGGCCTTCGACGCCGACTTCAACGTCCGCCTGTTCGAGACGGAACTGCGCTTCGAGGCCGTCCCCCGCGGCGCCCTTCCGCCGGAATCCACCTCACACGTCACCCTCGGCCGCCATCTCGACGGCTGCCGCATCGGCTTCGACCTCGGCGGCTCAGACCGCAAGTGCGCGGCGGTCATCGACGGAAAGGTCGTGCATTCCGAGGAGGTGAAATGGGATCCCTACTTCCAGTCCGATCCCGCCTACCATCTCGCAGGCATCCGGGACTCCCTGCGCAGGGCCGCGGCCCACCTTCCGAAGGTGGACGCCATCGGCGGATCCTCGGCCGGGGTCTACATCGGCAACAAGGTGCGTGTCGCCTCACTGTTCCGGGGCGTCACCGACCGCACGGTGTTCGAACGCGACGTGAAGGAAATGTTCGTCCGGCTGGCGGAGGAATGGAAAGTGCCGTTTGAGGTGCTGAACGACGGTGACGTCACCGCCCTCGCCGCTTCCATGTCCCTCGGCCGCAACGCCGTCCTCGGCGTCGCCATGGGGACCAGCGTGGCTGCCGGCTATGTCGACCGCTCCGGCAACCTGACCAACTGGCTGAGCGAGCTCGCCTTCGTCCCCGTCGACTACCGCGCCGACGCCCCCGCCGACGAATGGTCCGGCGACCGCGGCTGCGCGGTGCAATATTTCAGCCAGCAGGCCGTCGGTCGGCTGCTGCCCTCCGCCGGCATCATCACTCCTCCCGGCATGCGCCTTCCGGAGCAGCTGGAGATGTTGCAGGAACGCATGCAGGCGGGCGATGACCGCGCGCCCAAGGTCTATGAGGCCGTGGGTGTCGCCTTCGGCTACGCCATCGCCCATTTCGTGGATTTCTACGACATGGAGGCGGTACTCTCCATGGGCCGGGTGACCACGGGCTCCGGAGGTGACCTGATCTCCGAGGTCGCGCGCCGGGTCCTCGCGACGGAGTTCCCCGAACTTCGGGTGGACATGCTGGCCCCTGATGAGAGAGACAGGAGGCACGGTCAGGCCGTCGCCGCCGCATCCCTGGCCCCTACCTCGAGGCAATGAAACCCTTCTCTTCCGAAGCCAGCGACCTGTACGTCCCCGACGGCACCCCCCTCCCCGCGGCCGTCTCCCGCACCACGCACCTCGGAATCGGCGCCCATCAGGACGACCTCGAGTTCATGGCATTTCACGGGATCATCGCCTGCCACGGTCGCTCCGACCGCTGGTTCGGGGGTGTGATCGTCACCGACGGGCGCGGCAGTTCCCGTTCCGGACCCTACGCGGACTGGACCGACGAACAGGTCGCCGCGGAACGCGTGCGGGAGCAGCGCAAGGCGGCCGACATCGGCGAGTATTCGTTCGTGGCCCAACTGGGGCATCCCAGCCGCACCGTGAAGGACGCGGGGCGCGAAGAGGTCGTCGATGACATCCACAGGGTGCTCGAGGCCTGCCGCCCCGAGACCGTCTACCTGCACAATCCCGCGGACAAGCATGACACCCATGTGGCGTGCCTGCTCCGTTCGCTCGCGGCCCTGCGACGTCTGCCCAAGGACCGGCGTCCGAAGACGGTCTACGGGTGCGAGGTCTGGCGGGATCTCGACTGGATGGTGGACTCCGACAAGTCGCCGATGCCCGTGTCCGGACCGCCGGGACTGGCCGAACGCATCAACGGCGTGTTCGCCACCCAGATCGCCGGCGGCAAGCGCTACGACCTTGCCGTGCTCGGCCGCCGCATGGCGAACGCGACCTTCAGCGACGCGCACGCCTCGGACCGCGAGTCCGCGATGGCCTGGGCCATCGACCTCACGCCCCTGGTCCATGACGACGCGGCCGACCTCACGGGCCACGTCTGCGCCTACATCGACCGCTTCCGTGGCGACGTCGTCGAACGCATCCGAAAATTCTCCCGATGAAACCCACCTTGCTCGTCCTGGCCGCCGGAATGGGGAGCCGCTACGGCGGCCTCAAGCAGATCGACCCCATGGGTCCGTCCGGCGAGACCATCCTCGATTACTCCGTCTTCGACGCCCTCCGCGCCGGCTTCGGCAAGGTGGTCTTCATCATCCGTCCGGACTTCGAACGGGACTTCCGGGAGCGCGTCGCCGCCCGCTTCACGGACAAGGTGGAGGTGGATTTCGCCTTCCAGACGCTGGACCGCCTTCCGACGGGCTTCACCCCGCCGGCCGGCCGTGAGAAGCCCTGGGGCACCACCCATGCCATACTCTGCGCCCGCGAGCAGGTCCGCACGCCCTTCGCGGTGATCAACGCCGACGACTTCTACGGCCGCGATTCCTACGCCGTGCTGGGCGCCGACCTCTCCGTGATGGCCCCCGGTTCGACCGATTACTCGATGGTCGGTTTCACGCTCAAGAACACCCTGTCCGAGCACGGCACCGTGGCCCGAGGAGTCTGCCGTACCGGTCCCGACGGAAGGCTCACCGACATACGTGAGCTCACCAAGATCTCCCGGACGCCGACGGGCGCTGAACACAGGGGCGAGGACGGCACGGTGGTCCCCCTCAGCGGGGAGGAACCGGTCTCGATGAACATGTGGGGCTTCGCACCGTCCATCTTCGGCCTCCTCGAGACGGATTTCAGGGCCTTCCTTACCGCCAAGGGCGGTGAGCTCAAGAGCGAGTCCTACATCCCGATCACCGTCGGCTCGCTGGTCTCCGCCCAAAAGGCGTCCTGCAGGGTCCTCCGCACGGGCTCCGCCTGGTTCGGCGTGACCTACCGCGAGGACAAGCCCAAGGTGCAGGCCAGCATCCAGTCGCTGGTCACGCGCGGCGAGTATCCCGCCAACCTCTGGTCCTGAGATGTCGTCCGAGCCGGACATCCGACGCATCGCCTCCGCGTTCGCGCTGCCCGGCGAGTTCCTCTCGGCGGAAAGATACGGGAGCGGCCACATCAACGACACCTACGCGGTCACGCAGAGCCAAGGGACCGGGCGACGCAGGTTCCTGCTGCAGCGGATCAATCAGAAGGTCTTCAGGGATCCGCCCGGCCTGATGTCCAACGTCTCACGCGTCTGCTCCCACGCCCAGGCTCGGTTGCGGCAGGAAGGCAGGACCGACGCCGAAAGGCGGGCGCTGACGCTCGTGCCGACCCGGGCCGGTGGCGACTGGCACAAGGATGAATCGGGCGGCCATTGGCGCTGCTACCTGTTCATCGAGGGCGCCACGGGGCACGACGTCATCCGCGACGAGAACCAGGCCCGCGAGGCCGCCCGGGCTTTCGGGGCCTTCCAGTCGCTGCTCGCCGACCTCCCGGGGGAGCGTCTCAAGGAGACCATTCCGTTCTTCCACCACACCCCCGTCCGATTTGAGAACTTCCGCAAGGCCCTGCGGGCGGACGCGCACGGACGGGCGGCCCGGGCCCGGGCCGAGATCGAATTCGCGCTCTCCCGGGAATGCGACGTCTCCGTCATCGTCGACGGGCTGGCGGACGGGAGCATTCCGGAACGCGTCACGCACAATGACACCAAGCTCAACAATGTGCTGCTGGACGACCTGACCGGCGAGGGCGTCTGCGTCATCGACCTGGACACGGTGATGCCCGGATCCGCCCTGTATGATTTCGGAGACCTCGTGCGCACTTCGACCTCCCCCGCGGCCGAAGACGAGACGGACCTGTCGAAAGTGGAGATGAGGCTCCCGATGTTCAGGGCGCTGGTGGAAGGATACGTGGCCGCGGCCGGCGGGTTCCTCACCCGGCGGGAACGCGAACTGCTGCCCTTCTCCGGCAAACTGATCACCCTGGAGATCGGCCTGCGCTTCCTCACGGACTGGCTTGAAGGCGACGTCTATTTCAAGGTCCGGCGTCCGGATCACAACCTCGACCGCTGCCGGACTCAGTTCGCGCTGGTCAGGTCGATTGAAGACCAGATGGAGGGCATGCGGGCCGTGGTCGCCTCGCTTGACCGATGAGAATCCTCGTCACGGGGGGCGCCGGCTTCATCGGCTCGCATGTCGTCGAACATTTCCATCGCGACCATGAGGTCGTGGTGCTGGACGACCTGCGCTCAGGCCATCTCCGCAACCTCGACGGACTGCGCCATGACATGGTCAGGGGCTCCATCCTCGATCCGGAGGCCCTTGAGACGGCCTGCAGAGGCGTAGGCCGCATCTTCCACCTCGCCGCCCTGGTCTCCGTGCCCGAATCGGTCTCCCGGCCCGAGGAATGCGCCCGTCTCAACGTGGAAGGCACGCGACGGGTATTGGAGGCGGCCCGCCGGCACGGGGCGAACAAGGTCGTGCTGGCCTCCTCGGCCGCCATCTACGGCGACAATCCGACCGTGCCGAAGGTGGAGACGATGACCCCGGAGCCCAAGTCCCCCTACGCCGCCACGAAGCTGGAAGGGGAACGGCTGCTCGCGGCGGCGGCCGCGGACGGGCTCTCGACCGCCTCGCTTCGCTTCTTCAACGTCTTCGGTCCGCGACAGGACCCCGCTTCGGCCTACGCGGCGGCCGTGCCGATCTTCATCCGCAAGGCGCTCCGCGGCGAACCCATCTCGATCCATGGAGACGGCGGACAGACCCGCGACTTCGTTTACGTGAAGGACATCGTGGGAGCGCTGACGCATGTCGCCGACCGTCCCGACGCGCAGGGCGTGTTCAACGTCGGCTATGGCCGCAGTCTCACGATCGCCGACCTCGCCCAGGAAATCCTGCGTCTCACCGGCTCAAGCTCGACCGTCACGCACCTGCCGCCCCGCGCGGGAGACGTGCGGCATTCGCTCGCATCGGCCGACCGCCTGCGCGCCACGGGCTGGAAGCCGACTTTCGAACTGTCCGAAGGCCTGGCCCGGACCGTGGAGTGGTATCGCGCCTTCAAGGAGTGACCTCGAAGGACGTCCGGAGGTAACGCTCCTCGCCGTCGTCGATGTGGAGCCACAGGTCGTAGATGCCGGGACCGGGCATCTTGAGCCGGAAAGCCAAGGCGGGGCTGTTCTCGCGCTCTCCGCCCTCCCAGGAGGGGTGCATGTGGGCGTAGCCCGGATTGATCGTCTGATCGCCGAAGACGACCGCGTGCCCCAGCGACCCCATCACGGTGCGAAGCCGGACGGGAGCATGATCGGCCCGGTGAAGACGGATGCGAATCGTCGCGGACTCCCCCGCTACGAACTTGTCGCGTTCGAGGATGACCTTGGTCACCGGCGTAACGGGGTCGCCGGACGGGCTGCCCGGGAGCATCGCGGAACATTCCGCGAGCATCGTTCGACGGGTCCGCACCGGGACGAAGTCGACGAAGGCGCGTATCTTGGATCCTGCGGCCGCCGCCCTGAACTCGGCCGGGATGTCGAAACGCCAGCGACCGTCGTCGGTGGGCGCGGGATGCACGTGCGCATAGGCGCCCACGCCTCCCTCCTGTCGCAGATGAAGATGGACCTGCCGCGTATGGGAGACGGCGACCTCATGTCCTAGGACGGGGCGGTCTCCCTCGGACAGCAGCGTCAGCTCACCGCCCGATGCGTCCAGCCGCATGGCCGCCGAAACGGGGAACTTGAGCGCGGCCGGAGAATAGTAATTCGCCTGTTCGTTGACGCCGCAATACTCGGCCCCGTCGAGCACGACGGGCTCATGCGAGGCGTGCAGAAGCGTGCACTGCGTGTCGGGAAGAAGGCGCAGGGCCGCGAAACCGCCCAGGGCGGCCAGAGTCAGGAGAGTGGTGCCTTTCCAGGCAGGGTTCATCGTGCGCTCCGCAGGGAGGACAAGGACTGCAGGATCTGCTCCGCGTCAAACGTGGCGCCCTCAAAGCGCCGCACTATCCTGCCCTCGGCGCTGACGACGAGCGTGGCGGCGTTGTGCACGATGGTGCCGTCCGACTCGGCCGTAAGGATGCCATACTGGCGCATGAGGTCGCGGATCTGGCCCTCGTCGCCGGTGAGGAAGAGATGCCGGCGGCCGTCGATGCCATACCCGTCGGCGTAAGCGCGCAGGGTGCCCGGCGAGTCGACTTCGGGATCGAAGGAGATGGTGACCAGCCTGACCTCTGAGCCCGACTTATCCAAGGCGTCGCCCAGCTGCTTCATGCAGCGCGTGGCGGCGGGGCACATCTTGGCGTTCCGGCAGCTGGTGAAGACGAAGTTGAGCACGAAGGGGCGGCCCAGCAGGTCCCGCTTGGTGACGACCTTGCCGTCCTGGTTCCAGAGGGCCATGTCGGGCACGAGCTCGGTCGGCATCCGCGTGACCATCCGGCCGCGGTCGGCGGTGAGACGGCGCAACGTGTCGGTGGTCTCCTTCATCCTGCGCAGCTCCTCGGCGTCCGCAGGAAAGATCCGGTCCGCGCGGACCCTGTCGCCCTGCCGCACGGGCACATAGCGGATGCGGCGTCCCGCCCAGCCGATCGCGGCGTCGGCTTCGCCGAAAATGACCTGCTGTTCGGCCGCGCCTTCCACGGGCCGCACCTGTGCCGTCATGGCCTTGCGATCGACCGAAAGGACGTCCGCCAGGACGGGCTTCTCTTCCGCGGCAAGACCCGCGGCGCAGAACGCCAGGATCACGGCCCCGATCCTCACAGCAGCGCTCCTTCGCTGCTCAGCAGCACGTCGAGCATGCCATGCCTGACTCCGTGATGGGTGAGATGGAAGGCTTCGGCGCCGCACAGGTCCGCCAGGGTGCAGATCGTGATGAGGGCGACCGGCATGATGTCGGCCCGGTCGGCCGGGACGCCGGGCACCTCGCGTCGGGCGGCCAGACCGAGCTTGCAGAGACGGTCGCGGAGTTCCCGGATGCGCAGGGTCGGAATGCGACCGGATTGGATCGGTTCGCCGGCGGCCTCAAGGTGCATCGCGACCGCCGTGAAAGCTCCGCCCGCGCCCAAGACGAGGTGGCTCTCCGCCATGCGCGGATTGAGGACCATTCCGGCCAGGGAGGCCACATGGTTGCTGACGGACAGCACGTCCCTTTCGGAAAGCGGCGAATCGCCTCCCCCGATGAATCCGTTGGTCAGACGCACGGATCCGAGAGGCAGACTGCGGGCCGTGCGGATCTCCCCCGACCTCGTCCGGACGATCTCCAGACTCCCGCCTCCGAGGTCGAAGGCCAGCAGGTCCGGATGCGCCGAGTAGGCCGTATCCGACCTGACGCCGCGAGCGACCACCCGGGCCTCGGACTCTCCGGAGAGCACGGTGACCGCTATCCCGGTCGTATCTCGGATGTGCCGGACCAGTTCACTGGCCCCCTTGGACTCACGTACGGCGGAAGTGCCGACGATGACCGTCTTTTCGGCGCCATGGGAACGGGCGAAATCCACCAGCCTTCCCACCGCCGCCGCCGCCGCCTTCAGCTTGTCGAGCGGGATGCCCTCGTCCAACCCCGGCGGGAAAATTCGGACCTGTTCGGACTGGCGGGCCACCTCGGCGCGATCGGCGACCTTGAAGACGGTGGCCTTGATCGAGTTGGAGCCGATGTCGATGATGGCGAGGCGCTGCATGGTCAGAACTGCATGCCCGCCTTGAAGCCGCCGAAATGATGGGCCTCGGTCTGCGTCTCAAACTCATAGGTCCGAACCGCACTGAAGACGGACAAGGTGAAATCCCCGTAGGCCAGGGCCGCGCCGACGGAAGCCTGTCCGACCACCGGCCTGCGGTCCACCCCGGGCGACTCTTCGAAGTGCCCGCCGTCCGTCGCGTAATTGCTGATCACGGCCTCTGCCTGAGCATCAGCAAAAAGATGCCAACGGAAGCCCTCGGCCACGGTCAGCGGTCCGAGGTAGGCGTTGCTTCCGCGTATCGTGCCGGTTCCCCAGGACGTACCCAGACCTCGGCCGTAGCGGAGCTGCCCGCCGACGGCGAAGCCGGTCCTCATGGAACCCAGTTGGAGCACGGAACGGGCGATGAAATCCAGATGGTCGTCGCCGAACCTGCGACGCAGTTCTCCGTCGAGATTGATCATCGGCTCATCCGGAGTCTGCCGACCCCAGCCTGCGGCCGCGGGCTGTCCGATGAGGTCATGGAACTTGTTCTGAATGGTCTCCGCCCCTGAGGACGGACCGATGACACCGAGCTTGAGCTCGACCGAAACCAGCACGTCCTTGCGTCCGCCGCGCTCGAAGACGTGGCCGTGGCCATAAGCGAGATACAGGGCCCCGGAGTAGGCCATGTCGGTGTCGGGCGGATTGGGGTTGGAGATGTCGGAAGGAGTGTTGATCTCCTGTGCGATGGCTAGGTAGGCATGGTCGCCGGATTGCAAAGTAAGTCTTAGCCCCTGGGTGTAATATCGGTCCACATTGTCAGCGCCGAACTTGTCATTCTCCTCCTCGAGCGTGATCCGAAAAGGCACGCCCTCCTTCGGCAGGGGGGATTCGAGCTGCAGACCGGCCAGTGGAGCGGCCAATGAGAGCAGCGCTGAGACGGCCTGTGGACGCATGAGGGACACTCTAGGAAAGCCCTTAGCAGACGCCCGACAACGCCTTTCTGACTTGAGGGGTCGGTCAGGCTCAACTTACTCGCCTTCAGCATGCCACAGGCCTCCCCCAGCCCACCTTGGGCCCGCACGGAGGTGGCTGCCGACGGTTGCGTCCTGCTGACCCTGGGGGGTGGCTGGAAATCGGGTCTCACGCTCCCGGAAGTTTCCTTCCGGGGAGACCGAGTCTCGGTCAGGACCGAATCGCTGGACGGCTTCGACTCCTGCCTGCCCGCCTGGCTGCATGCCCACCTGCGCACGGTGCGCGAGACGGACCTGTCAGCCCTCCCCCCTCGCCTGCAGGCGCTGGTGCGCATGGCGGAGAATGTCGCGGTGACAGAGAGCCCGGCCGAGTCACCGGGAGTGCTGGAGAACATCGGTTCATGGGGCGTCGAGAGCGGGTCTTCCTGGGGACGCGCCCTTGAGCACATCGGACATACGGCACTGGGCTTCCTCCGGGCGATCGCCGGCCGGGCCAGGGTCAACTGGAGCGAGCTCACGCTCCAGATGCAGACGGCGGGCGTGGACGCGCTGCCGATCGTGGCGCTGCTCGGCTTTCTCACCGGACTCATCATGGCCTACGTCGGGCTGATCCAGCTCAGGCAGGTGGGAGCCACGGTCTACGTGGCGAACCTGGTGGCGCTGGCGATGGCGCGGGAGATGGGGGCCCTGATGACCGGCGTTATCGCCTGCGGCCGCACTTCCACCTCCTTCGCCTCACAGCTCGGAAGCATGAACGTGAGCCAGGAGACCGACGCCCTGCGCGCCCTCGGCATCAATCCCGTCGAGTTCCTCGCCCTGCCCCGGATCCTGGCGGTGACGCTCATGGTCCCGCTCCTCTCCGTGTTCGCCACCTTCGTGGGGGTGCTCGGCGGCATGGTGGTGGCCTGCGCCGGCGAACTCAGCGTCGACCAATATGTGACGCAGGCCGTGCTCGCCGTGAGCTGGAAGAGCTTCATGGCCGGCTTCGTCAAGTCCGTCGCCTTCGGTTTCATCGCCGCCTGGTCCGGCTGCTACCGCGGCTCGGTCGCGAAGCGCTCGGCGCTCGGCGTCGGCGAGGCCGCCACCTCGGCCGCCGTGCTCGGCATCACGCTCATCGTGGTGGCCGACGCCGTCTTCGCCGTCCTGTTCAACCTCTACGGCATCTGACATGGCCACAGAAGCGATCGCCTGCGACGACCTCGCCATCGGACACGACGGACGCGCGATCATGTCGGGCATCACCTTCACCCTCGAGCCGGGACGCATCCTGGCGGTGGTCGGGCCCAGCGGCTGCGGCAAGAGCACGCTGATGCGCGCCCTCAGCGGTCTCGACGACCCGGTCTCCGGAAGTTCACGGCTCCTCGGCCAGGACCTGACCGTGGCCTCGGCCGTCGAACGTGAGTCCGCTCTGCGCAGGCTCGGCTTCCTCTTCCAGGGCTCCGCCCTCTTCTCCTCGCTCACGTTGCGCGAAAACGTCGAGCTTCCCATCCGTGAGTTCCTCGCCCCGCCGCGACGGGAACTCCGGCAGCTGGCGGAATACAAGCTCTCCCTGGTGGGGCTGGCCGACGCCATGGACAAACTCCCCTCCGAGATCAGCGGCGGCATGGCCAAACGCGCCGCGCTCGCCCGCGCGCTCGCGCTCGACCCCGAGGTGCTGTTCCTCGATGAGCCGGGAGCGGGGCTGGACCCGGTCACGGCGGCGCGCATGGACGAGCTCATCCTCAAGGTCAGGGAGGCCTTCGGCACCACGATCGTCATGGTCAGTCACGAGGTCCCCAGCATCCTCCGGACCGCGGACTTCTGCGTTTACCTCGACACGGACACGGGCAGGATGGGCGCCTACGGGCCGCCCAAGGACTTCCTTGCGCCCTCCTCCCACCCCCGGGCCCACGCCTTCTTCACCCTGACCCACCGCACCTGACATGCGCCGTTCCGCCAACGTCACGCTGATCGGGGCCTTCGTAGCCGGCGGAGGCCTGCTCTTCATCATCGCGATGGTCCTGCTCGGAGCGGGCTCCTTCACCGGACCCAAGCCCGGGGCCATCGCCTACTTCGAGGACTCCGTCAGCGGACTGGACATCGGAGCGCCCGTCAAGTTCCGCGGCGTTTCGGTCGGCAAGGTGTCCCAGGTGCTGCTGCGCACTCCCGGCCAGGTGGGTTCGGACTACGCGGTGCCGGTGGCCATGGAGTTCACGCCCGACCTGCTCACCCGGCGCGGACTCGACCGTACGCTGCTCGACAAGTCAGGCCTGCGCCTCTCCATCGAGAAAGGCCTGCGCGCCAAGCTGCAGCAGCAGTCCGTCATCACGGGCGTGCTCTACGTGGAGCTGGACTATTTCCCCGACACGCCCGTGAAGCTGCACGATCCGAACGGGGAACTTCCTGAAGTGCCCACGCTGCCTTCCAATCTGGGCGCGCTGACGAAGGCGGTCTCGCAGACGCTCGACCAGCTCAGCAAGGTCGACTTCGTCTCCATCACCAAGAAGGTCGACTCGATCCTGGGACGTCTTGACGAAGGCGCGTCCAAGATCGAGTTCCAGCGGATCAATGGCAATCTGGTGGCCGCCTCCGAGAACATCGCGAAAGTCACCGCCGACCCCGCCATCACCCAGGCGGTTAAGGACTTCTCGGCCGCGATGAAGGGCGTGGAGTCGCTCGCCAAACGGCTCGACTCGAAGGTCGACCCCGTGGCCACGGACATCGGGGCCATGGCCCAGGCCGGCCGGAACGCCCTCCAAAGGCTGGAGGAAGCGTCGACCAACCTCCGCACGCTCACCAAGCCCGGCTCACCCGCGAGGCGCGACCTCGAGCAGGCCCTGGCCGACGTCTCGGAGGCCGCGCAGGCGATCCGCTCGCTGGCCGACTTCATCGAGCGCAATCCCGAAACGGTGCTGACCGGACGTCGCGCGCGCGATACGGTTGAACGCAAGGTCGAAGTGGACGGCAAGGAGGCCCCGGTGAGCAGATGAGGGCCCTCGCTGCGCTGCTGCCGCTCCTCCTGGTCGGCTGCCTGCTTCCGGGACGACGGAGCGAACCCGTCGTGTTCCACGCCTTCTCCGTGCCTCCGGCCGTTGCCACCAAGCCCCGCCCCACGGTGCATGTCCCGCGCGCGGTGCTTCCCGCCGGGCTGCGTCGTCCCTCGCTGGTGATTGAAAGCCGAGAGGCGGTGAGAGTGGAGGACTCGCACCGCTGGCTGGGACCTCTGGAATCCACGCTGCCCGAGGCGATCGGCCGACGACTGACGGCGCTCACGGGCCTTCCCTGCACTTCCCAGCCCCCGCCCGAAGACCATCTCGTGCTCCTGATCGAGGTGCTTCGGATGGACGTGGTCGACGCCCGCGCGAGAATGCGCCTGCGCCTCCGCGTCGAACTCTCCGACGGAAAACGCGGAGCCGAGGGGGAATATGAATGGCACAGTCCTCTGGCCGGACCTTCCGCCGGAGAGTTCGTCGCCGCCCAGTCAGCCAATCTTGACCAGGCGGCGGCCAGTCTCGTCCCATTCCTCACTTCGCAATGAGTCAGGAACCCGCCCGCCCGATGGGCTTTTCGGAGGCCACCGGCGAGATCTGTTATGATCTGCCCTCCTCCTACGTCCCGCACGCCGGAACTGGCCTGCTGCATCTGCCGCGCTTCATCGCCAAGATCCGCAAGCACCTGGCCGGCGAGCTCCCCAAGTCGTACCAGCGCAACTTCTGCAAGGGTTTCGACCGCTTCCTTTGCCTCCATCTGGGCGTGGACCCCGAGCAGGTGATCGCCGCGGTCAGGGAGTCGGCCGATGAGCGGTCGCTCGACGCCCGCCTGCTCACGCTGTTCCCCGCCGACCTAAGGGTGCACGTCTGGAACCGGGAACTGGTCCAGAAAGGCATGAGCGAGATGGGACGGGAAGCGCTGGATGACGCCAAACGCAAGATGGGTACCTCCCATCGCACGGACGTCATCTCCTTCGCGGACATGATCGACCTCGACGAGGGACGCATTCCGTGAGCGAAGACCCGAATCCCATCAGGCTGATGCTCAGGGGGGCCGAAGCCGTCGCGTCCTGCCTCGCGCATCACCCGCGGGCCCTCCGTGAGGTCACGATGTCACGCGCGGGCGAAGAGCTCCTCCAGGAGCACGCGGACGCCCTCAGGTCGCTCGGCATCCCGCTCCGTACGGTATCGGAGCAGGAACTGGCCAAGACGGCCGGCGGCCCCTGCTTCGACGCCTGCGCGCTCACGTTCCGTCCCGAACCGGGACTGGCACGGGTCGGGGATTTCAGCGACTGGCGCGAGGCGCATGAGACCGTCGTCATCGCCGACGGACTCCGCGATCCCGCCGACCTCGCTTCACTCGCCCGCTCGATGGCCTCCTTCGGTCTGCGACGGCTGCTCCTCTCCTCCGGCAGCGAACGTCTCGCGCACCATCCTGACGCCTGGGCGCTCGCCAAGGGCGCGCTGGAGGAAGTCGTGCTGATGCGTGCGGCCGCTTTGGGCGGACTGCTGGGGCTGGTCGAGGACCGCTGCTGCGTGGTGGCGCTCAGTCCCGCGGAGGGACGTAAGGTCGACCTCGGTGTGCCCGTCAAGGTCCCCGGCAAGCATCTGGCCCTGTTGGTGTCGGGCGACGGACTGGACCCCGATCTGCGCTCCAAGGTCACCCACTGCTTCAGATTCCCCGGCCTGGCTGACAGACGCAGGCTTTCGCTCGCCGAGGCCTTCCCCGTGGCCGCGGCCTGGATCACCTCCTCGCCCGTGCCGAGAAAGGACGGTTTCCTCGCCCGCAAAAGGGCTCGCCACAGCAAGGACAAAGGGTCCAATCCCTCCTGACCCATGTCCCAGCCCGCTCCAGCTCCGCGCGAGAACGTGATCTCGCTGCAGGCGATCAGCCGCAAGTACTTCACCGCGCTGCAGCGCCAGCACGACCTGCTCGCCTTCAATCTGGCCGGACTGAAGACCGCCGACCCCGCCGCCTACGATCATTTCTCCGGTCTCTCGCGGGTGATGCCCCTGCCCCAGGCGCACCTCCCCGCGCAGCAGATGCAGGCCTTC
This sequence comes from uncultured Opitutia bacterium, assembly GCA_903860195.1. Taxonomy (GTDB): domain Bacteria; phylum Verrucomicrobiota; class Verrucomicrobiia; order Opitutales; family UBA953; genus UBA953. The sequence goes on along the minus strand of CAIOPO010000061.1, from coordinate 10,407 downwards.
GCCCGCGGGCTGATGCTGCGCACGACCATCAACGACCTGCTCGTGCTGGCGGTGGAATGCATGGTGGACTGCCATCATCTCTGCCTCTTCGTGCGGCACTGCGGCCGCAACACCCAGCCCGGCAAGGAACTCATCGAGCGCGTGGCGAAGGATCAGGCCGACTTCGCCCGCATGAATCTTCAGGAGAAGTTCGAGGCCCTCGAGGAGGGAGCCGGCATCGTCTGCGAGCTCGAGGACGGCATCTTCAGTCTCGCCGCGGCCCTGCGGGTGCTTTCCCGCGGCGGCAAGGTGACGAACGACGACATCGCTCCCGACGGCTCGCTCACGCTCGAGTTCAAATCGATGAAGGACTTCGAAGTCCCGCAGGACTCGCCGGAGCAGACCTCGGCCGATTCGGCCCCGGAAGGCGTGGTGAAGCATCCGATCGGTGACGTGCTGCAGGCGCGTTCAAAGGTCATCGCCCGTCTCGTCGACACCACCAGGACCTTCAGGCCCGGCGAGCTCCTTGAGCTGAGCGACTCCGAGCTTCTGGGCCTGAACATCACGGCGGCCAAGTTCGTCGACGGACTCCTGAAGTCGGTCGACTTCTACGCCAAGAACCAGCTCGGCGAAGGCCAGGGCTCCTGAACGTGAAGGAACACCCCCAGCCCCTGCGGAACAGGACGGTCTGGGCGTGGGTGGCGGGCTGCTACGTCTTCCAGGCGCTGCCGGCCGCGGTGAGGGACGAAGCCCTGCCGGTCGCCCTCCGCAATCTCGGTTCCGCCGACGCCGGCATCACGCAGATCCAGTCGATGCTGGGGCTCATCTTCGGCTTCAAGGTGCTGATGGCGCCTTTCATCGCGGCGTTCCGTCCCCGTCCGCTCATTCTGGCCACCCAGGCGGCCACGGCCCTGCTCCTCCTTTTCGCCGGCCTCGCCCTGCCCGATCTGGCTCAGTCCGGAGGCGCCATGGTCGTCGCCTGCCTCGTCGCCCTCTCCGTGGTCGCGGCCGCCCATGACTTCACCCTCGACGGTTACTTCGTGTCGTCACTCGACGAACAGGCGCGTGCACGGCACTCCGGCCTGCTCAATGTCGCCTCCAAGGTCGGCTCAGTCCTGGCGGGTCCATGCCTCATCGGTCTGGCCGGGCTGCTGATGCACCGTGGTCAGCAGGTCGCGGCGGCGTGGTCGACGGCCTTGCTGGCCGCGGCCGCCTTCGCCCTGCTGGCCGTCCTGGTCAACCTCTGGGCCCTGCGCGGCGAACCTTCCCATGAATCGGACGGCATGGATGTGCGCGGCCGTTTTCGCGCGATGGGCCTCGGGCTGGGAGAACTGTTCCGTGACCCGCGGCTGCCGGCGGTGGCCGCCCTGATCCTGCTCTACCGCGCCAGCGAGATCCACATGTCGAGGGTGCTGCCGCTCTACTCCCTGGCGCCGGTCGACAAGGGCGGACTCGCTCTCGATAACGAGACCTATGCGCTGATCCGCATGATCACCGCGGTCGGCGGCCTGGCCGCCGGCGGCGTCGTCGGATCACTGGTCGTCACACGGCTCGGCATCGCGCGGTCGCTCGTGCCGCTCGGCCTCGCGATGCACGCCCCATTGCTTGCCGTCACGTGGCTCGCCTCGGGCTCGGGCCACGGCGTCTGGACCGTCGGCATCGTCTTCCTCATCGAGTACGTGGCCTACGGTGCGGGCCTGTGCGCGTTGCTCCTCGCGATGATGAAGCTGGCCGCCGGCTCCTCCGCCGCCGTGCGTTATGCGGCGCTCTCCACGCTGGCCCTGCTGGCGGCCTATCTTCCCGGTCTCTGGGCGGGCAAGCTGGCCGAGCGTTGGGGCTACGCGGACTACTTCCTGTTCTCGCTCGCCCTCGCCCTGCCCGGCATGGCCGCGGCGTACTGGGCCCGACGGCACTTCAGGAGCGAGTAGGCACGACGACCAGCTCCTGCTCGTGGCACTCGCGCAGCCAGCGGCGGGCGTATTCGGCGACCTGCTCGGGGCCCGTGGCCGACATCCGGCGCTCCCACTCGGAGTCGAAGTTGGCGCCCAGGCCGACCAGTTCACGGAGCATCGCGCCCTGGATCCTCGCGCCGGGTGACTGCCGGGACTGCCTGCGAGCGACCCGCATGCGGCGTTTCACGGCCTCCACCTCGTCAGGAGTGAACCGGCCTTCGCGGATGCGTTCCAGCTCCCCGCGCATCTCACGCAGCACTTCCTCCTCGGAGCCGGGCGCGGTGCCGGCGTAGACGTAGAACATGCCCTGGTCGACGGTCTCGACCCGCGAAGCCCCCACGAAATAGGCCAGGCCCCGCTCCTCCCGGACGCGCCGGAAGAGCCCGGAGGCCATGCCGGTGAGGAGTTCGTCCACGATGCCGGCCGCCACGACCTCGTCGGTTCCGAATCCGCAGTGGGGGAAGGCCACCGACACCACCGATTGCTCGCCGACGGCCTCCATCCTGGCTCTGGAGGCGTCCAGGGGACTGTGCCGCAGGAAGGTCTTCCGTTCAAAAGGGGCCGCCGGCAGGGCGCCGAAGCGCTCCTCCGCCCGCGCCATGGCCTCCTCGAAGTCCACGACTCCGGAGAAGCCCAGCACGAGGTTTGACGGCGAGACGAGCGAACGATGAAGGGCGCGGACGTCCTCGAGGGAGTTGCGTCCGAGGCTATCAGGGGTGCCGGAGGGATCGGTGCCGAGCGGATGGTCGCCGAAGAAGCGCTTCAGGAGCGCAAGCCGCGATTTCTCGACGATGTCGTCCTCCGCCTCCTTGCAGGCGGCGATCTGCGCCGCCTTCTCCTGTTCGAAGGATTCAGGGGTGAAGCCAGGCGAGAGCATGCCGTCGGAGACCAGGCGCAGCGCACGTCCGAAATCGGGGACCAGCGCCTCCCCCCAGAGGCCGCAGCTGAGCTGGGAGGAATGCTCTCCGAACGTCATGCCCAGGGCGTCCACTTCGGCGGAAATCTCCGCATGGGTCCGTCCCCCCGCGTCCCGGGTGAGCATCGTAGAAAGCAGGGCGGTCGCTCCGCGCCTGTCTTCGGGCTCGAAGGGGCCGCCGGCGGACATGAAGGCTCCAAAGCCTGACTTGGGCAGCGAATCATCACGCTGCAGCACCACGCGGACTCCGTTGCGGAGGGCGCGAACCTCGAACTCCCCATCCCGTCGTGCGGCCACGTCACGTTTCGCGACGGACTTCGGCGCGGAGCTTTTGCGGAGGACGCCGCAGGTCAGGGAGTCGGTGTTCATCCAGCGCCCGGCCTCGGCGGCGACCTCCTCGACCGTGAGCGAAGCCAGCTTGCGGATGGAGCGCAGGGTCCAGCCGACGTCGTGTCCGGCCGTGGCGGTGGAGGCCGCGCGCGCGGTGAGACCGTGGATCGACTTCAGCCCGTTGACCAGGGCGACCACCGATTGTCGCCGCACCCGGGCGAGGGCGACGTCGTCCACCCCATTGCGCACGGTGTCCGCCGCCACCTCGGAAATGGCGCGCTCGATCGTCTCCGCATCGGCGTCCCCTTGGGCGTTCCAGCCCGCCCAGGCCAGGCCGACCTGCCGGGTTCCGAATGGCGAGATGTCGATGCCGTGGACCAGACCCCTCTTCTCCCGGAGCTCACGCCAGAGCGGCGAGCTCTGCCCCGAACCCAGCACCCCGAGGAACATGTCGAAGGCCGCCCGGCCGTCGTCGAACAAGGTCGGCGCCCGCCAGCAGCTCACCCCGCGCAAGGTGCTGACGTCCCTGATCACCTCGACTCGTCGCTGCGAGGCCTGAGGCGGCTCGGAGGGAGGCGCCGATTCCAGGACCGGACGCCGGGGATGAGAGCCGAACCAACGTTCCGCGAGATCGAACGCCTGCTCGGCGGGCATCGAGCCGCCGACCGCGAGCACGACGTTGGAAGGGGCGTAGCGGCCCTGATGATAGCGCCGCAGGTCCTCCGGCGTCAGGCGCACGAAGAGCTCGCGATGCCCGATGATGGGGTGACGCAGGGGATTCCTCCGGACGGACTCGGCCAGCACGGCTTCGGCCAGGACCGAGTCATGGTCGTCGTCGCGCATCGCGATCTCCCGCAGGATGACCTCGCGCTCCGTCCGGGCGTCCTCTTCGGACAGGATCGGGGCGAACACCATCTCTGACACCGCCTCCATCGCGACCTCGAAGCCCTCCTCGGGCGCATCCACGTAATAGACCGTCCGGTCGAAGGTCGTGTAGGCGTTGGACGAGCCTCCGGCCCGATGGATGGCCTCCGTCAGCTGCCGGCCGGTGAAACGCTCCGTGCCCTTGAAGACCATGTGCTCCAGGTAGTGCGAGATGCCCGAACCCTCCCACTCCCCTTCGTCGACGCTACCGGTGCGCACCCAGGCCTGGACCGTGCAGAGACCGATGCCCGGACGGCCGCAGTAGAGCACCTCCAGGCCGTTGGACAGCACCCGACGTTCCGGCGGCGGTCCGGCGATCTGCTCGTGGCTCAGGCCTTCTAATGCGGACATGCGGCAGGTATGCCGCCGCGCCCGACGGGCGCAAGCGCGATGCCTGCCGACGGCACTCTGCCATTGAAAAGAGGGAGCACGTGACCTATCACCCGCCCTCACGCGATGTACATCCCGCCCGAAATACGAGCCAATCTGGAGGAGGTCGAACGCCGTTCGGGCCACCTCTGGAAATTCCTGGACGTGCCCGGCAAGCAGGCGCAGATCGCGGCCTTCGAGGAGCAGATGGCCGGCGCCACCTTCTGGGACAGCCAGAAGACGGCCCAGAAGGTCATCGCCGACTGCAACGGCCTCAAGAACGTCGTCGCTCCGCAGCTGGCCTTCCGCCGCCAGCTCGACGACGCCAAGACGCTCGCCGAGCTGATCGGCGAATCCGGCGACGGCACGGCCGACGCCGAGCTCGAGGAGCTGCGCAAGCTCGCGGCGGACCTGCTCCTGGCCGTGGCCGACCTCGAGATCTCCTCCTTCCTCTCCGGACCTCACGACCGCTCCAACGCCATCGTGACCGTCAAGGCCGGCGCCGGTGGCACGGAGTCCAACGACTGGGCGGACATGCTCTTCCGCATGTACACCCGCTGGGCCGAGCGACGCGGCTTCAAGGTCGAGGTCGAGGACCTCGCCGAAGGCGAAGGAGCCGGCATCAGCCTGGCGACGTTCCGGATCGAAGGGCCCAACGCCTACGGCTACGCCAAGGCGGAACGCGGCGTGCACCGGCTGGTGCGCATCTCGCCCTTCGACGCCAACGCCCGCCGGCACACCTCGTTCGCCTCCGTCGACGTGGTGGCGGAGATCGACGACGACATCGACGTCGAGGTCGCCGAGTCGGACCTGCGGGTCGACGTCTACCGCTCCAGCGGCAAGGGCGGCCAGCACGTCAACAAGACCGAGTCGGCCGTGCGCCTGACCCACATCCCCACCGGCATCGTCGTGGCGTGCCAGCGCGAACGTTCGCAGGTCAAGAACCGCGCGCTGGCCATGAAGATCCTCCGCGCCCGGATCTACGAGAAGATGATCGACGACAAGCGGGCCGAGATGGAGCGCTTCTACGGCGAGAAGGGCGACATCGGCTGGGGCAACCAGATCCGTTCCTACGTCTTCCAGCCCTACCAGATGGTCAAGGACCTCCGGACGGGGGTCGAGACGGGCAACATCCAGGCGGTGATGGACGGCGACATCGACGCCTTCATCAACGGCTGGCTGCGCGCGGGCGGACCGCGCACGCGCAACAAGGACATCAAGATCGAGGACTGAGCCATGCCCAGCCGGGACGTGCTCCGCCAGAAGCTGCTGGAACCGCCTCTCTTCGCCGAGAAGATCTGGCGTCTCTCCCCCGAACCCTGGCCGATCACCTCGGCGCAGCTGCGGGAGCTGCGGACCATCGGCGGAGCCTGCCTGAGCTACCAACGCGCCCTGGAAAGACTCTACGTGCGCTCTGCCTCCGGACGGAAGATCCTGCGCAACCGCGAGGTCCACGCGCCCTGGGTGGCGGAATACCTCGACCGGCACAAGCCCGCCGGACTGGTCGAGCACGGCCGTCACCGCTCGGTCAAGGGTCAGCATCCGGTGGTGCTCCGGCCCGACCTGCTGGTCACGGAAGGCGGCTTCACGATGACGGAACTGGACAGCGTTCCGGGAGGCGTCGGGCTCACCGCCTACCTCAACGAGGTCTATGCGGAAGACTTCCCCTCGGTGATCGGGGGCAACGAGATGCCCGCCCGCTTCCACAAGGCGCTGGCCGCCCTGACGCCCGCGCAGAAGTTCCCGCTCATCGCGATCGTCGTCAGCGAGGAGTCCGCGACCTATCGCCCGGAGTTCGAATGGCTCGCCGGACGCCTGCGTGACCTCGGCCATGACGTCCACGTCGCCGACCCCTCCCAGGTGATGCGGATGGGGGATGAGTCGTTCATCCCCGTGGACGGCGCGCCGCGCAAGGTCGACCTGCTCTACCGGTTCTTCGAGCTCTTCGACCTGGCGAACGTGAAGAGCGCCGAGGGCATCTTCGCCTCGGTCGAGGCGGGCAAGCTGACGCTCACGCCGCCGATGAAGGCTTTCCAGGAGGAGAAGCTGGGGCTGGCGCTGCTGCACCATCCGCAGCTGGCGGAGTTCTGGAAGGAGAACCTGCCCGAGGACCATCTGGAGGCGCTCATGCGCATCGTGCCGCGAACCTGGATCATGGAACGGATCGAGCTCCCGCCCACCGCGGTGCTGCATGCGCCGGCCGTGGGCGGCCGGCCGATCCGCGAATGGACCGAGCTGGCGGACGCCTCCCAGCGGGAACGCAACCTCATCATCAAGGCCTCGGGCTTCCACGAGACGGCCTGGGGCGCCCGGAGCGTGACGCTGGGCAGCGACGTCTCCCGCGAAGAATGGCTCGACGCGATCGAGTCAGCCCTCAGCCCCGACAATGAGACGTTCCACGTGATGCAGGAGTATCACAAGCCGTCCCGGCTCCGCCACCCGGTCTATGCGGAGGACGGCTCGGTGACGCAGGCGGACGGACGGGTGCGGCTCTGCCCCTACTTCCTCGTGGACCGCGATTCGACCGAGCTCGCGGGCGTGCTCGCGACCTTCTGCCCGGCGGACAAGAAGATCATCCACGGGATGACCGACGCGGCGCTGCTGCCCTGCGCGCTCAAGGACTGACCTGCGGCACTTGCCAACGGGCGTAAGGCGGCCCACGATGCCGCATGCGCCAGTTGCCCCTGCTCTTCGCCCTCCTCCTGCCCCTCGCTCCGCTGCTGGGCGCCGTCCGGACCCAGGTCGACCTCGTCGCCCTCAGCGACGCGGCCCCGGGCGGCAAGGCCACGATCGCCCTGCGCATGAAGTGCGACCCGCACTGGCACGTCTACTGGAAGAACCCCGGGGACGCGGGCGAATCCCCGACGGTGGAATGGACGGACAAGGCGGGGCTCACTCCCGGCGAATTCATCTGGCCGGGCCCCAAGATGCTGGATCAGGCCGGGGTCTATAACTTCGTCTACGAGGACGAGACGCTCATCCTGATTCCCGTCGAGATTCCCGCCGGCGCCAAGGGCAAGGTGACGCTCAAGGGACACGTGTCGTGGCTCGAATGCGACGACAAGGGCTGTGTGCCGCAGGAGAAGGACGTCTCCCTGACGCTCGACCTGGACGGACCGGACCGGACGCTGAAGCACGAACCGGGCCTCTACCCCGACCTGCGGCCCGCCCTCAAGACCACGGCGAGCGTCAAGGGCGACCAGCTGACGGTGCAGTCGCCTGACCCGTCGCTTACGGGCACCTGGTTCCCGCACACCAACTTCGTCACGCCCACGGCCACGTTCCAGCAGAAGCACGCCGACGGCAAGGTGACCCTGTCGACCAAGGACGCGACGGAGAAGCTGTCCGATTCCAAGCTCGCCTTCACGACCCGCCGTTCCGACGGGACTTTCGTCAACATCGAGGCGACGCTCGCATCGTCGTCGGCGCCCTCGGCGCCCGCAGTCAAGTCCGCCGCGGCCCCCTCGGGAGACTGGCTCCCCTGGTCGCCGGACGCGCAGGCGAAGGCCCTGGCCGAGGGGAAGATCGTCTACGTCGACTTCACGGCGCGCTGGTGCGCGACCTGCCAGGCCAACAAGCGCGTCTATTCCCAGGACGAAGTGAAACGCGCCCTCGCCACCCACGGGGTGGTGCTGATGAAGGCCGACTGGACGAAGAAGGACGATGTCATCGCGGGGGAACTCAGGAAATACGGACGACAGGGCATTCCGCTCAATGTCGCGCTGAAGCAGGGGGCGCCCGTGGCCATCCTGTCGGAAATTCTCACCGGCGGAGAAGTCGTGGCCGCGCTGGACGCCGTCGCCGCCGGCAGGGCCCACGAGGTCGCCGTCGAGACTCACCCCGTCGCCTACTGGCTGACCCTCGGGTTCCTCGGCGGAGCACTGCTGAACCTGATGCCTTGCGTGTTCCCGATGATCGGACTGAAGGTGTTCTCGTTCGCCAAGGACGCGGCTGCGGACCGCCGCACGGCGGTCACCAACGCCGGACTCTATTCGCTCGGCGTGGTGGTGAGCTTCATGGCGCTCGGCGCCCTCATCGTCGCCCTCAAGGCCGGCGGCGCGTCCGTGGGCTGGGGCTTCCAGATGCAGTCCCCCGGCTTCGTGCTGGCGACCTGCGTGCTGATGCTGACCCTCGGGCTCAGTTTCTCCGGCGTGTTCGAAGTCGGTGCCGGCTTCGCCGGGAACATGGCGGGGGCGGTGCAAGGGGGCGCCAATTCATTCTTCTCCGGAGTGCTCGCCACGGCGGTCGCGACTCCCTGCACGGCCCCGGGCTTGGGCGCGGCGCTCGGCTTTGCGCTGGATCAGCAGCGCTCAGGCGTCGAGACGGTGCTGTTCTTCCTGGTCATCGGTGCCGGCATGGCCCTTCCCTACCTGCTCCTGGCGATCTTCCCGGGGCTTTCCTCCCGTCTGCCCAAGCCCGGTGAATGGATGGAATCCCTCAAGCAGGGCATGTCCTTCCCTCTCTTCGCCTATGCGCTGTACCTGCTGTGGGTCCTCAACGCACTGGTCGAGGACGCGGACTGGGTGCGCAACGCGTCGATCGGCCTGGCGGTCATCGCGGCCGCCTGCTGGATCTACGGCCGCTGGACCGCCCCGCATCGCGGAGACCGTGAACGCGCGGTCGGCCGCGCAGTCTCGGCCTTGCTCTACGCTGGAACGGTGCTGTACCTCTTCCTCAGCCTGCCCTGAGCGCGCTGAGGTGGACTTCAAAAAAGAAGGCCCGCCAACGGCGGGCCTTCGTCTTGGCTGGATCGCAGCTCAGAGCGCGGAGCCCGAGACCGGAACCGGAGCCGGAGCGGGAGCCGAAGCGGGTGCCGGCGCGGGAGCGGGAGCCGCAGCGGAAGTCGGCTGCTTGATCGCGCTGGCGTAGTTGACGTCCACGACGATGGCCTTGCGGTCCTTGGCGCCCGACTGGCGTCCGGCGGCGTTCTTGTCGGCCTGCTGCTCGCCGAGGGCGATGATCTCGATGTTGGCGTTGGCGCAGCCGAGGCCCACCAGGTAGTCGCGCACGGAGTTGGCACGGCGGTCGGAGAGGGCGAGGTTGTACTCTTCGGTGCCGAACTGGTCGGTGTAGCCGGCCACGATGATCTTCGTGGCGCGGGCGCGACCGGAAATGGCGTCAAGCTTGGCGCGCTCGGCCGAACCGACGGTGTAACGGTCGAAGTCGAAGTAGACGGTGGTGAGAATGGCCTCCGGCGGGATGGTGCCATTGCGGATCATGTCGGCCACCGAGCCAAAACCTGAAGGCCGGGTGTCCAGATCGGAGAAACCGTTTCCAGTTCCTTTCCCACCGACCTTGCCGGAGGAATCGAAACCGTCAGGAAGACGCGAGGTGCAACCGACGCTCAGGCCGGCGATCAGAAGGAGCAGGGATAGACGCTTCATGAGTGAGACAGAAATGTGACGGGGCGGCGGGGTCGGCAAGCCTCTAAACCTCAATACCGGGGGACGGATGCGTCCACTTCGCGGGACCAGGCGTCGATGCCTCCCTTGACATTGGACACGGCCGGGTAGCCCTTGGCGCGGAGAAACTGGGTCACGCGCAGGCTGCGACCGCCATGGTGACAATGGACAAGGATGACCGCGTCCTTGGGCAGTTCGCCAAGGCGCTCAGGAATCTGTCCCATCGGGATCAGTTTGGCTCCGGCTATCCTGCAGATGGCGTGCTCATCCGGCTCCCTGACGTCGATGAGCAGGGGCGGCTTGGGGGAGCTGAGGGCGGCGGCGGCCTCCCGGACTGAGAGTTCCAAGGGGTGTTCTGTCATGGTGACGGTGGGGCAGTTGAAGGTGTAGTGAGCAGGGTCTATGGCCCGGATACGGGGCTGGGGGCCGCAAATGGGGCAAGCAGGGTCTGGAGACAGGGCAAGTGGACGGCAGAGTCCCTTCTCGATGTCGATTTGGAGCACTCTGGAGGCCTTCCTGGCCCCCAGCAGAACGG
>CAIOPO010000060.1 GCA_903860195.1 uncultured Opitutia bacterium | reverse complement strand
GACCCGGCGAGAACGTCGACCCGACCCATTCGCGCGGAAGCCGCCTTGATGCTCGGCTGACCGTTTCGACGGCCAAGATAGTCCGGCGCACCACCGCCTACGGCAAGGCCTGGCAAAAGGCCCAGCAGGCCGCGGCCAAGAAGCTCTCGCGCATCATCGACGTCGACTGGCCCTTCGAAGGACGCGTGGTCGCGGCGCTCGAAGAAGCCCTCGGCCCCGATGACCGTCTCTTCGTCGGCAGCAGCATGCCGATCCGCGATGTCGAGTGGTTCTACCATCCCTCCGGTCCCGGCCCGGAAGTCCTCTGCAACCGCGGCGCCAACGGCATCGACGGCACCGTCTCGACCGCGCTGGGCGCCTCGCTCGACGGCAGGCGCACCGTGCTCCTCTGCGGCGACCTGACCTTCCTGCACGACAGCAACGCGCTGCTCTCCGCCTACGGCCATCGCGGCGACCTCACCGTCGTCGTGATCAACAACCAGGGCGGCGGCATCTTCAACCATCTCGCCGTCGCGAAGCACGCCCGCTTCGAACAGCTCTGGGGCACGCCGCAGGCGACCGACCTCGGCAAGCTCTGCGCCGCGCACAAGGTGCGCCATGACCTCGCCGAAGGCTGGAGCTCGTTGCGCCGCCTGCTCGAAGTCCGCGGCAAGGGCGTGCGCGTGATCGAGTTCCGGACCGACCGCGAGGCCGACGCCGCCTGGCGCCTGAAGGGCCTGCGCGGCTGAACCCCCGTCCGCCCACGGACGTGATGGCAATCACGTCCCTACCTTCACTTCGCCGGACCCCACCGATGGCTCAACGGATGGAGGATGATGAGCGGAGGTCCGACCACGTCGCGGGCGGGCACCTCGCCCCAGCCGCGCGAATCGTAGCTGTTGGCGGAGTTGTCACCCATGGCGTAATACATGCCCGCGGAGACCGTGTGCTCACGGTCCAGCGGAATCGCATACTGATAGCCGCCCGCCGAAGTAAGGAAGCCGTAGTAGCCCTTGTCCGTGGCGCGACGATTGTTCAGCGCCACCGGCTCGGGCGTGGTCGCCACCACCCCGTTGACGAGCAGACGCCCCTCGTCGTCGACCCGGATGCGGTCGCCGGGCGTGCCGGCGACGCGCTTGACGTAGTAGCTCTGCGAAGGCCGGCCGAGGCCGTCCGCCAGCCCCGGGATGTTGCCGGTCTGGAAGACGAAGGTGTCCCCGCGGGCGGGGTTGCGGAAATGGTAGGACACCCGGTCGACGAACAGGAAGTCGCCCGTCTTGATGTCGAAGTTGAGGACCGGCTCGCCCTGCTTCACCCGGACGCCCGTGCGCAGGAAAGCGCCGCCCGGACCCTCCTCGATCAGACCTTCTCGGTTGGCGCGCTCGAACACCGCGGCCCAGCGGGCCGCGTCCTGCCGCCGGGGCGTCAGCGCCGCCTCCCGGGGAAAGAAGGTGCGCAGCAGCACGCCTTCGAAACCGAATTCGCCGGGCACCGTGATCGTGTGGACCTTGCCTCCGACCAGCAGCTGGTAGCTGTCGTCCCGTCCGCCGAAGAGCCCCGTGCCGAGGAGCCCCGAATTGGGACTGCTGGACTTGGAAGCCAGCGCGTATTCTTTCCGCCCCGGCGTCCGGAAGGACGTGAGGGGGATGAGGACCTCGCCGTCGGCCTGGGCCGGGATGACGTGGGTGTAAGTCCACTGCAGCAGGTTCAGCGCGCGGACGGCGGGATCCGGGACGGGCTGGCCCGGCGCGCGCACCTCGGCGGTCATGCCGTTGTAGGTGGGCCACATCGAGTTCGTCGGGATCTTGAAGGGCTGGAGGAAGAAACTGCGGATGCCGCCGGCGACGATCGCGGCCATCACCACCATGTCGACGAAGTCGGACACCGCGGTGATCGGGTAGATCTTGCCGCCCGTGCGGACCATCGTCCGGTGCAGCTGCAGGATGGCGGCCTCGACCGCCGCGGCGTCCGGACGCGGCCGGCGTGCGGCCTCTTCGCTCACGCGGGCGGCGTCCGCGCGCAGCTCGCGCAGGTCCTCCGCGGAAAGGACGTCGCCCCGGTAGAGCTCGATGGCGCGGGCCGTCTTCAGCAGACCGCGGCAGATCTTGCGCTGACGGCGGCGATGGCGGTAGTCCTCAAAGAATCCCATGGGGGTGGGGACACAGTAGCCCGCCTCCCCCCGAGGAAAAGCCTGAATGGGGCTCAGCCCTCGTTCTTGAGGATCTTGATGAAGGCCTCCTGGGGGATGTCGACCTTGCCGATCTGCTTCATGCGCTTCTTGCCCTCCTTCTGCTTGTCCAGCAGCTTGCGCTTGCGGGTGATGTCACCCCCGTAGCACTTGGCCGTCACGTCCTTGCCCATCGACCCCAGCGTCTCGCGGGCGATGACCTTGGATCCGATGGCGGCCTGGATGGCGATCTTGAAGAGCTGGCGCGGCAGCAGCTCCTTGAGCTTCTCGCAGAGCGCCCGGCCCCGGCCCTCGGCCTTGGTGGCGTGGACGATGGTGGAGAAGGCGTCGACCGGCTCCTCGTTGACCCGGATGTCCATCTTCACCAGGTCCGAGGTGACGTATTCGCCGAACTCGTAGTCCATGGACCCGTAGCCCCGGGTGATCGACTTCAGCCGGTCGTTGAAGTCGACGAGGATCTCGTTCAGCGGCAGCTGGCAGACCAGCACGACGCGCTCCGCGTCGATGGTCTCGGTGCGCTCCAGCACCCCGCGCTTCTCCTGGATGAGGGCGAGCATGTCGCCGATCGAGGTGCCGGGGATGTGGATGCTCGCCCGGATGGTCGGCTCCTCGACGTGGTCGATGGCCGAGGGGTCCGGCATCATCACGGGATTGTCCATCACGTGGACCTGGCCGTCCGTGGTGTGCACGCGGTAGACGACGGAGGGGTAGGTCGAGATGATGTCGAGGTCGTATTCGCGGCGGAGACGCTCCTGGATGATCTCCATGTGCAGCAGGCCGAGGAAGCCGCAGCGGAAGCCGAAGCCCAGCGCGGTCGAGCTCTCCGCGGTGTAGGAGAGCGCGGAGTCGTTGATGGCGAGCTTGGCGAGCGAGGTCTTGAGCTTCTCGTAGTCGGCCGTGTCGAGCGGGTAGATGCCGCTGAAGACCATCGGGCGGACCTCCTTGAAGCCGGGGACCGGATCCTTGGCGCGGTCGGCGGCGAGCGTGATGGTGTCGCCGACCTTCACGTCGGCCACCTCGCGGATGTTGATGACGATGTAGCCCACGCTGCCCGGACCGAGCTCCTCACAGGGGCTCATGCGGGGCGAGAAAGTGCCCACCTCCTTGATGACCGAACGGACGCCGTTGGACATCAGTTCGATGGCCTGGCCGGGCCGGAAAGTGCCCGAGAAGACGCGCACGTAGCTGATGACCCCCTTGTAGGAATCGAAGAGCGAATCGAAGACCAGGGCGCGGGCCTGGGGGTAGTCGGCCCAGCGCGGCTTCGGCACGCGGCGCACGATGGCCTGCAGGATGTCGTCGATGCCGAGGCCGGACTTGCCGGAGGCGAGCACGGCGTCGTGGGCGGGGATGGTGAGGATGTCCTCGACCTGGCGGCGGGCCTCCTCGGGCCGCGCGGAAGGCAGGTCGATCTTGTTGATGACCGGGACGATCTCGAGCCCCTGGTTCATGGCCAGGGTGGCGTTGGCGACCGTCTGGGCCTCGACGCCCTGGGAGGCGTCGATGAGCAGCACGGCTCCCTCGCAGGCGGCGAGGGAGCGCGAGACCTCGTAGGCGAAGTCGACGTGCCCCGGGGTGTCGATGAGGTTGAGGACGTAGGCCTGTCCGTCGGGGGCGACGTAGTTCATCGTCACCGGGTGGCACTTGATGGTGATGCCCTTCTCGCGCTCGAGGTCCATCGCGTCGAGCAGCTGCTCCTTCATCTGCCGCTTCTCGATGGTCTTGGTGTGCTCCAGCAGGCGGTCGGAGAGCGTCGTCTTCCCATGGTCGACATGGGCGATGATGCAGAAATTGCGGATGTGGTCCAAAGACACGGCGGGCGGTCTCGGCGTTTCAGGCGGGGAGGTCGGCGAGCTCGCTGAGCGAAGTGACGGCGGCCTCGGGGGCCGTGCGCTTCATCATGCCGGCCAGGACGCCTCCCGGACCGCATTCGAGGAAGCGCGTGACGCCCGTGGCGGCCGCGGCGCGGCAGTCGTCCTCCCAGAGCACGGAGGACACCACCTGACGGACGAGGGCGGAGCGAAGCTCCGAGGGCTCGGCCAGGACGCCGCCGCTGACGTTGGAATAGACCGTGACCTGCGGACGCCGGAACTCCACGCCCGCGAGGAAGGATTCGAAGGCCGCGCGGGCCGGCTCCATGAGGCGGCTGTGGTAGGCGCCGGCGACGACGAGGGGCTTCACGAGCTTGAACGGCCCGAACTCCTTGGCGCGCGCGACGGCCTGGGCCACGCGGTCGGCGTCGCCGGAGATGACGACCTGCCCGGGGCAGTTGAAGTTGGCGGCGTCGATGTCGAAGGCCGAGCACAGCTTGGCGATGTCCTCGCGGGAACCCCCGATGACGGCGGCCATCCCGCCCTTGGTGCGGTCGCAGGCCTCCTGCATCAGCCGTCCGCGTTCCGCCACGATGCGCAGGCCGGTCTCGAAGTCCCAGACCCCGGCCACGGCGTAAGCGGTGAGTTCGCCCAGGGAGAGGCCGAGGCAGGCGGAGAGGTCCTTGAGCTGGCCCCGCTCGCGCAGGATCGCAGCGATGGCGTAGCCCTGGACGTAGAGGGCGGGCTGGCAGACCCGGGTCTCGGTGAGGAGCTCGGCCGGACCCTCGAAGGAGACCTTGCGGAGGTCGAAGGGCAGCAGGCCGGCCGCCCGGTCATAGAGCCCCTTGGCGAGCGAAGACCCCTCGTAGAGCGACTTGCCCATGCCCACGGCCTGGGCGCCTTGGCCGGAAAACAGGAGGGCGGTCGACATGACCCTTGGAAGGAGGGAAAAACGGGCGGGGGGTCAAGGAAGGGTTCGGGAGCGGGTACGAAACCGGGCGGCCCCTGTCTCACTCTTGACCCATCAGGGCATCCCCTACCCAATCACGCGACCTTTTCCGCCATGCCTCTCGCCCTCCTCTCCGTCAGCGACAAGACCGGCCTGCTGCCCTTCGCCCAGGCGCTCGTCAAGGAGCACGGCTACCGGCTCCTTTCGACCGGCGGCACCGCCAAGGCGCTGCGCGACGCCGGACTTCCCGTGACGGACGTCGGCGAGCACACGGGCTTCCCCGAAATCATGGAGGGCCGCGTCAAGACCCTGCACCCGAAGGTCCACGGCGGCCTCCTCTGCCGCCGCGATTCCGCGGAGCATCTCGAGCAGGCGAAGCTTCACGGCATCGACCTCATCGACCTCGTGGTCGTCAACCTCTACCCCTTCGAGTCGACCGTCGCGAAGCCCGGCTGCTCGTTCGAGGACGCCATCGAGAACATCGACATCGGCGGACCCTCGATGCTGCGCAGCGCGGCCAAGAACCACGCGTCCGTCTCGGTCGTCACCGATCCGGCCGACTACCCCCGCGTGCTCGCGGCGATGAAGGACCCGGCCGAACTCTCCGCGCTCCGCCGCGAGCTGGCCCTCAAGGTCTTCCAGCGCACCTCGGCCTACGACGCGGCCATCGCCAACTACCTGGAGTCCCAGGCGCAGCCCGGCGAAGGCAACGTGCTCGGTCTGCCCTCGCGCTTCACCTCCACCCTGCCCCTCGCCCAGCGCCTGCGCTACGGGGAGAACCCGCACCAGCAGGCCGCGCTCTACGGCTCCTTCCACGAGGCGTTCGACCAGCTCCAGGGCAAGGAGCTCAGCTACAACAACATCCTGGACATCACCGCCGCCACCTACCTGATCGGCGAGTTCGAGCGTCCGACGGTCTGCATCCTCAAGCACACCAACCCCTGCGGCGCCGCCTCCGGCGACACGCTGCTCGAGGCCTGGCACAAGGCCTTTGAGACCGACCGGCAGGCCCCGTTCGGCGGCATCATCGTCGCCAACCGCACGGTCGACAAGGGCCTCGCGGAGGCCATCGCGGAGATCTTCTCGGAGGTCATCATCGCGCCGGAGTTCGACGCGGACGCGCTCGCCATCTTCGGCAAGAAGAAGAACCTGCGGCTCATGCGCGCCAAGGTGGGCCTGCGCGCCGACACCCTGCGCGAGGTCCGCGCGGTCATCGGCGGGGTGCTGGTGCAGGACCGCGACCAGAAGCCGGTCCATCCGCGCGACTTCAAGGTGGTCACGAAGCGCCAGCCGACCGCCGACGAGATGGCCTCGATGCTCTTCGGATGGCGCGTGGTGCGGCACGTGAAGTCCAACGCCATCGTCTACGCGGGCAAGGAACGCACCCTCGGCGTGGGCGCGGGCCAGATGTCACGCGTCGACTCCTCCCGCATCGCGGTCTGGAAGGCCGGCGAGGCCAAGCTGCCCCTCGCGGGATCGGCCGTGTGCTCCGACGCCTTCTTCCCCTTCCCCGACGGCCTGCTGGCCGCCGCCGACGCCGGCGCCACCTGCGCCATCCAGCCCGGAGGCTCGGTCAAGGACGCCGACGTCATCGCCGCGGCCGACGCCCGGGGCATGGCGATGGTCTTCACGGGCATGCGCCACTTTAAGCACTGAGTTCCGCGTAGCGGGACTCAGCGCTTAAAGCGCGGGGACACGCTGGCACGGTGACACGGGTACAAGGGAGCATTACGGCACCCCAGGAGGACATCTTTCCGTGGGCGGCCACGCCGCCTCATCACCCCGTGTCACCGTGTCAACTTGCCCACGTGCCCACTAAAGTTTGACCCCGATCTTCTCCAGCAGGCGAGCGAGGTCGTCGTCACTGGTGAAGGGGATGCTGATCGAGCCCTTGTCACCCTTGCGGACGACGGTGACGGCGGAGGAGAAATGGGCGGTCAGGCGCTTCTGGACGTCCTCGACGACGGTCTGTGCGGCGCGCTTGCGCTCGCCACGGCGTCCGCCGCCGAGCTTGCGCACTTCGGCCTCCAGGGCGCGCACGGAGAGCCCCTTCTCGATGACGAGCCGGGCGACCTGGACCTGGTGCGCCTTGTTCTCGACGCCGAGGAGCACCTTGGCGTGACCGGCCATTAACTGCCCCTTGGCGAGGTAGCCCTGCACCTCCCGCTCAAGGGCGAGCAGGCGGACGGAGTTGGCGACCGAGGCGCGCGGACGGCCGAGGCGGTCGGCGACGGCCTCCTGGGTGAGGTTGAAGTCGCGCATGAGGGAGGCGACCGCGACCGCCTCGTCGACCGGGTTGAGGTCGGCGCGCTGCAGGTTCTCCAGCAACGCCATCACCGCGCTCGACGCGTCGCTCGCCTCGATCACGCGGGCGGGGACGGTCTTCTGGCCGAGATGACGGAAGGCCCGCAGGCGTCGCTCGCCGGCGATGAGCTCGTAGCCGGAGCCGGCCTTGCGGACGACGATGGGCTGCAGCAGCCCTTCGGAGCGGATGGACTCGGCCAGTTCGCGGATGGAGGCCTCGTCGAAATCACGGCGAGGCTGACGCGGGTTGGGGACGACCAGCGCGACGGCGATCTCCACCAGCTGGAGGGCGGGATTGACGGGCGCGGACTGGGCGGAGGGCTGGGCTTCGGGCTGGGCCGGGCGCGTGACGCCTCCGCCGATGATCGCGCTGAGACCGCGTCCGAGATTCTTCTTGGGGGGTTGGGCCATGGTCAGCGTGCGGGTTCTTCGGGCTGGGGGATGAAAATGACCGACCCCGCTTTGAGGTCGTTGGGATTGGTGAGGCTGTTGGCCTTCAAAATCCACTCAATCTTGGATTTGTTGTTCCGGGCGACCTTGGTCACCGAATCACCGGGCTTCACGGTGTATTTGATCCCCGTCTGCGGCATGTCGGCGGGAAAGCCTTCGACGGGCGCGTTGCCGGCCGGAGCCGCGGACGGGCCGCCGGCGGGCGCGGCCGGCGCGACGGAAGCGGGGCGGCCGAGCGCGGCGTTCACCTGCTTGGTGAGCTCGGCGAGCGCGGCGTTCACGTCGGCAGTCTGCTGCTTCAGCCGCCGGTCCACTTCGGCGAGCACCTCGGCCCGGAGCCGCGCAAGCGACTCGGCGTCGGCGCCCTTGGCCGCCGGAGCCTGGGCCGGGACGGAGCGCAGGCGGGACACCTCGGCCCGGAGGTCGGCGTTCTCGAGACGCAGCTTCTCGACCTCGGCCTTGAGCTCGGTAATGTCCTGCTGGATGCCGACGATCTGGGCGGAAGTCTGGGAACGCAGGGGAAGGAAGGTGGCGAGGAAGAGCAGCAGGACGACCGGGCGCATGACTCAGCATTACCCGGCGGGACCCCGAGGGCAAGGGGGTCTTGTCCACGGCGCCGTTCCTTTCTCGCCCCCGGGCGGACGGCCGCCCAGATTGACCCCCGATGTCCAGGTTCCTCGTGGCCCTCTCCGGCGGCGTAGACAGCGCCGTCGCGGCCCTGCTGCTCAAGCGGCAGGGGCACGAGGTGCATGCGGCCTATTTCAGGACCTGGATGAACGAAGAGGGCCTGCCCTTCCCCGGTGAATGCCCCTGGGAGGAGGACGTGCGCAACGCCCGCGCGGCCGCGGAGCACCTGGGCCTGCCCTTCAAGGTCATGGACCTCGTCGCGGATTACCGGCGGACGGTGGTGGAATACCTCGTGGAGGGCTACCGGAACGGCCTGACCCCCAACCCCGACGTCGTCTGCAACCGCGAGATGAAGTTCGGCGTCTTCCTGAGAAGGGCGCTGGACGAGGGCTATGACGCGATCGCGACGGGCCACTACGCGCGCCGCCGGGCCAACGCCGACGGAAGCTTCGACCTGCTGGAAGGGGCCGACCCCAACAAGGACCAGTCCTATTTCCTCGCGATGCTCCGTCAGGAGCAGCTGGCGCGGGCGGTCTTCCCCGTCGGCGAACTGTTCAAGCCGGACGTGCGCCGGCTCGCCGCCGAATCCGGCCTGCCCAACGCCGAACGCAAGGACAGCCAGGGCATCTGCTTCCTCGGACAGGTGCCGGTGCAGGACTTCCTGGAACGGCACATCCCCGACGCGCCGGGCCCGGTGGTCAATCACGAGGGGCGCACGATCGGCACGCACCGCGGGCTGCACCGCTTCACCCTGGGACAACGCAAGGGCATCGGGCTGCCCTCCAACACCGATCACGAGCACTACGTGGTCGTGAAGAAGGATTTCGCGACCGCCACGCTGCACGTGGCCTTCGACCGGCCGGGCCTGCCGTCACTGTACGCGGACCGCGCCAAGGCGCGCGGGTTCAGCTGGATCAACCGCCCTTTGTCCGGAGAGGCCGACGTCCTCGCGCGCATCCGACACCGTGACCCCGCCACGCCGGCCCGGTTGAAGTTCGCGGCCGACGGCGGCGCGGAAGTGCTCTTCGCCCAGGCCCAGCGGGGCATCGCCCCGGGCCAGGTGCTCGCCGTCTATCACGACCGCGTCCTCTTGGGCGGGGGAGTGTTCCTATGAGGGGGCAAGCGGGCACGGGGGCACGGTGACAAGGGGAGATGGAATGGGGCACGCGAACCCCTGCGGCTGTCTGAGCGAGTCTTCGCCCCTTGCCCACGTGCCCACTTGTCAACGTGCCCCCTCCCGTCTCCCTCACTTGACCTCCCCAGCAATGTGCGGAGGGTGAGACCATGCCCGAAGGTTCCGCAGTGCGCACGATGTTTTCCGGCATCGCCTCCCGCTACGACCTGGCGAACCGCGTGCTGAGCCTCGGCCTGTGCATCGGCTGGAGGAACCGACTGGTCGCGGCCGTCAAGGCCGCCCGGCCCGCCTCCGTGGCGGACCTCGCGACGGGAAGCGGCGACGTGGCCTTCGCCCTGCGGGCCGAGCTCCCCGGAGGCGCGGAGGTGGTCGGCTATGATTTCTGCGAGCCGATGCTCGAACTCGGCCGACGCCGCGCGACCGCGGAAGGAGTCCGGGTCGAATTCCGGACCGGAGATTGCATGCGGCTTCCGATCGGCGACGCCGCCTGCGACGCGGTCACGGTCGCCTACGGGGTGCGTAATTTCGAAGACCGCCCGCGCGGCCTGCGAGAGCTGCGACGCATCACCCGGCCGGGCGGATCCGTCTTCATCCTCGAGTTCTCACAGCCGGACCTCTGGTTCGCGCCGTTCCACTTCCTCCACGTCCGTTGCGTCCTGCCCGTCGCGGCCGCCCTGCTCACCGGCGACCTCGGGGCCTACCGTTATCTGGGCACCAGCATCGCCGGATTCCCCGACGCGGACGGACTGACCGCTGAACTCAAGGACGTCGGCTTCCGGGAAGTGGCCTGCGAAAAGATGCTTTTCGGCACCGTGGCGCTGCATCAGGCCTCCGTCTGAATCAAAAAGTCCTTGCCTCAAAAGGCCCGCCGCCTTTGCTGAACGACCTCATCACGGGCCCGTGGTGAAATGGATATCATAACTGACTACGGATCAGTTGTTTGGGGTTCGAATCCCTACGGGCCCGCCACCTTGAGGGCGAACCGGGCTAAAAACCCGGTTCGTCTCCCTTTGGTCGCGGCTTTCAGGCCACCGGCCCGGGCCGCGGCTCCGGCATGCGGACGCCCGAGGGATAGGTGAAACTGCGGCCCTCGAAATTGCGCAGCTCGACGATGCCGTCCTGGATCGCCTGCACATAGGCGGGGTTGACGGGGACCTTGCCCCCGCCGCCGGGAGCGTCGATGACGAACTGCGGGACGGCGTAGCCGGTCGTGTGGCCGCGCAGCGAGCGGATGATCTCGATGCCCCGTTCCACCGGCACGCGCAGATGGGAGGAGCCCTCGATGAGGTCGCAGGCGTAGAGGTAGTAAGGGCGCACGCGGATCATGAGCAGCCGGTGAAGCAGCGCGCGCATGACCTCCTCGTCGTCGTTCACGCCCCGCAGCAGCACCGACTGGTTGCCCAGCGGCACGCCGGCGAAGGCGAGCCGCTCGCAGGCGGCGGCCAGCTCGGCCGTGACTTCCTTCGGATGGTTGACGTGGATGCTCAGCCACACCGGCCCGTGGCGCTTGAGCGCGTCGCAGAGGCCCTCCGTCACCCGCTGGGGCAGGAAGACCGGGATGCGCGAGCCGATGCGGATGAACTCGACGTGCGGAATGGCGCGGAGGCGGCCGAGGAGCTGGTCGAGCTTGGCGTCCGAAAGCAGGAGCGGATCGCCGCCGGAGATGAGGACGTCGCGGATCTCGGGATGCGCGGCGATGTATGCGAGGCCCTTCTCCAGCTCGGGATGGAAGTCGTAGGCCTGCGCGTTGGAGACGAGCCGGCTGCGGGTGCAGTAGCGGCAGTAGGCGGCGCAGCGGTCCGTCACCAGGAAGAGCACGCGGTCGGGGTAGCGGTGGACGATGCCGGGGACGGGCATCGTGGACTCCTCGCCCACCGGGTCGGGCGACTCGCCCGGCGCCACGTCGGACTCCTCGATGCGGGGGATGACCTGGCGCCGCACGGGGCAGTCCGGATCCTCGGGGTCGATGAGGTTGAAGAAATGGGGCGTGACCGCGAGCGAGAGCTTGCCGGGGGCGAACAGGCAGCCCGCCCGCTCCTCCTTCGAAAGCCGCACCAGAGATTCGAGCTGCTCGAGCGAGGTGATGCGGTTGCGCAGCTGCCAGTGCCAGTCGTTCCAGTCGGAAGCGGGCACGTGGGCCCACCTGCCCTGCCCGGCGTGCCAGTTCTCGCGTCGGTCGGCGGGGAACATGCGAAGAGGAAGTGTTCGGGAAAGCCGAGGCGGAGCAAACGCTCAGCTCTTTTCTTGGACGCGACCGGGACGGCCCCAGACGAAGGGCGCCTTGAGCTGGCCGAGGAAGCCCGAGGGCATCGGCTCGTGGATGCCGAAGTCGTCGGGCATCCGGTCCCGGGGCATGTAGTAGGTGCCGAACACGACGTCCCAGAGGGGCAGCAGTCCGGCGAAGTTCTTGTCGACGGCCGCGGGGTCCTTGGAGTGGTGCCAGCGGTGGAAGACCGGCGTGGCGATGACCGCGCGCAGGGGGCCGAAGTCCCAGTTGAGGTTGGCGTGGAGGAAGATCGCGTAGAGCGTCAGGAACGGCGCGACGGAGACGGCGACGACGGGATTGAAGCCGAGGACGATCAGCGGGACGACCTGGGCGAGATTGTTGACCAGCTCATTGACCGGGTGCACGCGGGCGCTGCCCAGCCAGTCGAGGTCCTCGGAACTGTGGTGGACGGCGTGGAACGGCCAAAGGCGGCCCGAATGGAAGGCGCGGTGCATCCAATATCCGATGAAGTCGGCGAGGAGGTAGAGCTCGACGGTCTGGAGCCAGAGGGGCTGCCGGGACAGCGGCCCGTGCCCGAGGTACGGCCCCGGCATGAAGGCGGACTTGTCCGCCAGTCCGAGCACGATGAGCAGGAAGGCGGGGATGATGACCAGGACGCGCGTGAAGAACTTCATCCCGGAGGCCAGGAAGAGGAACAGCACGTCGGTGAGGAAGCCCCGGCGGAAGAAAGGCTGCGGACGGGCGGCCCCCGCCAGCTTCTCGAGCAGGAAGAAGACCGACCCGAGGACCAGCAGGCCGATCAGGGGCTGGGCCGGGTTCACTTCTCGACGACCCAGATGTTACGGAACTCCACGGGGTCGCCGTGCCACTGCAGGCCGAGGGGCAGGCGGGACTCGTGCGACTTGTAGGGCAGCACCTTGCGGTGCGTGCTCGGCCCGATGTATTCGGCGTCATCCTGGACCTTGACCCCGTTCATCACGACGGTGATGCGGGCCGGGGACTCGAGGGAGCCGTCGGCCTTGAAGCGGGGCGCGGTGAAGTCGATGTCATAGCTGTTCCACTCGCGCGAAGGGAGGCAGGCGTTGAACAGCGGAGAATGCTGGCCGTAGACGGAGGCCGTCATGCCGTCGGCGTAGGTCTCGGTCTTCCAGCAGTCGAGCACCTGCAGCTCATAGGTCTTCATGAAGAAGATGCCGCTGTTGGAGTTGCCCTGGCTCTTCTTCTTCTCGTCCTGGTCATAGCCCTTGGCGGAGCGCCACTCGGCATGGAAGCGGACCGATCCGAAGGAGCGCTTGGTCCGGATCGAGTTGCTACGGGCGACCATCGCGCCGTCCTGCACGTCCCAGACCACGGGGTTGGGCAGCTTCTTGCTGGCGACGGCGTCCGGCTCCCACTCGGCGGCGGCATCCTTGCCGTCGAAAAGGACGACGGCTCCCGCCGGAGCGGGCGTCGTCGCGCACTTCAGCTGCTCACGGGGCGCACGGGGAGGCTGAGGCCGGGCCGAATCATGCACCTTCCATTTCTGACCGGGGATGACGGGGGTGTCGGTGTATCCTTCGGCGGCGCCGAGGACGGAGGCGAAGAGAGGCAGAAGCAGGAGGGGGCGCATGAGGAGGACCACTTTGGATGATGAAGACGCTTTCGAAAAGGACGAAGCCGACCGCGACCCCTGAAAAACGCCATAAAACTACGCCTAACCGCCTTGGCGCGCCCCTCTTCCCTTGCCCTGCCCCGTCCGATGCCCCAACTTCGCCCCCATGTCCGCGCCGAAGCCCCGCTTCACCCTGGAGTTCGAAAAGCCGATCCGGGAACTGGAAGACAAGATCGCCTCCCTGCGGGCCTCCTCGGAGTCGGCGGGCATGAACGTCTCCAAGGAGATCAGGTCGCTGGAGACCAAGCTCGAGCAGACCCGCCGAGAAGTCTACGGAAACCTCAGCCCCTGGCAGCGGGTGCAGCTGGCCCGGCATCCCCGCCGGCCCTACTCGCTGGACTACATCGGCATGCTCTTCGACGACTTCCAGGAGCTGCACGGCGACCGTCTTTTCATGGACGACGAGTCCACCGTCGGCGGGACGGCCTTCTTCGAAGGCAGGCCCGTGATGGTCATCGGCCAGCAGAAGGGCCGGGACACGAAGGAGAACCTGCGACGCAACTTCGGCTGCCCCAATCCCGAAGGCTACCGCAAGGCTCTGCGCCTGATGCGCCTGGCCGACAACTTCGGCCTGCCGGTCGTGACCCTTGTCGACACCCCGGGAGCGTTCCCCGGCATCGGCTCCGAGGAGCGCCACGTTGCCGAGGCCATCGCGGTCAATCTGCGCGAGATGAGCCGGCTCCGCGTCCCCGTGGTCACTTTCGTCATCGGCGAAGGCGGCTCCGGCGGAGCCCTCGGCATCGCGGTCTCCGACCGCGTCTACATCCTGGAGAACGCCTACTACTCGGTCATCTCCCCTGAAGGCTGCGCGGCCATCCTCTTCAAGGACCGGATCCACGCGCCGAAGGCGGCCGAAGCCCTGCGCCTGGACTCCGCCAACCTGCTGCGCCTCGGCGTGGTGGACGGCGTGGTCAAGGAACCGCTCGGCGGCGCCCAGGAGGATCCCGCCGCGGCCGGCTCCAGCATCCGCAAGACCCTCCGCGGGGCGCTCGACGAACTCTGCCGACTCGCCCCGGCCAAGCTGACGGCGGGCCGCTACGCGAAGTTCAGGAAGATGGGCGTCTACGCCGAGTGAGCGTGACGCGGGGACTCAGCCCCCGTTTCCCAGCAGTCTGACGTAACGGGTGTAGGAGCGTCCGTGCTGGTAGACGATGCGGCGGAAATCGCCGTTGTTGGCCAGCCGGGCGTTGCCGCCGAGGTGCTGCAGCGCGCGCAGCTCCTTAGATCCTTCCGGAGTCAGCACGGTGAGTGAAATCTCAATGCCGCGCAGGGAATACGGAAGGTAGGTGAGCTTGGAGGCCTGAGGGGGCGAATTGGTGCCGAGACCGTCCGGATACATCCGGTCGGCGAACACCCGCAGACGGGAGCCGAAGTGGTCGTACGGATGACGGCCCACGACGGTGGTCGGAGCGGGCACGACGGGCGGGCCCGCAGGCGGCGCGAAACGGACGGGGGCCGCCGCGACGGTGGTGCCGCTGATGGCGGTGCGGAAGGCGCCCATGTAGCCGCCGGTCACGGCGGGAGTGCCGAACTTCATGGCGGCGGAATCATCCGCGCCGATGCCGGCCAGGATCACCGGACGGAGCATCTGAGGATGACGCATCGCCGGGTCGGTCATCGTGCCGGCCGCACCCTGGGCGGGGAGGGACGAAGTGCACCAGAAGATGAGGTTCATCGAGACGACGTTGGAACCGATGAAGTTCTGGTCGTCCAAGGTCCAGCAGGGCGGCGTGGCGGTCACGCTGGCGTTCATGAGCACCTTGTTCTCGAAAGCGCCCCCCGCGTCGGAGAAGGCGTAGTTGGGGACACGGCGGGCGGCGCCGGTCCAATAGTCCCAAGGCTGGCGGGGGGTGTCGGGAAGATGGGACATGATCACCGGCACCGCCTCGCGGAAGGTGCTCTCGGGATCGATGACGGTGCGGTAGACTCCGTAGATCTGCTGGATGAGCTCGCCCGGCATGTCGAAGGGCGAACGCTGGCCGATGCGGTAGGCGACGGCGCAGACGTCACCACGCAGGGGCACGCGCACCCCTCCGGCCCGCTCCGGCGACCACCGCGGCCGGTCGGAGGGGGAAGAGAAGAGCATCACGATGGGATGGTCGGCCGGACGCAGGTTGCCGACCACGGGCGGCACGCCGGTCAGGCCCGGGACGGCGGCGGCGCCGGGAACGACGACCTCCATCCAGCAACGTCCGTCCGGACGGATGACGGCGGTCTGGAAGTCATTCTCCATCGCGTCCAGGACGCCGCGGGCCTCGGACTGCGTGGAGAGGTCGGAGACGGCGCGGTCGTAGGCCTTGAAGGTGTCGGTGGCGATGGTCACCACGGCGAGGACGATGACGATCATGATGGCGGTCGCCACCAGGACCTCGATCAGGGTGAAGCCCCTGCGCGCTGCGTTACGGAGTTTGCTCATCGGCTGATGACGATGTTCTGGACGAGAAGGGGCGTCTCCTCACGGGCCTTGAAGGCCGCGGGGGTCGAGAAGTCGTGCGGGAAGAACTCAGCGACGACGGGAAGGTAGGCGAGGGCGTAGCGGTTGGGATCGGCGGGCAGGGACGTGCCCACGGCCCACTTGGTGGCGGTGGGCTCGCCGTTGGCGGGATCAATCTCCACGCGCTGCCCGATGAGCAGCTTGGAAAGGGAGAGCCGCACGCGCATGGGCGTGCCGACCACGTTGCGGGCGTTGGCCATCTCGATCGTGAACTCGTCCGCGTTGGCGGAGCCGGCGGTGCTCACGACCTCCATG
>CAIOPO010000059.1 GCA_903860195.1 uncultured Opitutia bacterium | reverse complement strand
GGCCTGCTCGCCATGACGGCCATGACGCAGGAGTCGGACCGCGCCCGCTGCGAGGCCGCAGGCTTCGACGCGCACCTTTCCAAACCGGTCAGGGGCGCCGAACTGCTCGAGAAGATCGCCGCCCTGGGGGACCGGACGCCCCCCACCGCCGACGCGGAGTTCGCCGACGCGATGGCCGCGGCGGACGTCGAGTCGGCCGAAGACCTCAGGGCCGCCGCACGCGCCTTCCTGCGGCACGCCGACGGCATGATCGGGCGGCTCAAGTACGCCTCGCGGGAGGAAGGCCGCCCCTCGCTCTCCCGGGAGGCCCACGGGGTCAAGGGCATGCTCTCACTCATGGCCTGCGGCGCCCTCGCCAAAGTCGCGGGCGGCCTCGAGCGCCAGCCGGCCGGACCGGGCTCCGACGAGGCGGTCGCGGAACTCATCGACGGCTTGCGCAGGCTCAAGGAGCGGCTACTGTCGGAGTCGCCCCAAGCCGCGCATGGCCCGACCGAAGATCAAGCCCGAGGTTAGGACGGAGGCCTCCACCAAGGCCGAGAAGCGGTGGAACGTCGTCGTGCGCAATGATCCGGTGAACTTCATGGGCTACGTGGTGGTCGCCTTCGTCAACGTGCTCCGCATCTCGCAGGACTCCGCGAAGAGGCTGATGCGACTGATCCATGAGGAAGGCCGGGCCACGGTCTGGACGGGCGGCAGGGAGCGCGCCGAAATGCTGGTCCTCGAACTCCAGCAGTGGCATCTCGACGCGAGGCTCGAACAGGATGCCTGAGATCAGGCTCACCATGACCGCGGAGGCCCGCGGAGTGCTGTCCGACCTGCTGCGCCTGATCGCTCCCGCCGCCGCCAGGGTCGCCGTCGGCCGCGCCCACGTCCCCGACGAGGACGAGGAGCTCGCCGGCCACTGGACGGGCGCCCTGGAGTCCCATGCGGCCGAGGAGGCCCGGCTGCTCGCCACCGCCTTCGCCACGGCCAAGGGCGACCCCGCCGTGATCCTGCTCCGCAACGAGGCCCAGGCCCTGGGCTTCCTCCGCGCCATCTCCTCCGTGCGGATGGCCCTGCGTGAACTGGTCTTCGCCGACATCCCCGACTCCCGGCTCGAAACGACCGAGGACCTGGACGACGAATCGCTCCCTTCGGAGAAACGGCACGCCATCGCCTGCTACGCCTGTTTCGGACTCCTGCAGCAGTCGCTGGTCGCCCAGCTCAGCCCCGAAAGCCTCGACTGACCAGAAATCGGTTGAAGGAAGCGCGGCGGGCGAACAACAACAAGCCGTGCTCAAGGGCCTGATTGGCATCGCCGCCGACCTCCTGCAGCTGCTGCGGCGGGCGGCGGGCATGCCCCGGCCGGCCGCCATGCCGGTCTGGGGCGTCATCGCGCGCTGCGACGGCCCCACCCTCCGGGCCGACGTGCTCGCGGGACTGAGCGTCGCCCTGCTCGCGTTCCCCATGTCGATGGCCTTCGCGATGAAGGCGGGCCTGCCGGTCTGGAGCGGACTGGCGGGCTGCGCGGTCGCCGCCGTGGTGGCGCCGCTCTTCTCGGGCTCGGCCAACCTCGCCGCCGGACCGACCAACGCCTCCGCGGCCCTGCTGCTCGGGTCCTTCGCCGCGCTCGGCGCGGTGACGCCCGAGATGCGCGCCTCGGCGCTGCCGACGCTGCTCGTGATGACGGGAGTCTTCCTGCTGCTCGCCGCCTGGCTGCGCCTGGGCGGCTTCGCCGACTTCGTCCCGCGCACGGTCATCTCCGCCTACGTCGCCGCCGCCGCGCTGCGCGTCATCGCCATGCAGCTGCCGCCCGCGCTCGGACTTCCCGGCGAATACGCGGATGAGACGCTGCCGGAAGTGCTCTGGTCCGCCGCCCAGTCCGGCCGCCAGCTGTTCCTGAGCATGGACCTCTGGCTGGCGGTGCTCACGGCCTCGGCCTACCTGGGCCTGCGCCGCAGGCACGGGCCGGGCAAGGCCATCCTGGGCGCCGTGGCGCTCGCCACGGTCTTCGCGGCGCTGGGCCAGAACGTGGCCGCGAACCAGGGCTCGCACGGAGACCTGGTGCGCTACGTCGGCGCGGCGGCCCAGGGGCCGCTGCTACGCTCGCCCGAATTCTCACTGCGGACGCTCTCGACGCTCTTCTCGCCGGCGCTCGCCCTGGCGGTGCTCGTCATCATCGAAGGGACCGCCAACGCGCGGGCCTCGGCGCTCCGGACGGGCCGGGCCTCGGACCTGCACCAGGAGACCTACGGACTGGGCATGGCGAACCTCGCCTGCGCCTTCACGGGCGGCATGGCGGCCTCCGGCTCGATCACGCGCTCGGCCCTGAACGTCGCCAGTGGCGCGCGCACGGCGCTGGCCTCGGTCTTCTGCGGACTGACGGTGCTGGCCGTCGCGCTGCTCGCGGGCAAATGGGTCGGGCTGGTGCCGCTGTCCTGCCTCGCGGCGCTGGTCATCATCGCCGAGGTCGAGCTGGCCAACCTGGCCGTGGTGCGGATCATCCTCCAGTCCGGCCCGCAGGACCGCACGGTGTTCCTCTCGACGTTCGTCACCGCGCTGGTCGCGCCGCTCGACGTGGCCATCTTCTTCGGCACCGCGGTGGCGGTGGCCTTCTACCTCAAGCGCACCTCCCGGCCGGACGTGGTGGAATATGATTTCGGCGAGGAGGGGGAGCTCCGCGAACGTCCCGCCGGCCGGGCCTCGACCGGCATCTCCATCCTGCACGTGGAAGGCAGCCTGCACTTCGGGGCCACGCAGGCCTTCCATGACCATCTGCGGCGGGCGTCCTCCGACCCCAACCTCAAGGTCATGGTGGTGAAGTTCCGCGAGGCGCTCCACCTGGACGCCAACGGGGTGCTGCTGCTCCGCGACCTCGCCGAGACGCTGCGGCAGGGCGGCCGGCACCTGATCCTCTGCGAGGCGAAGCCCGAGACGATGGCCATCTTCGTGAACGCCGGGCTGGTCGATCAGGTCGGCGCCGAAAATGTCATCCCCTGGGAGGAAGCCAATCCGACCGCGGCGCTCGCCAAGGCGGTGCGGCGCGCCAAGGAGCTGGCCGGAGGCGGAGAAGCGGTCCTGCACGTGGTCACGGCGCCCCACCCCGAACTCCCCCGCCCCGCCTCGGCTTCCGCCGATGACTGGCAGATTTGAGCAGGTCGGCGGGAAAAAGGTCTTAATCGGCGGTTTTTGAATTCGGGCTTGAAGGTCCGCCGCCGCCCCGCCCATTTGATGCCTTCGAACCGACTTTTCCTGACATGAGCCAATACAGCGAAATCCAGAAGCTCCTCGGAGCCGAAGCCGAAAACCTCCTCGGGTTCAAGAACCCGAAGATCTCGAAGGAGCAGATCCATCAGCCGCGCGCCGACTGGGTCGACTACGCCTTCGCGCCCTCCGACCGGAGCAACCGCGTCCTGGCCAACCTCCAGCGCCTGTACGGCTCCGGACGCCTGGCCAACACCGGCTACGTCTCCATCCTGCCCGTCGACCAGGGCATCGAGCACTCGGCCGGCGCCTCCTTCGCCAAGAATCCGATCTACTTCGACGGCGAGAACATCGTGAAGCTCGCCATCGAGGGCGGCTGCAACGCGGTCTGCTCCACCTACGGGGTGCTCGGCAGCGTCTCCCGCCGCTACGCGCACAAGATCCCGTTCATGGTGAAGATCAACCACAACCAGCTGCTCACCTACCCCAACGTGGGCGACCAGGTGATGTACGGCACGCTCAAGCAGTGCGCCGACATGGGCTGCGCCGCGGTCGGCGCCACGATCTACTTCGGCTCGGCGGAATCCAATCGCCAGATC
>CAIOPO010000058.1 GCA_903860195.1 uncultured Opitutia bacterium | reverse complement strand
CCCTGCCCCTGTCCCTGTCCCTATCTCCCCCTTGGCCCCTGCCTAGGCCTTGCGCAGGAGCGGCGAGCCGTCTTCGACGGTGAAGGTCGCGCGGGTCAGCAGCGGGGCGTCCGGCTTGGTCACGAACTCGACGGCACGGTAGTCGGTGCGCCAGGCCTGCGGGGTCACTTCGCAGACGAGGTAGCCGCGTTCGGTGCTGTGGAACTTGACGAAAGGGTTCTCGCGGTAGGTGTCCGCGAGGGTCTTCGGGGCGAGCGTGCCGTCGCCGCCGGACGTGATCGAGGTGCCGACGAACTCGGTGCCGACGGAACCCTGTTCGGGGCGCTCGAAGTCCAGGACCAGCTCATTGGCCCAGTTGGCGTGGATGTCACCGGTCAGCACGACGGGATTGCGCACCTTGGCGTCGCGGAAGTGCCGCAGCAGGTTGCGCCGCTCGAACTCGTAACCGGGCCACTGGTCCATCTGGAAGGCCTCCTCGGGTCCGGCCTTGCGGTCGACATGCCCGACCATGATCTGCTGGGCCAGCACGTTCCAGCGGGAGGGCGATCCCTGCAGGCCGCGGAAGAGCCAGTCACGCTGCTCCTTGCCCAGCAGGGTGCCCGCGGGGTCGAGCTGCACGGGATGGTTGGGATGATGTCCGTCGCCCAACGGCTGGTCGGTCCGGTACTGGCGGGTGTCCAGGACGAAGAAGTCGGCGAGGCGGCCGAACGGGATGCGCCGGTAGAGCAGCATGTCGGGGCCCTTGGGCAGCGCGGCGCGGCGCAGGGGCATGTGCTCGTAATAGGCCTGGTAGGCGGCGGCGCGGCGGCGCAGGAAGGATTCGCGGTCGACGCCCTTCTCCTCCGAGATGTCACCGGCGCAGTTGTTGTCGAACTCGTGGTCGTCCCACGTGAGGATCCATGGCACGCGGGCGTGCATCTCGGCCAGGGCGGCGTCGCCGCGATACTGTGCGTATCGCACCCGGTAGTCGCCCAGCGTCATGATCTCGTCGCCGAGGTGCTTGCGCACCTTCTTGTCCTGGCCCTTGTACTCGTAGATGTAGTCGCCGAGGAAGACCACGGCGTCCAGCTCCTCGCGGGCCATGTGCCGATACGCGGTGAAGAGTCCCTGCTCGAAGTGCTGGCAGGAGGCCACGGCGAAGCGCAGCCGCGCGACTTCGGCGTCGCGCTTCGGGAAGGTGCGGGAACGTCCGACCGGACTGATCTCCCCGCCGACCGTGAAGCGATACCAGTACCAGCGGTCAGGGGCCAGCCCCTCGACTTCGACATGGACCGAGTGGCCCCATTCCGGGGTGGCGACGTGCACGCCCTTGCGGACCACCTTCTCGAATTTCTCATCCTCGGCGACCTGCCAGGCGACCTCGACCGGCTCGGGCGGCATGCCGCCGTCGGGCTGGAAGGGCCGCGGAGCGAGCCGCGTCCAGATCACGAAACCGTCCGGCGCCGGGTCCCCCGAAGCCACGCCCAGCGAGAACGGATGGGCGTCGAACTTCGCGCCGAGCAGCGGCCGTCCGAAGACCCGCTGCGTCGAGAGCGCCGCCACCGACAGCCAGGCCGCCCCAGAAGCGACGAAAGAACGGCGGTCAAACCGTGCCGACCCGGGCATAGGGTGGAGGGGTGGGGTCATGGGCAACACCCTACCCTTTCCCCTCATCGTGTGAAGGGAGAATTGGTCAGGCCTTGGCGGCCTGCTTGCGGCGGCGGCGGACCGCGGCGGCCGCCAGGGCCAGGGCGCCCATGGCGAAGCCGTAGGTCGAGGGCTCGGGCACGGCGGTCAGGGTCATCATCCCGTTGTCGTCGTAACTGAGCGACCAGAGTCCGGAGTTCGAGGCGGAGCCGTCGGAATACTGGAACTGGCTGACGTCGATCGAGAAGATGTCGTTGATGTTGGCGCTGGTGACGCCGGACGGATACACGACGCTGCCGACGGTGGCGAAGTTGAAGGAGTAGATGTTGTCCTTGCTGAAGCCGTCCGGGACGCCGCCCTGGACGTTCGAGGCGTTGAGCGAGATGACCTTCAGGACGATCTTGTTGTTGGCGGCCGCGCCCGTGAGGTAGAGGGCTCCGGTCAGCTCGATGTTGTCGTAGCCGACGCCCGCGCCGAGGGACGGCTTGTACACCTCCCACTGGAAGATGGAGCCGCCGGACAGGTTCATGCTGATGCCGAAGAGCGTGTCCGGAGAGTTGCCCGGGGCGATGATCGCGCCGGAGCCGGCGGTGACGTTGCCCACGGTGCCGGCACCTCCGAGGATGGCGCCGGAGCCGACGGTGACGTCCCCGAGGGAGCCGTTCACCACGAGCGTGCCCGAGGAGAGGCTGACATCGAGATTCGGGGCGTTGACGGCGCTGGAGAAGGTGAGCGTACCCGCACCCTGCTTCTGGATAGTGGCGCCGCCTCCGACCGAGGGGGAGCCCGCGAAGGTCACGTTGTTGGAGCCGAGGTCGAGCTGGGCCGTGGCGCCCACGGGAATCGCCAGGCGGGCGGAGATGTCGTCCGTGTTGGTGCCGGACCAGACGAGCTTGGCGCCGTTGGAGACCTCGATCTGGGAGCCGACGTAGCTCGAGTCACCGAGGGCGCCGGACTCGAACTTCAGCGTGCCGCCGGCCACGTCGAGACGGAAGTCTCCGGCGAAGCGGTTGGCCGGACCGGCGATGACCCACTGGCCCGTGCCGTCGATCACGACGTCCTTCAGGCCCGGGCTGCCGGTGGCCAAGGTGGCCTCGAAGCGGTTCACCGCGGTGTTGTTGGCCACCAGCCGGAATTCCGCATCCGCGCTGGTGAGGTTGATCTTGGCGTCGCTCGTGAAGACGAGCGCTCCCGCGCCGGATCCGGCCGCGATGCCGGCGCCGTCGCCGCCCACGGTGAAGCTGCGGGCGGTGGTGGCGCCCGTGGAGCCTGTGAACTCAAGGACGGGAATCACGCCCGAGGCGCCGGCCAGGATGAGCTTGGAGGGGTCGGCCAGGTCGGTCACGCCGAGGGGGCTGGCGGTGCTGCCGTTGCCGAAGTCGGCGACCGCGATCGTACCGGCCGACACGCTGGTGGCGCCGGTGAAGGTGTTCTCGCCGGTCAGTTCAAGACGGCCGGTGTCGGTCTTCTCCAGCGGCGCGGTGCCGGTGAGGACGACGTCGATGACGCCGGAAGTCGGCACGCTGGTCGTCGGGAGCGATCCGCCCGTGAGGGTGGCGCCGTCGGCCAGGGTGATCGCGTTGCTGATCGTGAGGTTGTTGAGGTCCAGCGTGGCACCGGAGGCGACGCTGACCGCGCCCGAACCGAGAGAGCCGGTGGCGCCGATCTTCAGCGTGCCGGCGGAGACGGTGGTGCCGCCGGAGAAGGTGTTGGCCAAGGACAGCAGCAGCAGGCCGGCGCCGTCCTTGGTCAGGGAGCCAGTGCCCAGGGAGAGTCCCGTGGTGTCGATCGTGACGTTGCCGGCGCCGCCGAAGGTCAGACCGAAGTCGGCGGCCGTCACGCCGCCGGAAAGGGTGAGCGTGCCGGCGTCGGAGTTGATGCGCGCGGCGGAGGCGACGGTCACCGCGCCGGCGAAGGCGTTGTCGCCGGAGAAATTGCGGAGGGCGCCGGCCGAGGAGACGCCCATGCCATTGAGGGTGAGCGTTTCGGCCGCCACCGTGATGCCTCCCTGCAGGCGGAGTTCGGCGCCGGAGGTCACCGAGGTGCCGACGGCGGAGGAGCCGAGCGCGTCAGCGTGAGCCACCGCCAGGACGCCGGCGGACACCGTGGTCGCCCCGGTGAAGGTGCTGGCGCCGGAGAGGATGAGCGTACCTGCGCCCGATTTGGTGAAGGTGCCGGAGCCGGAGATGGAGCCGCCGAACGAGCCGGAGGAGGCGGTCAGCGAGGCGGAGCCGAGCGTGAGCGCGCCGCCGTTGAGCGTGGTCACCGTGAGGGCGGAGCCGTCGACGGTAACCGAGCCGGCGGAGAGCGTGCCGATGCTGGCGTTGCTGGCGAAGCGGGTCTTGCCGGCGCCGCCGAGGCTGGTAAGAGTGACGGTTCCGGAGGCGCCGCTGAAGAGCAGCGCGTCATCGGCCGTGTTGGCGTTGGTGACGGCGCCCAGGGTGATGCCGGCGCCCGAGAACGCGGCGGTGCCGGAAGCGTCGAGGGTCAGGCCGGCGGCGGCATGGAGGTTCACCGCGGACAGGATCGCTCCGTTGACGGTCACGCCCGACGTGGCCGACAGCGCGCCGGAGTCGACCGTCAGGGTGCCGCCCGTGACCGTGGT
>CAIOPO010000057.1 GCA_903860195.1 uncultured Opitutia bacterium | reverse complement strand
GTCGGGCGGACCGACCTCCCCAACGGCGACTGGAACCAGCTCCTGACCTCGATCCGCAGCCGGATCTACACCTTGCCGGACGACGTCAGGCTGCTGCCGGGACATGGCGGCGACACCACCGTGGGCGACGAGAAGCGCACCAACCCCTACGCCAAGCCCTGAGCCGCGTGCCGACCCCCTGCCCTTTCCTGCCGTCCTGCGGCCGTCCGCTTTCCTGGCGCGACCTCAACGCGCACCGCGACGGGCAAGGACCGGAACTTTACCGCCTCTGCCTGGAATACGCCCAGCAGCTCTGGCTGGACGGACTGCCCGCGCGCGCCCTGCTCGCGGTGGACCGGGCGCTTTACTGCGCGGTGCCAACGGAGGCGGAAGTGCTGCGGGAATACCCGATGCCCTACCGGACGGTCGGATGGATGGTGAGCCAGCCGGCGGAGGGTTTCACGG
Organism: uncultured Opitutia bacterium; assembly: GCA_903860195.1. Lineage (GTDB taxonomy): Bacteria > Verrucomicrobiota > Verrucomicrobiia > Opitutales > UBA953 > UBA953. The sequence goes on along the minus strand of CAIOPO010000057.1, from coordinate 3,315 downwards.
GCAACGCCAGGGTGCACTACCAGCACCTGGCCGACCGGGTCAGGGGCGAACGGGCGGAAATCAAGAAATGGCGCGCCTGGGCGGCCTGGGCGGTGGTCCGGGCCGCACGGCCCGACCTCACCGCCGACCCGAAGCACGCGGTCATTGAGCCCACCCTGACGGAAATCGGCGCAAGCCTGGCGGCTTTCGGCGTGAAGGATGAAGCCGAAGAATGGAAGGTCGCGCTCGGCGATCAGCGCACGAGGTCGGCGGAGACGGAAACTTCCATGCCGCCCATCCCGCCGACCCGCACGGTCTGACCCGGGGCCAACGTGACGGTGGTGTTCACCTCGGTGGCGGAAGCGGAAATCATCGACTTGTTGAGCGAGAGCTCATGCCGGGCGGCGCCCTGCGTGATCACGAGCACCTGCGTGGCCGGATCATAGGACTCGAGCTTCCAGCCGTTGATGGCACGCCCCAGCGGCACCCAGCGGCGCGTTCCGGTCGAATCACTGAGAGAGAAGAGCTTCTCCTTCGGCAGAGCGGAGTAGAAAGACGGGATGCCGTCCTTGCGCACGGGCGCGCTGCCACCCTTGGAGGCGAGCTTGGCCTCCTTCTTGGCCTCCTTCTCATCCGCAGGCTGCTTGGAGGCGCTGTTGAGCACCACCCGCATCGACACCGAAATCTCGTTGGTGGCGGGATTGAAGGTCGGGGTGGCGGACATCTCCAGGGCGTTCTCAGGAGGCTTGCCATCGGGCCCGGGCTTGCCGCCATTGGCCTGGATCTGGACTCTGGCCTCGGTGCCGGAGACGGCCGTGACGGAGGGCGTGGAAAGCACCTCGGTCTTGCCGGTCTTGTCAGGATGGCTGACGGTCGCCCGGATGCGGATCTGAGCGGGCGGAGCCGGGGGAGCGATCTTGACCACTGGGGCCACCGGAGCGGGCGCCACCTCCTGGACCTCCTGGGCGGACAGCAGGGAGGCCGCCAGGAGCGGGACGGACAGGAAAAGGCGGGGGAGCATCGGGGTCGCTATCATTACAACCCCGGCGAAGGCAGGAGGTTTCGGCTCAAAGCCTGCGGAACACAAGCGAAGCATTGTGCCCGCCGAAACCGAGGTTGTTGGAGACGGCCACGTCCACCTTGCGCTGACGGGCGGCGTTAGGAGTGTAGTCCAGGTCGCAGTCCGGATCAGGGTTCTCGTAATTGATCGTCGGGGGTATGACTCCGTGATGGATGGCCAGGCAGCAGACCGCGGCTTCGACTCCGCCGGCCGCGCCCAGCAGGTGCCCGGTCATCGATTTCGTGGAGGAAATCGAGAGGGCGCGGGCGTGATCGCCGAAGGTGCGCTTGATGGCCAGCGTCTCGCAACGGTCGTTGATGGGCGTCGAAGTGCCGTGGGCGTTGATGTAGCTGACTTCCTCCTTCTTCACGCCCGCCTCCGCGAGGGCGCGGTCGAGGCAGAGCGCCAGCCCCTTCCCTTCCTGGTCCTGGCCCGTGATGTGGTAGGCGTCGCAGGTGGCGCCGTAGCCGGCGAGTTCGCAGTAGATGCGGGCGCCGCGGGCCTGGGCGTGCTCCAGAGTCTCAATGACCAGGACGCCGGCGCCCTCCCCCATCACGAAGCCGTCGCGGAGCTTGTCGAAAGGACGGGAGGCCTTCTCGGGCGTGTCGTTGAAGTCGGTCGACATCGCCTTCATGTTGCAGAAGCCGGCGTAGCCGAGGCGCGTGATGGCGGCCTCGGAGCCGCCCGAGAGCATGATGTCGGCGTGGCCGTCGCGGATGTGACGCAGGGCCTCGCCGAGGGCATGGGAGCCCGACGCGCAGGCGGACACGACGCCGAAGTTGACCGACTTGGCCTTGAACTCGATCGCGACCACGCCGGCGGCGATGTTGGCGATGAGCGAAGGGATGGTGAAGGGCGAGACACGGCCGGGGCCGCGCTCAAAGAGCACGCGGGACTGGTTCTCAATCGTCTCCATGCCGCCGATGCCGGAACCGATGATGACGCCGAAACGTTCCGGGACGAGCTTGGCGGGATCGACCTTCGCGTCCTCGATGGCGAGACGCGAGGCGGCGACGGCCAGCTGGGTGTAGCGGTCGTTGCGCTTGGCCTCCTTGGGGTCCATGTACTTCCCGGGGTCGAAGTCGCGCACCTCGGCGCCGACCTTCGAGGGGAAGTCCGTCGGGTCAAAACGCGTGACGCGCGCGATGCCGGAGCGGCCCTTCGTCAGGGAACCCCAGAAATCCCCGAGCGTGTGCCCGAGCGCCGAAATCGTGCCGATGCCCGTGACGACTACCCGGCGAGGCTGGCTGGCGTTGGCGCTCACGGTGGGCCGAGGGGGACCCGCGCGATCACTTCGTCGCGGAGGCCTTCAGGTGCTGGATGGCGTCGCCGAGGGTCTTGATGCCTTGCGCCTTGTCCTCGGGGATCTGGATGCCGAACTCATCTTCGAAGGCCATGATGATCTCGACGAGGTCGAGGGAGTCGGCCTTGAGGTCGCCCTGGAAGGTCGCCTCCGGCTTCAGCTGCTCGTCGGTGACGTTGAGCTGCTTCTTCACGATGTCCTTGACGCGCTGTTCGATGTTTTCGGGCATAAGAGAAGGTTTTTGGTGGTTTTGGGGTGTCAGATAGCCATTCCACCGTCAACCGAAAAGACCTGTCCGGTGACGTATCCCCCCTCTTCCGAAGCGAGGTAGTCCACCATGGCGGCGATGTCCGTGACGGAGCCGAAACGGCCCAGCGGAATGAAGGAAAGGATCTTCTGTTTCACCTCTTCGGGAAGCTCGTCCGTCATGTCCGTGGTGATGAAGCCGGGGGCGACGGCATTGGCCGTGATCGAGCGGCCGGCCAGCTCCCGGGCCAGGGTCATGGTGAGGCCGTGCAGTCCGGCCTTGGCGGCGGCGTAGTTGGCCTGGCCGGCGTTGCCCTGCACCCCCGTCACGGAAGAGATGCTGATGATGCGACCCCAGCGCTTGCGGGTCATGGGGCGCACCAGGCCCTTCACCCAGAAGAAGGCGGAGGAGAGGTTGGTGGAGAGGACGTCGTTCCAGTCCTGCTCGGTCATGGCCATGACGAGCTTGTCCCGGGTGATGCCGGCGTTGTTGACGAGAATCTCCACGGCGCCGAACTCGGCGACGATCGCCTCACAGGCCTTGGCGACGGCGACGGGGTCCGAGACGTCAACCTGGTAGGCCTTGGCCTTGAGACCCTTGGCGACGATGTCGGACGCCACGGCCTCGCAGGTGGCGGACTTGGAGACGCAGAGGACGGTGTGCCCGTGGGCGGCGAGCCGCTCGGCGATGAGATCGGAGAGCACACGTCTGAACTCCAGTCACGAG
>CAIOPO010000056.1 GCA_903860195.1 uncultured Opitutia bacterium | reverse complement strand
GGCCCTGGCCGCCGCGCCGCACCCCTTGGCCGAGAAGGTCGCCCCCGGGGCCTCGCTGACGCTGCAGTTCCCCGCGCTCGCGCCCGACCGTCACGGCCGCCCCGCCTCCTGCGAGGTCCGCATCCCCGCCGGTTACGACCCTTCTCGCAAGCTGCCGCTGGTCGCCTGGCTGGCAGGCGGCGAAGGCGGCACGGCGCCGGCCTCAGGCTTTCTGCCGCCCGGAGACTTCGTGCTCGTCGGCCTGCCCTACCCCAAGGGCTCCGCCAATCCGGCCCAGCCCACCATGGTGGGAGATTTCGCCAAAGTCTGGGCCTACCACCGCGCGATGATCGATGACGTGCACCGGCTGCTGCCGAACATCGACCGACGCAGCTCCATCCTCGCCGGCTTCAGCAACGGCGGGCACGCCATCGACGGCATGCTGCGTACGCGCAACGGCCCGGCTCCGACGGACGGCGTGCCGACCAACTCCATCCTGATCCAAGGAGCGCGCCTGCCCAAGCCGCCCTACTCCGACCCCGATTCCGCGGACGGAGCCCGCCCCGCCAAGGTGACGCTCATCCAGGGCTCACTGGGCTTCACCGTGTCGGACTACTTCGGCATCCTCATCGCCGCCGACGGCGGCGGCACAAGCTACACTTCCATCGGACAGCTGCAGGCCCTCAAAGGACGTTACGCCTACGTCTGCTGGGGCGAGAAAAGCCCTAACCGACGGAGCGGGGAGGCGTTCGCGCGAGCGCTAAAGGGCAAGGGCGCGACGGTGGAGGCCTCTGAGATGAAAGGCGTGGGCCACGCATTCCCGGAGACGGAACAGGCAAAGATACGGGATTGGCTGGCCAAGGTCGCTCTGCCGGGCTGTGCGGCCGGAAAATAGGCAGGAACTCGGCGGTCATTCCACGGTCAGGAACAGGGTTGCGGACTCCCCGTCACGCACGAATCTGGACCCCACCCCGATGCGCTCCCGCCTGCGCACGTTCCTGCCCCTGACCCTGCCCCTGCTGACGGCGGCGGGGCTGCACGCCGCCGCCCTGAAACCGGAGGACGTTGAATTCTTCGAAACACGCATCCGTCCGGCGCTGGTGGCCGAATGCTACGAGTGCCACGACGCGAAACAGCAGAAGGGTGAACTGCGTCTCGATCACCGCGACGGTCTGCTGAAAGGCGGCGACGAAGGACCGTCCATCGTGCCCGGCGATCCGGACAAGAGCCTGCTCATCCGCTCGATCACGCACGAGCACGAGGACCTGAAGATGCCCAAGAAGCGCCCGAAGCTGGATGCGCGCATCATCGAGGACTTCAAAGAGTGGGTCCGCCGTGGCGCGCCAGATCCGCGCGACCAGGCGCCCAAGGACTCCGTCACGCCGACCTGGCAGGACCTGCTCTCCGTCCGCCGCAACTGGTGGAGCTTCCAGCCCGTCCGGGCCGTGAATCCGCCCGCAGGCCGGGCAAACAGCCCGATCGACCGCTTCCTCGACGCGAAGATCTCCGCCGCCGGCATCAAGCCCTCCGCCCCAGCCGACAAGGCGACGCTGCTGCGTCGGGCCACCTTCACCCTGACGGGACTGCCCCCGACCCCCGAGGAAATCGCCGCGTTCGAGGCCGACGCCTCGCCCGAAGCCTACGCGAAGGTCGTCGACCGGCTCCTGGCCTCGCCCCGCTACGGCGAGCACTTCGCCCGCCACTGGATGGACCTCGTCCGCTACGCCGACACGCATGGCAGCGAGGGCGACCCGGCCATCCCGCAATCCTGGCAGTATCGCGACTATCTGATCCGCGCCTTCAACGCCGACGTGCCCTATGACCGCTTCGTCCAAGAGCATGTCGCCGGCGACCTACTGCCCGCCCCACGCATCAATCCGGAGGACGGGCTGAACGAGTCCGCGATCGGCACCGCGCACTTCCGGATGGTCGAGCACGGCTACCAGCCGGTCGACACGGTCGACGAGCAGGTGCGCAACGTGGACAACCAGATCGACGTGCTCTCCAAGACTTTCCTGGGGCTCACGGTCTCGTGCTCACGCTGCCACGACCACAAGTTCGACGCGATCAGCCAGGCGGACTTCTACGCCTTCTACGGCATCCTCGCCTCCAGCCGCCCCGGGCAGGTCATCATCGAATCCGCCGAACGCCTCAACGCCGGACGGGACCGCCTCGGCTCCCTCAAGGCCGCCATCCGCGAGGAACTGGCCGCCCGCTGGCGGACCCAGGCCCGCGGCCTTCCCGACGCCTTGGAGCAGGTGCAGCGGACTTCGGCGGCGCTGCAGCCGCTCGAGGCGGAGCTGGCGGAGCTCGAATCCAGGATTTCCGCCGCATCCTTCCGCCACCGTCTGCGCGCCGAAGGAGACACGGGGCCGACGCCCGACCATTGGTGGACTTTTGAAAAAGACGGACGCGACCTGCTCGGAGGGCTCGACGCCAGGCCCACGGGCGGCGCGTCGTTCCGGGGCGGACGGCTCGTGCTGCCAGGCGACGGCGCCTTCGCCCAGACCGAATCGGTGCCCGCCCCCTTCACCACCAAGACGCTCGAGGCCTGGGTTTCGCTCAGCTCGCTTGACCAGCGCGGAGGCGGCGTCGTGACCCTTGAGTCCGTCGGCGGCGCCATCTTCGACTCCATCGTCTATGCGGAGAGGCAGAAGCGGGGCTGGATGGCCGGCAGCAACAACGGCGTGCGCAGCCGTGACGTCGGCGGTCCCGCGGAGACGTCCTCCAAGGAATCTCTCATCCATGTCGCGGCGGTGTACGGGACTGAAGGACGCATCACCCTCTACCGCAACGGCGTGCCCTATGGTGAATCCTACCTTCCGCAGGGGGTCGACGGCGTGGCGCAGCTTTACAAGGAAGGACGCTCCCACTTCCTCTTCGGACGGCGCCACACGGGCGGTGGCAACGCCTTCCTCCGCGGAGAGATCGAGGAGGCCCGGGCCTATCACGCGGCGCTGACGGCCCAGCAGGTCCTCCGATCCTTCCAAGCCGGCCCGCTCCGGGGCGACACGCCCGCCGCTCCCGGAGAAGACGTCGCCCTGGCCGGACTGCGCGCCCAGGCGGGGGCGCTGCGCGCCCGGATCGGCCGACTGGGCGCCGGACATGAGCGGCTGATCGCAGGGTTCAGCAATGAGACCGACCCTGACCATCCCCTGCATGCCTCGACCATGCTGCGCGTGGGCCTTAGGCCCAAGCCCGGCAAGTCGCCGCGACCGACGCCGCCCGACGTCGACCTCGCGACCGATGACGCGGATGAGTGGCTCCGGAGCGGCAACGCCTTCCTGGGCGGCACGGGTCCGGGAGACTTCCGCGTCGAAAAAGAAGGCTCCGACGCCGTCACCCGCATCCTGCCCTCGGGGGTGCACTCCCACACGCTCTCCACCCGGCACGCCGGCGTGCTGACCTCGCCACGGTTCAAGGTGACGACCGACTTCATAAGCGTGCAGGCCATGGGCAAGGGCGCCACGCTCCGCCTGATTCCCGACAACTATCCGATCTCACCCGGCGGATCGCGCTTCCCCAAGGCCAAGGTTGACGCTTCCAGCCCGACCTGGATCACCCTCGACACGGCCTATCGCAAAGGCTCGTTCGCCTACCTGGAACTGACCCTTCCCGCGGATTCCACGAACCCGGACGGAAAGAGCTCGGAGCTCGGCTGGTTCGGCCTCCGGCAGATCGTCTTCCACCGCACGCGGCCGGAGGGTCCGTCCGGCCCCGCGACGGTCGTCCCCACGCCGTCGTTCCCCGCCGTCCAAGACCTCGCCATCGCCCTCTCCGAAGCGGCCTACGCATGGGGACGCAACCAGGCCGATGAAGCGCAGGCCGCGCTGCTCGACGCCGCGCTGCGGCACGGCATCCTCGACGCCGATCTGAAGGGCTCGCCACGTCTGACGGAGCTGGTCACCGCCTACCGGCAGGCGGAAAGCGAGATCATCATCCCGCGGCGTGCGCCCGGCCTCTGGGAAGCCACGGGCTTCAATCAGCCCCTGTACGCCCGCGGCGACCACCTGAAGCCCGAAGCGGCGGTGCCGCGCCGCTACCTTGAAGCCTTCGACGCCCGACCCTTCGCCACCGGTGGCACCGGACGCTTCAACCTCGCGACCAAGCTCTCCGACCCCGCCAATCCGCTCACCGCGCGCGTGATGGTCAACCGCCTCTGGCATCATGCCTTCGGGCGGGGCCTCGTGGGGACGGTCGACAACTTCGGGCGCCTCGGCGACCAGCCCACCCACCCCGAGCTGCTGGACCACCTGGCCCTCCGGTTCATCGAGCAGGGCTGGTCGGTGAAATCGATGCTGCGCGAGCTGCTGCTCACCGAGGCCTTCCGCCGGGACTCCGCGCCATCCGATTCCGCCCGGTCCAAGGACCCGGCCAACGACCTGCTCGCGCACATGCGCGTGCGTCGGCTCAGCGGCGAATCCCTGCGCGACACCCTGCTCCATCTCTCCGGCCGTCTGGAACACCGCATGTACGGTCCGGGCGACGACGCCCTTGCGGCGCCCAGGAACCAGGTCCGGCGCAGCGTCTACCTCATGGTCCGACGCAACAGCCTCAACCCGCTGATCACCGCCTTTGACGGACCCAAGCCGTTCACGACCGTCGGCCGACGCGACGTCACCAACGTGCCCGCGCAGTCCCTGACGATGCTCAACGACCCCTTCGTGCAGGAGGCCGCCAAGGGCTGGGTCGCCACCCTGACCTCCGAAGGAGCCGAATCCGACCGCATCCGCGGCCTCTTCCTGCGGTCCTTGGGCCGAAAGCCGTCGGACGACGAATCCGCGGCGGCGGCCCGCTACCTGGCCGACCTCCGCTCCGGCGGGGCGGACGAAGCCGCGGCGTGGCTCGAGCTCGCCCAATCCATGCTCAACCTCAAGGAGTTCATCTTCATCCGCTGACATGCATCCGCTCACCCGCAGAGAGGCCCTGCGCCGCTGCTCACTCGGCTTCGGCGGCGTGGCGCTGTCCGGCCTGCTCGCCTCTCCCGCCTACGGCGCCTCGCCCAAGACGCCCCGTGCGGACAAGGCCAAGAACGTCATCTTCTGCTACATGTCGGGCGGCGTCTCGCACGTCGACTCCTTCGACCCCAAGCCAGCCCTGACCCGGCTGAACGGCAAGCCCATGCCCGTGCCGGTGCAGCGTACGGTCTTCAATAACAACGGGAACATCATGGCCAGCCCCTGGGAAGCCAGGCCGCGCGGCAAGTCGGGCATCGTCATGACCGACCTCTTCCCGCAGATCGCCGCCCTCGCCGACGACCTCACCGTCGTGCGCTCCATGACGAGCAAGGTGAGTGAGCACGCGCAGGGGAACTACTTCTTCCACACCGGCTTCCCCTTCATGGGCCATCCGAGCGCCGGTGCCTGGATGACCTACGGACTAGGTTCGGAGAACCAGAATCTGCCGGGCTTCGTGGTGCTGCAG
>CAIOPO010000055.1 GCA_903860195.1 uncultured Opitutia bacterium | reverse complement strand
CTTGGGGTTCTCGCGCCACTTCTGCACGCCGAACTCGGCGGAGTCCACGCGGATGATGCCGTACTTGCGGACGCCGTGCTTGTTGAGGAGCTTGGCGATGCGGCAGGCCTTCTCGATGGCGAGGAGGAACTTCTTCTGCTGCTCGTCGGATCCCATGGCGGAGTCGCCGACCGTGCCGCCCCAGACGGGGGCCACGAGCGAGCCGACATTGAGGCCCTTGGAGGCGATCAGGTCGGCCATCTTCTTGAGGCCGTCCTCGGAGATGTCGGGGTCGGTGTGCGGGTGGAAGAGGAAGAGGTCGACGCCGTCGAACTTCTTGCCGTCCACGGAGGCCGCGGCGGTCATGTCGAGCATGCGCTCGAGGGCGATCGGGGGATGGTCGGTGTCGGGCTCCTTGCCGACGAGGCCGGGCCACATGGCGTTGTGCAGTTTCATGGTGCGGGGTGCTTGGGGTTGAGAGGGGGGCGCTTACTTCTTGCGCGCCTTCTTGTGGGCGCCGATCGCCGGGGCGTCGGGGTTCACTTCCGGTCCGAAGTAACGCAGGCAGACCAGCGGCTCGGTCGTGGAGGTGTTGCGGAAGGTGACGCCGGCCTTGGCGCCGTCCTCGGTGCAGAAGTATTCGTCCTCGGTCAGCTCGTTGAAGCGGATGAGCTTCGGGCTGTTGAGCACTTCGCCGTTGATCGTGCCGGAGCCCTGGACGCAGATCAGGCCGTAGGCGCCCTTGTCCTTGATCGTGCAGGACGCGCCGGGCTCGACCGTGAGCTCCTTGGCGGTGAAGTACTGGAACTTGTCGATCTTCCCGTAGACGATCCATTTGTCGACCCAGCCCTTGCCCTTGGCGGAGGCGACGGGCTCGAGGTAGTGGTTGTCCTTGAAGTTCGGGTCGACGTTCTTCTCCCAGTGGAGCTGGTTGACGATGAAGTCCACGTCCTTGTGCTTGGACTTGGGCATGTCCTTCACGAGCAGCGACCACGGCACTTCGCGGCCTTCGACGAGGTTCTGGTACATGCCGAAGACGTCGGAGCCCCACTGCGGCTCGTAGGTGCAGAGCGAGCCGGGCGCGTGCAGCACGCAGGGGTCGATCAGCCAGCCCGTGCCGGGCTCGAGCTTGTAGGCCTTGGAGAGGGCGAGGATCTTGTTGTCACCCTTGTGCCAGTTGGCGATGCACTCGCGGACCTGGGCCTTGGTGGTGCCGGGCTCGAAGCCCATGAAGGTGTAGGGGAAGTTGTTGCCGACGTTGTTATGCTGGGGCGGGAAGTAGTAGGACTCCGGCTTGCCCTCCTGGCCCACGAGCTTCGCCTGCTTGGCGTCCTGGTGCATGTGGTGCGGGATGGGGCCCATGTTGTCGAAGAACTTGGAGTAGACCGGCCACTTCTTGTACTTCTTCCAGATCTTGGAGCCGATGAGCGCGGCGCCGCACTCCTTGACGGCCTGCTTGAGGGTGAAACGGGTGCCGCCGATGACCACGTAGCTGAGGCCTTCGTCGGGAGTGCGGTTCTCATTCGCGGCCTCGGTGGTCGAGGCGAACCAGCGCTCGTCGATGCCGCCGCGGCTCAGGCCGAAGGCGTAAAGGTCATCCGGATGCAGCTTGAGGCGCTTGCCGGGCTGCAGGAAGGACCGCGGGACCCAGCAGGGAGCGAGACGGAGCAGTCCGCCGGTGCGGGCGAGCTCCTTGGCGACCAGCTTGGACACGCCGGTCTTCTTGGTGGTGAGGTCCTGGACGATCTTGGGGGAGGGCATGGGTGGAAAAGAGGGGAGGGGCTGCGGCAAGCCGCGCCATCCTTGGGAGGGGGAGGGAAGGATTAGGGAACCGAACCTGCCCCTACAAGTTTGGAGTGAAACGACCTTATCGCTTCAAAAACTTCCAATTAACGCCGACCCGGACGGAGGCCCCGGAGCACCCCCGGATGACCACCCCGTCGTCGCCGTCGGGGCTGATGGCGGTCACTTGTCCGAAGCCCGCGGGGACTTCGGCCGCCCCTTGGATGACCGGCAGACGCACGGGTTCACCGGCCTGGAAAAGTCGCGAGGTGGGAATCCCTTCCGATGCCAGGAGGTCCTTGCGGGCGTCCGCCACTCCGTCGCAGAAATGGGAGCAGACCTCCTCCACCCCGAGCCGGCCCAGGTGGCGTTTCTCCCACGGGTGGCCGGGCCTGCCCCCGTTGGAAATCCAGAACAGCGTGGCAGGGAAGTCCGAGGTGTTCTTGAGCGCGAACCAGACGTGCCCCGGGAAGGTCACGGCGGACCATCCGAAAGGACGATCGGAGGTTTCAGGCGCGTTGACCATCATCACGAGGTCGTCGTTTCCGGGCCGGGCGGGATAACGTGTGAGGTCGGCCGAGGAGCCGTCCTTGGCGGGCACGGCTTTCAGGTCGCGGAAGCGCGCACCTGGCTTGAGCGCACCGCTTTCGCCCGCGGCGGGGTCGGAGAACTCGCGATGGTAGACCGAAGCCCAGCGGAAGGGACTGACGGACACGCGGGCCGCGCCGGCGGGCACGGCGGAGAGATCGAGGATGGGGTGCGTCCCGTAGTTCCAACGTCCGGACAGTCCTTGGACACGATGCTCGACGTAGATCACGGAGTGTCCGGGCAGGACGGAGATCGTCTTGGTCACGTGCGCGCCGGTGTCCGAGCCCTTCTGCTCCAGCGTAAGCTCCCTCGGACCCGACGACTTGAGCGACCAGGGCGCGTTGGCGACGTCGCCGTGAGGCGGACCCGCCTCCTGCCCGCCGAAAGGGAGACAGAGGAAGTCGCCGCGGAGCTGAATCAGCAGCGGCGGCAGCTTGGCATCGGCTTCGGAGGGCAGCCACGGAGAGAGGGAATAGGGCGAGAAATCTCCGTGCGGCAGGCGGAACTTGACGGGGGCGAGGTGACCGGCCGTGGCCGTGACGGCCAGTTCGATCTCAGGCGTCACAAGCAGATGACTGGGGGAGCCGTGTAGGGTCTGCATGGCGGATGCCACTTTCCTGTTCGACTCCCCTGCGGAGTCAACGGCGTGGGATGCTTGATAAGCCGGCCGTTCCGGTCAGGATGACGTGCATGAGCGAAAGACCGACCTTCTTTCACAAGCCGGGCTGCCCTTGGTGCGAGGAGGCGCTCGAGTACTTCGCCGCGCAGGGCGTCAAATTGGACATCCAGGACGTGCTGGCCGACATGCATCAGATGCGGCAGCTGGTCGCCTTGACGGGTCAGTCCAAGTGCCCGTCCTTCCGCTACAAGGACTTCGTGGTCGCCGATTTTTCCGTGGATGAATTCAAGGCCAAGGCGGCGAAGAGGCCCGACATTTGCGGCGAACTGGGCCTGAAAATAGTGCCCTGAACAGCCCTCGGAGGGCTTGCATGCTGGGGGTTTCACCCTATGCAAGACCGCGTGAGGATTACCCCCTTCCTCCTTTTTGCCCTTCTTGTCGGGGTTTTCGCCCAGGCGAAGACCAACGTCGTGCTCATCATGGCCGATGACATGGGGTGGGGTGATCCGGGCTGTTACGGTTCCAAGCAGAACTCCACGCCCAGCATCGACCGGCTGGCCTCGGAGGGAATGCGTTTCACCAGTTTCTACGCGACGCAGGCCGTGTGCACCTCCTCACGCGTCGCGCTGATGACCGGCTGCTATCCCAACCGGCTCGGACTGGGCGGGACCGCGCTCGGTCCGAACTCCAAGGTCGGTCTGGCCGAGACGGAGCAGACGCTCGGCACCTTGTTCCGCCAGGCCGGATACCGCACCGCCGTCGTCGGCAAGTGGCACCTGGGCGACGCCCCCAAGTTCCTGCCTCCGGCCCATGGCTTCGATGAGTCGATGGTGATTCCTTATTCCAACGACATGTGGCCCCTGGGGTATTATCCCGGAGACACCAGCCGCGCCTCGCGTTATCCCGTCGTTCCGAGATACACCGACGGGCACAAGATGGGCCAGTTGAACGACTGGTTCGACATGGACGAGCTCACCAGCATGCAGGGCTACCGTTCGATGAAGTTCATCCGCGACTGTGCGCGTCGCGGCAGGAATTTCTTCCTCTACCTTCCGACGTCCATGCCCCACACCCCCTTGGGCGCCTCTTCCGACTTCAAGGGCAAGGGGCCTACGCCTTACGCCGAGACGCTCGCCGACATCGACCGAGCGGTCGGCGGCATCCTGCGCACGCTCAAGG
>CAIOPO010000054.1 GCA_903860195.1 uncultured Opitutia bacterium | reverse complement strand
GCCGACTGCTCGAATCCCTCTCCCGGCGCGGCCATCACGTCCACGGGTTCGACCTCAATCGCCACCAGGTCGCCTTCGCCCGCGATCGTCTGCGGCGAAAGGGACTGAAGGGCAGGGTATGGATCGACTCCATGGACCGCTTCAAGCTGCCGACCGAGCGCCCCTTCGACGTCGTGCACTGCTTCGTCAGCACTTTCAAGTATCTCACCACCGGCGCCGCCGCCAAGCGGGCCATCCGCCTCATGGCCGCGGCGGTCCGGCCCGGCGGTCTCGTCCTCATCGGCCTGCACCTCACCGACTACTCCAGCGCGAGGCCGGATTATGAGCGGTGGATCGGTCGGCGCCGGGGCCTGAAAGTCATCAGTCACACCTGGTCCTATCGTCCTGACCGCAGGACCCGCCTTGAGTCCATGAAGACGCGCATGCGCATCCTCAGTGGCGATCAAGTCCGCGTGGAGGACACCCATTGGAACTTCCGCACCTACTCCCCCAAGGAGCTCAAGGAACTCATCGCTCAGGCCCCGTCCCTCGAGCTCGTCGCCTGCCACGACTTCCGGTACGAACTTCATTCCACCCGCCGCATCGACAACGAATACGGCGACATCATCCTCGTCCTCCGCAGGAAGCAGCCCCGGCCCTAGCCCCGGCCCTAGCCCCAGCCCTAGCCCCAGCCCTAGCCCCGGCCCTGGCCCTAGCCCAAGCCCTGCGGTGCGCTCCGCACCGCCCCCCCTTGCCTCTCCCCCTTCCTCGGGCATACCGCCGTTCCTATGCCGAACCGCGACGATGAAAACGACCCCCAGAGGAACAACCCCCAGAACGATGGCTACCCCGAAGGGGCCAGCGAAAACCTGAAGGCCTACATCCGGCGCTCGCGCCGCGAGGAGAAGCAGAAGGCCGACCGGGCCAAGTATCGCTCGGACGCCGACACGATCCGCGCCCAGCAGGTTTTCCATGACGAACTGGTCCGCATCGGCGAACGCATGCTCAAGGAGGCCTATGTGCAGACCTACACGATACGCCCCACGAGGCCCAGCAGTCTTGCCTACCTGGGGTTGGAGGAGACCCCGGCCAAGGGAAGGCGCAGCAACCGCCGCGTCGACCAGGATCTGGTCCAGTTCTTCCGTAACACCACCGCAAGTGAGCTCGCCCGCAAGGATCCGGACTGGACCGTGATCCGCAGCGCCTTCTTCGGTCTCGCCTCCGTGTTTCACAAAGGATGCGACCACGGATCCGCGGAATATGCCCTCCTGCAGGGCGTCCAGCTCATGCAGCAGCGCCATGGTGAGCACTCCAAGCCTGCCATTTCCTTCACGGCCAAGGCCTATCACTGGCTGTTCAAGCATGGCATGCATGAGGGCGCCCTGCGTTTCGCGGAAAAACTCCACTTCATCCTGCAGGGCCATCTTCCTCCGAACGACCCCCGCCTGTCCGTCGCATGGCTGCACATGGCGCAGTGCCAGATGCTGAACAAGAACTTCAAACGTTCGATCGCCTTGGCGTGGGAGAGCTGGAACGCCTCACTGGGCTGGAAGGGCAGGGCGCCCCGCCTTTTCCCTCTCCTTTGCATCGCGCGCATGCATCTTGCGTGCGGTGATTTCTCCAAATGCGCCGAGACGGCCGGCCTCATCATCAAGATCGCCCGGGCCTACCGCATGGAGGGCACCGAACATCACCTCGACGCCCAGGCCCTCCTCTCCGAAACCCGCGTCACCCGCTAGCCTGGCCTCTCTGCCTCCGGCTTTCCTTGACCGCCTGCCTTTGGCGACGTCGACGACCTCTTGTCGCCCGCGATCACCTCGCCCTCCGCCCCTGGTAGGGTCGACGACCTTCGTCGACCGCTTGCCTTGGGTAGGGTCGGCACTGCGTGCCGACCTAGCCTGACCGCCGCTGCTCTTGGCAGGCCCCACGACCCT
>CAIOPO010000053.1 GCA_903860195.1 uncultured Opitutia bacterium | reverse complement strand
GCGCTCGCCTCGCTCAAGGTCTCCCTGAAATCGGGCGAGGGCGCCAAGGCCGTGGCCGCCATCGACGAACGTCTGCTCTGGGTCGGCAAGCCCGGCGCTCCGACCCCGCCGAAGATCGTCCCGCTGGACGCCGCCCAGCAGGCGGCCTTCGAGAAGGGGCGGACAATCTACGCCTCCCTCTGCGGCGGATGCCACCAGCCCCATGGATACGGCCTGGAGGGCCTCGCCCCTCCCTTGGTCGACAGCGAGTGGGTCCTCGGCTCTCCCGACGTCGCCGCGCGCATCGTCATGCACGGACTGAACGGCCCCGTGAAGGTCGGCGGCCGCACCTGGGACCTCGCCATGCCGCCGATGCTCCAGCTCACGGACGCCGACGTCGCCGCGGTGCTCACCTACGTCCGCCGCGAGTGGGAGCACACCGCGTCGCCCGTCTCCCCCGCCTACGTCAAGGACGTCCGTTCCAAGTTCTCCGACCGCACCGCCGGATGGACCGCCGACGAGCTCAGGCCGCCCCGACGCAAGTGACATGGGGCCCGACCTGACACGCGGTCCGGAAACCGACCCCCACCAGCTCTACCGTTACCGCGACGGCCTCTACGCCGCCGACCTGATCGCCGCCGCGGCCTGCGAGTTCGACTTCTTCACCCGCCTGGCGTCGGAACCGATGGACCTCGAGGGCGTCTGCCGCTCCTTCGGAGTGCATCCGCGCCCGGCCGACGTGATGCTCTCGTTCTTCGCCGCCAACGGACTGGTCAGGAAGGACGGCGGCCGCTTCCACGCGACCGCGACCGCCCGGGAACACCTGACCAAGGACTCCCCCCGCTCGCTCATCCCCTACTACGCCTCGCTCAAGGAGCGTCCCGTGGCGAAGGACTTCGCCGTGATCCTCCGGACCGACCGCCCCGCCAACTGGGGCAGTTACAAGGACGAGAAGCCGTGGACGGAGGCGATGCTCACGGAGGAGTTCGCGACGGGCTTCACCGCCGCGATGGACTGCCGCGGATTCACGCTCGGACCCGCCCTGCTGCGCGAAGCCGGACTCGCCGGAAGACGCAGCCTGCTCGACATCGCGGGCGGCTCAGGCATCTACGCCTGCGTGCTCGCCCAGGGCACCCCGGGCCTGCGGGCCACGGTGCTGGAACGTCCGCCGGTCGACGGCATCGCCCGCACGATGATCCGCAAGCGCGGCTGCGAAGGCCTCGTGTCCGTCGTCGCCGGCGACATCTTCCGCGACCCGCTGCCCCAGGGCCACGACGTCCACCTGTTCTCCAACGTGCTGCACGACTGGGACGTCCCGAAGGTGCGCCAGCTGCTCAGGGCCTCCGCCGACGCGCTCGCTCCCGGCTCGCTCATCGTCATCCACGACGCCCACCTCAATGAGGCCAAGGACGGCCCTCTGCCGGTCACCGCCTACTCCGCCCTGCTCATGAGCGTCACGGAGGGCCGCTGCTACGGAGTGGGCGAGATGCGGGAGCTGCTCGCCGAGGCGGGCTTCGGCTCGTTCCGCTTCACGGAGACGGCCTGCGACCGCAGCGTGATCACCGCCGCCAGACTCTGAACCATGAAGACCGCGCTGCCCCTCTGTCTCCTCGCCTGCGTCGCCGTCCTGCGGGGCGCGCCCGCCGATGACCTCGCCTGGCTGACCAAGGAGGGGACGCTCGTCTTCCATGACGCGTTCGAACGGGAGGAGGACGGCAACCTCGCCAAGGCCGTGGGCAACGGCTGGAACAGCGCGACCGCCGACCGCGTCCCGCGGATCAAGCAGGCCGACCTCGACGCGGGCATCCTCAAGGTCGCCAGCGCCACCAAGGAGGCGGGGCACGCCGCCCACATCCACCACGAGGCCGGCTTCCGCGACGGCGGGGCGGTCATCAGGTTCAGGTTTCCCGGCCTGAACAAGGGGGAGTCCATGCAGCTGGGCTTCGTCGACCGCGAGACCAAGGGCGTGCACGCCGGCCACCTCTGCTACGCCATCATCGCGGGCGGCAAGGCCACGCTGATCGACCACAAGACCGGCGTGATGGACCTGAAGATCCGCGCCGTCCGTCAGGATGCGGCCGCCAAGAAGACCCCCGTGCCGGCCGAGCTCGAGAAGCTCCTCCGGACCAAGCAGGCGACGGGCGACCTGAAGTCGGACCAGGAATGGCACCAGCTGGTCCTGGTGACCGAAGGCGACGAGATGCGCCTGACGCTGGACGGACGCAGGGTGCTGTCGCACCGCTCCGAAGGCTTCGCGCATCCCGTGAAGCGCTGGTTCAGCTTCCTCGTGAACTCGACCCTCTGGGTCGACGACGTGAAGGTCTACCGGGTCCGCTGAGGTCAGGAAAGCGCTCGCCAGCGCGGGCTCGCGAGGACTGAATGGCCTCCCCATGAACCCCCTGCGATTCCTCGTCGCGGCCGCCTTCTCCGCCTGCGCGCTGCACGCCGCCGAACCCGCCACGAAGACCGCCGCCAAGACGCCCGCGGCCGCCCCCGCCGTCGTCGACCCTGAGTTCAGGAAATACCCGCTGCCGGTCGAACCCGACGAGAACGTCGCCTACGGTCCGCACCGGATGCAGAAAATCTACTTCTGGCGCGCCAAGTCGGATCGTCCCACGCCCCTGCTCTTCTACATCCACGGCGGGGGCTGGAACGGCGGCGACCGCTCGGTCGTGCGCAGCATGCTCAAGCCCGCCCTCGAAGCCGGCATCTCGGTGGTGTCGGTCGAGTACCGCAACATCAAGGACTCCACCGCCGACGGACTCGTGCCGCCGGTGAAGGGACCGATGACGGACTGCGCCCGCGCGCTCCAGTTCACGCGCAGCAAGGCCAAGGAGTGGAATCTCGACAAGAGCCGCGTGGCCCTGGCCGGCGGCTCCGCCGGGGCCTGCACGAGCCTCTGGATCGCCTTCCACGACGACCTCGCTGATCCGAACAGCGCCGACCCCGTCGCCCGCGAATCGACCCGCGTGACCTGCGCCGCGGTCAGCGGCGCCCAGACCACCCTGGACCCTCGGCAGATGCGCGAATGGACGCCTAACAGCAAATACGGCGCGCACGCCTTCGGCATCACCTGGGACCCGAAGAAGAAGACCTCGACCTTCGACCTCTTCCTGGCGGAACGAGAACGCATCCTTCCCTGGATCAGGCAATATTCGCCTTACGAACTCGTCACGCCCGACGATCCGCCCGTGGGCCTGTTCTATTCCACCGCGCCCAACCTGGGCAAGGACGAGAAGGACCCGACCCACACGGCGAACTTCGGCGTGAAGCTCAAGGAGCGCTGTGACGCGGCCCAGGTCCGCTGCGCGCTCGTCTACCCCGGCGCCCCGCACGTGGTCCACGCGACGGACAGCGACTTCATCAAGGCGCATCTGCTCAAGCAACTGCCCGAAGCCAAGTGAGCGCCGCCTCCCTGCTCATCGCCGCCTCCCTGCTGGCGGCCGCGCCGAAGGCGCAAGGCCCGCAGAAGGCGACGCCCCATCAGGTCGAGATCACGAGCAGCAAGGACGGCTCGGCGCAGCGCGCGGTCTGGTGGCGCCCTGACACCGCGGCGAAGGGCGCGGAGGGACCGCCCGTGCCGCTGCTGGTCTTCCTGCATTCCTGGAGCGGCAGCATCGAACAGGGCCCGCCTTGGATCGCGCAGGCGAAGAAGATGGGTTGGGCGCTCGTGGCCCCCGATTTCCGCGGTCCCAACCGCCGGCCCGAGGCCTGCGCCTCCGACCTCGCGGTGCAGGACGTGCTGGACGCCGTGGAGCATGCGCGCCGCGAGGCCCGCATCGACGAAACCCGGATCTACCTCGTGGGCGGCTCCGGCGGAGGGCACATGGCGCTGATGATGGCCGCGCGCGCGCCGCACGTCTGGGCGGGCGTGAGCAGCTGGTGTCCGATCACCGACCTCGCCGCCTGGCACGCCGAAAGCTCGGCCCGCAAGAACAACTACGCCCGCATGATGGAGCAGTCCTGCGGCGGGCCGCCCGGGCCCGCGACCGAGGCCGAATACCGGCGACGCTCCCCTCTCTTCCACCTGGCCGCCGCAAAAGGCGTCCCGATCGACATCAGCACGGGCATCCATGACGGCCATACGGGGTCCGTCCCCGTCAGCCACACCCTCCGTGCCTTCAACGCCCTCGCCGCCGAGGAGCGCCTCCTGCCCGAGGCCGACATCGCTTCGCTGGTCCGGGACCGCGGCATTCCCGAAGGCCTCCGGTCGGAGAAGCAGGACGACCCCGAGCGAGCCAAGGCCGTGCTGTTCCGCCGCGTCTCGGGCAACGCGCGCGTGACCCTCTTCGAAGGCGGACACGATTCCGAACCCACGGCCGCGGTCCTCTGGCTCTCGCGCCAACGCAAGGGAACCCCGGCCGACTGGTCGCTCGGCAAGGCGCCGGGCGCTCCCGCCGCCGCCCAGGAGGTGTCCCGATGAGGCCCCTGCTCGCGCTCCTGCTCCCCGCGCTGGCCCTGGCGGCCGGAGAAGTGCGCGTCTTCATCCTCGCCGGCCAGTCCAACATGGAGGGCCAGGCGGTCGTGGACCTCACGGGCAAGAATTACAACGACGGCAAGGGCACGCTCGTCGACTTCCTCGGCAAGGCGGACGGAGCCCGCTTCCGGGACACGCTGCGGAATCCGGACGGGTCATGGCGCACTCGCGACGACGTCTTCGTCCGCTATGAACGCGAACGCGCTCCCACGCTCAAGGGCCCGCTCGGCACCGGCTACTCCGTCTACGGTTCGCACCACTTCGGGCCTGAGCTGATGTGCGGTCACGCACTGGGTGACGCCCACGAGGAACCGGTGCTGCTCATCAAGTGCGCCTGGGGCGGGAAAAGCCTGGTCAAGGACTACCGGCCGCCCTCCGCGGGCGGCGAGACCGGGCCCTACTACCTCAAGATGCTGTCGCAGGTGCGGGAGGCGCTGCGGACGATGGAGGAGGACTTCCCCGCGCTCCGCGGAAGGACGCCGCGGCTCTCAGGCCTCGTCTGGTATCAGGGCTGGAACGACGGCATCGACCCCAAGAAGGCGGTGCCGGAGTACGCCTCCAACCTGGCGCACCTCATCCGCGACGTGCGCAGGGAGCTCGGCACGCCCGACCTGCCCGTCGTGGTGGGCGAACTCACCGGACCTTGGCGCGACGCCCCGCCCGAGTGGGAGCGCCTGCGGGCCGCGCAACGTGAGGTGACGCTCGCGCCCGAGTTCGCCGCCTCCACGGCCTTCGCCCCCACGCGGGACTTCGTGCGCCGGGCCGAGGACTCTCCCAACCCCGGACACGGACACCATGAGTTCGGCAACGCCGAGACCTACCTGCTCATCGGCGAATCCCTCGGCCGCCAGATGGCGCTACTTTCCTCGCCGCTCCGGATCCTCTCTCCCGCCGAGATGCAGGTCGTGCAACGCCGTGCGGACGGACGGGCCCGGCTCGACCTGCGCGGCCGCATGCGCGGACTGGACGCGAGCGGAGCCACGCTGGAATGGCGCCCGTCCGTGGCAGGAGCCAAGGAGGCCCGTTGGGTCCCGCTGCGCATCGAGGCCAAGGGCGAGGACTTCGTCTCGACCATCGAATTCCCCGCCGGCGGCTGGTACGGTCTGGAAGTGCGGGCCACTTCCGGCGCGCGCGTCCTCGCGAGCGCCAAGGTCGGACGTTTCGGAGCCGGCGAGATCTTCGTCGTCGCCGGACAGTCCAACTCCGCCAACCACGGCGAGGAGCGCATGACCGCGCGGAGTCCGCTCGTGGTCAATTTCGACGGCGCCGTCTGGCGCGCCTGCGCCGACCCCCAGCCGGGCGCCTCCGGACGCGGCGGAAGCTTCGTGCCGGCCCTGGGCGACCTGCTCGCCGAAAGGCTGAAAGTGCCCGTGGCCTTCGTCACGACGGGCATCGGCGCCACGAGCGTCCGGGAATGGCTCCCCGCCGGCACGAAGTTCGCCGCCCCGCCCACCATCGAGTCCCGGGTGGAGAAGCTGCCGTCCGGAGAATGGGCCAGCAAGGGCGCGGCCTACGCCATGCTGGTCGGACGCATGCGGCCGCTCGGACCGAACGGCTTCCGCGCGGTCCTCTGGCATCAGGGCGAAAGCGACGCCAACCAGCGCGACGCCACGCGTACCCTGCCCGGCAGGCTCTATGCGGAGCATCTCAGCCTGCTGATCGGCTCATCCCGCAAGGAGGTCGGCTGGGACGCGCCCTGGATGGTCGCGCAGGTCAGCTACCATACGCCTGACGACATGGGCTCCGAGGACATCCGTGCCGCGCAGGCCTCGCTCTGGGGCAAGGACCGGGTCCTGCGGGGGCCGGACTCGGACGCGCTGCGAGGCGCCCTGCGGGAACGCGGGGGCAAGGGAGTCCACTTCAGCGGAGACGGCCAGCGCGCCCTGGCCCGGGCCTGGGCCGACCTGCTCATCCCCTGGATCGAGGGTCGTTGAGGGCGCTTTCCTTTGGTCGGGCTGGTGAGATTCGAACTCACGACCTCTTGCACCCCATGCAAGCGCGCTACCAGACTACGCTACAGCCCGAGCAAAGGAATAGCCGTTAAGCCCCGCCCGAGGGGGGATGTCAACCCGACAAACGGCGGCGGCCTCGACAGACGCGCGCCGCGGGGCTAAGAGGGGGAATGAGCCGAACGCCCCGCCTGCTTGCCGTCCTGCTTGGGGCGCTGTCCCTGACGGCCGCCGAACGCCCCAACATCGTGTTCATCCTGGCGGACGACCTCGGCTACGCCGAAGTCGGCTTCAACGGCCAGAAGAAGATCCTCACCCCCAACGTCGACCGACTGGCCCGCGAGGGACTCGTGCTCGCGCGGCACTACTCCGGCAACGCGGTCTGCGCGCCCTCGCGCTCGGTGCTCATGACGGGCCTCAGCCCGGGACACGCCCACGCGCGCGACAACCGTGACGTCGGCGACGGCGAGCAGACGCCCCTGCCGGCCGACGCGGTCACCGTGGCGCGCACGCTGAAGGACGCCGGCTACGCCACCGGAGCGTTCGGCAAATGGGGGCTCGGCGGATTCGGTTCCACCGGCAATCCGATGAAGCAGGGCTTCGACCGTTTCCTCGGCCTGTCCAGCCAATGGATCGCGCACAGCCAGTATCCGAAGGCGATCTGGGACGACGGACGCGAGGTCATGCTGGACAACGGCCCCGGGGGCGTCCCGGGACACGCGCGCTTCCCCGAGGGCGGCGACCCGAAGGACCCCGCCGCCTACGCGCCTTTCATCGGCAAGGACTTCCTGGGTGACCGGATGATCGCCGGCGCCGAGGCGTTCATCGCCCGCCACGCCAGGACGCCGTTCTTCCTCTACTACGCGTCCACCCTGCCCCACGTGTCCCTGCAGGTGCCCGAGGCCGACCTGCGCAAGTATGACGGCAAGTTCCCCGAGGACCCTCCCTTCACGCCCGCCAATCCGGGATCCTACGTGCCCAACCGCACGCCCCGCGCGACCTACGCCGCCATGATCACCCGGCTCGACACGGAGGTCGGACGCATCGTCGCCGCGCTGGAGAAGGCCGGCGTGGCGGACGACACGCTCATCGTGTTCAGCGCGGACAACGGCGCCACGCACGACGTCGGCGGGGTGGAGACCAAGTTCTTCGACTCCGTCGGCGGACTGCGCGGCCTCAAGGGCTCGCTGCATGAGGGCGGAGTCAGAGTGCCGACGGTGGTGCGCTGGCCCAAGGCCTGCCCGCCCGGACGACGCTCGGCGCGCGTCTCGGGCTTCGAGGACTGGCACGTGACCTTCGCCCAGGCCGCCGGAGCGAAGGCTCCGGAGCGTCTCGACGGCGAGAGCCTGCTGGGCGCCATCACGGGACAGGACGCGCCGCGTACGGGCCCGCTCTACCGCGAATTCGCCGGGTACGGCGCGCAACAGGCGATCTGGGACGGCAAGTGGAAGGCGGTCCGCACCGACATGCTGAAGGCGGCGCGTGCGGGCAAGCCGCTCCGGACCCAGCTCTATGACCTCGAGGCCGACCCGAACGAGACGGTCGACCTGGCCGAGAAGCACCCCGAGAAAGTGAAGGAGCTCGAGGCCAAGATGGCGGCGGCACGCACGCCGAACGCCGACTTCCCGCTGCCCGGAATCGACCCCCTCCCGCCCGAGAAGCCGAAGAAGGCCGCCAAGAAGCGCTGAGTCAGCCCCAGATCCGGGCGGCGAGCGGCAGCAGGAACGCCGCCACTCCGAGGCAGAGGAAGGACAGGCCGAGCTTGTCCTTCTTCCAGAAGAGCGCCGTGGACCAGGCGAGGATGGCGTCGAGCAAAGCGGCGATGAGCACCAGGACGCGCGGCGCCGCGAAGTCCTCCACGGCGAAGACCTGCAGGCCGAGCCCGAAGCCCGCCAGGGCGGCGCCGACGCAGATGAGCGACGTCCACACGGAGGATTTCATGCCGGAATCATCTTCGTCCGGCGGACGGGAGCAAGCCCCGACGCCCTCAGAGATCGTCCATCCCGGCACGGAGTTCGGCGGCCTTCTTCTTCACGGCCGCCTTCTCGGCGGGCTTCATGTTGGCGGCCTGCCGCACGGCCATGCCGATCCGCGGATTGTTGAGGAAACGGTCCTGATGCCTGAGCCAGAAGTCCCAATAAAGCGCGTTGAGCGGACAGGCCAGCGGACCGGTGCGGTCCTTCGGATCGTAGGCGCAGCCGGAGCAGTAGTCGGACATCTTGGACACGTAGCTGGCGGCGCAGCAGTAGGGCTTGCTCGCCAGGAAGCCGCCGTCGGCGTGCTGGCTCATGCCGATGACGTTCGGCAGTTCGACCCACTGGAACGCGTCGATGTAGACGCCGAGATACCAGCGTTCGACTTCGGCGGGATCGACGCCGGCGGTCAGGCAGAATGACCCGATGACCATCAGCCGCTGGATGTGGTGGGCATAGGCCGTCTCGAGCGACTGCCCGACGGAGTGGCGCATGCAGTTCATCCGCACCTTGCCGGTCCAGAACCACGCGGGCAGCGGGAGGGAGTGCCCCAGCCCGTTGGCGGAGGCGTAGGCGGGCATCTTGGCCCAATAGACGCCGCGCACATACTCGCGCCAGCCGATGATCTGCCGGACGAACCCCTCGGTGGCGGCGATCGGGTGCCGGGAGGGATTCCGGGCGTGGGCTTCGGCCGCGGCCCGCGCGACCTCGAGCGGGGAGAGCAGCTTGACGTTCAGGGCGAAGGAGAGACGTGAGTGGAAGAGACGGTCCGAGGACGTGTGCATCGCGTCCTCGTAGTCGCCGAAATCCGGCAGGCCGCGCGTGATGAACGCCTTCAGCTGCGCCAGGGCCTCCTGACGGTCGACCGGCCAGGGAAAGTCCTGCGCCGAGGGGCTGCCCATGGTCTTCACGCCCGCCGCACGGACCTCCTCCCAGAGCGCCGAATGGTCGTGCGTGACGTCCCATGGCTTCGGCGCCGGAGGTTCGCCCTTCCAGGGTTTGCGGTTGTCGTGGTCGAAGTTCCACTTGCCGCCGAGCGGCGCCCCGTCGGCGTCCATCAGGAGGCGCGTGCGCACGCGCATGACCCGGTAGTAGGACTCCATGAGCCAGCGCTTGGCGTCCTTCTGGAAATGCGCGGCCACTCCGCCCCGCGCGTCCAGGAAATGCTCGGAGCTCACGCAGGCGGATGGCAGTCCGCAGTCCTGCCCGAAGGCGCGCAGGTCCCGGTCCAGCCGCCACTCGTCGGGCTCCTGCCACTCGAAACGCTCCGCTCCGGTCTCCCGGAAGACCGTCCGCAGATTATCGCCGAAGTTCTGGAGGTTGTCGTCGTCGCCGATGCGGAAGTAGCGCACCGCGTGGCCCGCCTTGCGCAGCTGCTGGGCCAGCCGGCGCATCCCCGCGAAGACCGCGATCACCTTCTGCGCGTGATGGACGACGTAGTCCGTCTCCGACCGCACCTCCATGAGCGCGTAGGTCACGGATGGGTCGACCCTGCCGAACCAGGAGTGCTCCGGGTTGAGCTGGTCGCCGAGGATGAGACGTACCGTCCGCGCCATCCCGGCAAGGGAGGACTAACCCGCCTCGAGGCAAGACGGCGGGCCTTTTGCCGACCTTCAACGTCCCGGGGTCCGGTCCGGATCGGTCTCCTGGCGCGTGGCGATGGGCACGTATCCGACCTCGAGGCCCTTGGGCGGCGTGACCAGCTGGGCCGGGTCGAGGTCGGCCAGCTTGCCGACCGTCGGCGGGGCGAGATAGTCACGGTCCTTCGTCCAGGCGCGGTGCAGCTTCTCCACCCTGGCCTGCAACGCCTCGCGCTCCTCCGCGGTCATGTCCGCGTTGAGCAACGCCGGCTGGTCGGCGAAACGGTACCAGTAGTAAGTGACCACGCTGCCGTCCCCGAGGAGCGCCCGGAAGGGGCCCGCCTTGGGGCCGGGCGTCTTCCAGGAAGACTGCGCGGCGGCGGAAGTCTGCCCGCCGACGGGCGTCTCCCGGGGCGGCTGCGGCTTCTCCTGCGGACGTTCGAAGCGCAGCGCGGCGAGACCGGTGGCGGCGGGCACCTCGGACGGCCTGACCGGCGTCCACTGCCCGTTCTTGCCGCCGGGGCCGAAGCGGTAGTACTGCGGAAGCGTGACCAGTCCGCCCTCCCGTGTGACGAGGGCGTCGTTCCACTTGTAACCGTAGGTCGAGGGATCGGGTGAATGCGGCGTGGCGAACTCCTTCCAGGCGAGGCCCGGCTTCGCCTCCCGCTTGGTGCCCTGCTTGAAGATGCTCCAGGTCGAGCCGCCGTTCGGACGGAACTTCTGCAGGAAGGAGCCCTGCGGACGGATCGCTCCGCTGACCGCGGGGCCGCCCTCGAACCAGGCCTTCACGCCGTCGTAAAGCGCGGTCCGGTCGTAGCAGGTCAGCCGGTGCAGCACGACCGTCGTGCCGTCGGCGCCGACCGGGAAGGACGTCGGCGCGACCCGCGCATAGGTCCCGCCGCGGTCGTCCTTGGCCTGCGCGGCCGGGACGTACTGGGTCTCCATCTGGAAATGCTTGTTCGGATCCGAACCGCGCGAATCGAGCATCTGGCCGGCCACCTCCGGATTGCGGAGCGCGGACCGGGCCCAGAAATTGGGCGTGAAGAAGCAGACCGGACCCTTGAAGTTCGCGGAGTTCAGGAAGAGCGTCCAGCAGTTGTCACCGGTCGGCACGTCCTTGCCCTCCGTCTTCGTCTTGGGCCGGGCGAAGGGCATCGGCAGGTAGCCGTAGCCGAAGAGCTCGCCCTTGACGCCCTGCTTCAGGTTGAGGCCGTCGGGCGGGAACAGCAGCCAGGGAGTGAGCTGGGCGACCCCATAGAGCCCGCGCGGGTCCTCCCAGGTGCCGCGGCCGTAGGCGGGACCGTTGGCGATGTCGTGGAAGTTCACGCCGACTCCGCCCATGATGAACTTGGGCGTCTCGGTGGGGAAGCGGGTGTCGCGCCACCAGCCGAGGCCGCCCTCGATGTCATTGTAGAGGTCCTTGGGCTTCTTGCCCTCCTCGTACTGCGGATGCATCCAGGTGCCGAACAGTCCCGTCTGGAAGCGGTGCCCGGGATAGCGGTCGAGCAGCGGCCAGGCCGCGGCGTAGATCGAGAAGCCGGCGTTGTAGCTCTCGGGCACGCGCTCGGTCGGGACGAGCAGGTAGCCGGCCATGTCGACCTTCTCAGGGGCGGCGGAAAGGGAGCTCCCGAGGAGCAAGGCGGAGAGCAGCGCGGGGAATCGCATGCCTCTCCCTAGTCCACTGACGGGCGGGTGGACAGCACCGATTCCTCGCTCAGCGGGGACCGCCGCGGCGACGGGAGCCCGGGTGGCCGTAGGGCCGGTAATCGCCCTGCGCGGCGCGGCGTCCGCCGAAGCGCCCGCCCTGCGGACCGTGGTCCCCGTGGCCGCCGCGCTGGCCGCGCCGCTCCATGCGACGTTCGCCGTCCTGCGGCTCGGGAGCGCGGGCCGGCGCCTGCTGCGAGTAGTCGAAGCCGGGCAGGCGGCCGCAGTGCAGATGCTTGCCCACGATGCGCTCCAGCCGGCGCAGCTCGCCCAGGTCCTCGCCGGTGACGAAGGTGATGGCGGTGCCGGTGGCCTCGGCCCGCCCGGTCCGGCCGATGCGGTGCACGTAGTCCTCCAGCTGGTCCGGGAAATCGAAGTTCACCACGTGGGAGATGCCGTCGACGTCGATGCCGCGCGAGGCGATGTCCGTGGCGACGAGCACGCGGATCTCGCCGTTCTTGAAGGCCTGCAGCGCACGCTGGCGCTGCCCCTGGGAGCGGTTGGCATGGATGGCGGCGGCCTGCACCCCGTGGGCGGCGAGCTTGCGGCAGATGCGGTCCGCGCCGTGCTTGGTGCGCGAGAAGACGAGCACCATGCGCATCGACTCGTCGCCGAGCAGGTGATGCAGCATGGCCTGCTTGAGGGCCCCGGGGCATTCGTAGAGCTTCTGCGTCACGGTCTCCGCGGGATTGGAACGCCGTCCGACCTCGATCAGCTTGGGCGAGCGCTGGAACTGTTGGGTCAGGGCCTCGATCTCGCGCGAGAGCGTCGCGGAGAACATCAGCGTCTGCCGCGAGGCGGGCAGCGAGCGCACGATGCGCTGGATCGCGGGCAGGAAGCCCATGTCCAGCATGCGGTCCGCCTCGTCCAGGACCAGGCATTCGACCGCGGAGAAGTCGCCGTGCCCCTGCCCTCCCAGGTCCAGCAGGCGTCCCGGAGTGGCGATGAGGACGTCGCAGCCGGCGCGGAGCGCGGCGATCTGGGGACGTTCCCCGACCCCGCCGTAGACGGTGGCGACCGCGAGGCGCGCGTGGCGGGAGTAGGCCGAGACATTCTCGGCGATCTGCACCACCAGCTCACGGGTGGGGGCGAGGATCAGGCAGCGCACCCGGCCGCGCTGGGCGCCCGACTTGGCGCGCAGGAGCCGGGTCAGGATCGGAAGGGTGAACGCGGCGGTCTTGCCCGTGCCCGTCTGGGCGATGCCGATGACGTCGGAGCCCTCGAGCACGGGCGGGATGGCCGCCTTCTGGATGGGGGTCGGCTCCGTGTATCCCTGTTCGGCGACGGCCTTCAGGATGGCGGCGTCGAGGCCGAGCGAATCAAATGACATCGCCGCACGGTGAGCGGGGCGCGGCGAAAGGGCGAGAGAAATAGGGGCTGACGCCGGCGGAGCCGTGACCGCAGAAAGGGCATCCCAGGCCTTGCGCCTCGGCCTGGCGACGTTAGGAACAAAGCACCCCGCCATGAGCAAGCAAACCTCGGAAGGATGGAGCTCTAAACTCGGCGTCATCATGGCGGTCGCCGGCAGCGCGGTCGGGCTGGGCAACTTCCTTCGCTTCCCCGGACTCGTGGCGGACAAGGAGACCGGCGGCGGCGCCTTCCTCATCGCCTACTTCATCTCGCTGCTGATCGTCGGACTTCCGGTCTGCTGGATTGAGTGGACGCTCGGCCGTTTCGGCGGGTCCAAGGGCTTCAACTCCTCCCCCGGCATCTTCCACGCGGTGCTCGCGCGCCCCTGGGGCAAGTATCTCGGCCTCCTCGGCTTCATCGTGCCCGTCGGCGTCTACTTCTACTACGTCGTGATCGAGTCCTGGTGCCTCGGGTACGCCTGGACGAGCTTCACCGGCGGACTCGACCTGGGCAGGGACGCCGCCGCCTACGCCGCTCACTTCAATGCTTTCACCGGGATGAAGGGGGACGGCTCGATCCTCGGGCTCAACGGACCCTTCGTCTTCTTCATCGGCGTCTTCGTGCTCAATTTCGTCATCATCTACCGTGGACTCTCCAAGGGCATCGAGTTCATCTGCAACTGGGGCATGCCGCTGCTCATCCTCATCGCCCTCGTCCTGCTCGCCCGCGTGCTGACCCTCGGGACGCCCGACCCCGCGAAGCCCGAGCTCAGCGTCTGGAACGGCCTCGGCTACATGTGGAACCCCGATGACGTGCTGGGCGGCCTCGCCAAGCCGGCCGTCTGGCTCAAGGCCTCCTCGCAGGTGTTCTTCACCCTGTCGGTGGGCTTCGGCGTCATCATCAGCTACGCCAGCTACTTGAAGCGCGACGACGACGTCGTGCTGAGCGGCCTGACCGCGACCTCGGCCAACGAATTCTGCGAAGTCGGACTCGGCGGGATGATCACCGTGCCGGCGGCCTACGCCTTCCTCGGGGCCTCCGCCGTCGCGGGCGGAACCTTCGCCCTGGGCTTCAACGTGCTGCCCCAGGTCTTCGCGGGCATGCCCTACGGCCACCTCTTCGGCGGGCTATTCTTCACCCTGCTCTTCATCGCGGCGATCACCTCTTCGCTCTCCATGCTGCAGCCCGGCATCGCCTTCCTGGAGGAGGGGCTCGGACTGGACCGGCGGGGCTCGGTGACCTTCCTCGGTCTGGTCACCGCCGTGGGCTGCACGCTGGTGATGTGGTTCAGCAAGGACCTCAAGGCGCTTGAGACAGTCGACTTCTGGATCGGCGACGTCGGCATCTTCCTGCAGGGCACCATCCTCGTCTACGTGTTCAACCTGGGCTTCGGCTTCGAGCGCGGCTGGACCGAGGCCCACCGCGGCGCCGAGGTCGGCATCCCTGGCCTGTTCCGGCCGATCATCCGCTGGATCGCCCCGGTCTACCTCACCGGCATCTTCCTGATGTTCATGCTCAAGAACGTCGCGGGCTGGAACCTGTCCTTCACCGAACCGCGCTTCACGCCGACCGGTCAGGTGCTCGACCTCGTCGGCGGCCCGGGCCGTGAGGCCAGCGGCGTGGCGCAACTGACGGCGGTTTTCCTCGTTGTCTTCGTCGCCTTCACCGTCCTCCTCATCCGCCGCGCCGGCGAACGCTGGAGCCAACGCTGACCTTTCCCCATGACTCCCGCCGGCCTGGCCTTCATGCTCATCTCAGTGGGCGCCGTGACGCTCCTCTTCGTCTGGTGCCTTTACAAGGTGCTCTCCGGAAAGAAATCGCCCGAGCACCTGGCCCACGTGGAGCCGATATCGGAGAAAGACCTCGAAAAGCGCTGATTTGGGCGCCCCAGTCCTGAAAATAAAACGGGACGGACCTTGACTCATCACTCGACGCGGGGAAACTGAGACCCGCTGGCAGCAATGCCGGTGCGGCCACTGATCCGGCCGCTTGAGACTCGGTAGACCGCCTCCCTCAGAAAGGACGCGAAAGTCGCGAGGGCGACTTACGGAAGCGGGCAATGGCCCATCCGTCTTACGACCCCAGAGTGCCAGTAGCGGCACTCTGGAACCCTTTTGGCCGAATTCCCGGGCACCGGACCCCACTTGGGGCTTGTTTAGCCCTGTTTCCGAGGGTTAACCATACCCTTCCACCCGTCACT
>CAIOPO010000052.1 GCA_903860195.1 uncultured Opitutia bacterium | reverse complement strand
CTCATCGGCCCAGAGCGCGTCGAAGGGCTCATGCCGGTGGTCGAGCACCGCGACGGCCGGCGCCGGGACGTCGGGGGACAGCAGCTTGAAAATCTGGCCCACCGCGGCCGCCAGGCCGCGGGAGTCCAGCCCCGGGTCGGTGGTGTCGTCGCTCTCGAAGACCCGCAGCACGGCGTCCACGTCATGGCGCAGCTGGGCGGGTGAGCCGACCATGGAGGCGATGAGCGCGTTGAGCGTGCGCAGGCGCACGGTCTTGGGCAGGGCCGCGGTCACTTGACCTTCCCTCCCTTGCGCAGCTGGTCGATGGCCTTGGCCAGCTCGTCGATGTCCCGGAACTCCCGGTAGACGCTCGCGAAGCGCACGTAGGCGATCTGGTCGACGGACTGGAGCCGGGTCATGATCTCCTCACCGATGGCGCTGGAGGGGATCTCGTCCTCGAAACGCGCCTGCAGCCCCTCCACCACCTCGGAGATGAGCAGGTTGATGCGCTCCACCTCGACCGGGCGCTTGTCGGTCGCCTTGCGGATGCCGGCGGCGATCTTGGCGATGTCGAACTCCTCGCGCGTGCCGTCGCGCTTCACGACCACGAGACCGTCACGCAGGATCTCCTCCACCGTGCTGAACCGGTGCTCGCAGGCCAGGCACTCCCGGCGGCGGCGGATCGACTGGCCTCCCTTGCCGAGGCGCGTCTCCAGCACCTTGGTGTCCTCATGTCGGCAACGGGGGCACTGCATGTCAGAGCCGGAGGAAGTTGCCCAGCAGCTTGAGGCCGTGCTCCGTCGCGAAGGATTCGGGATGGAACTGCACGCCCCAGACCGGCAGGTCGCGATGGCGCAGCCCCATCACCAGTCCGTCCTCGGTCCAAGCCGTCACTTCGAGGCAGGACGGGAAAGATTCACGTTCGACGACGAGGGAATGGTAGCGGGTAGCGTTGAAAGGACTGGGCAGGTCCCGGAAAAGGTCGGTGCCGCGGTGGAAGACGGGCGAGGTCTTGCCGTGCATGAGCGAAGGGGCGCGCACGACCTTGCCGCCGTAGACCTGACCGATGGCCTGGTGACCGAGGCACACTCCGAGGACGGGCTTCCTGCCGGCGAACGCCCGGATCATGTCGCAGGAGACGCCGGCCTCGGTGGGCGAACAGGGTCCGGGCGAGATCATCACGCGGTCGGGGTTCATCGCCAACGCCTGCTCGACCGTGATCTGGTCGTTGCGGAAGACCTTCTGGTCGACCCCGAGCTGGCCGAAATACTGCACCAGGTTGTAGGTGAAGGAGTCGTAGTTATCGATGACCAGCAGCACGCGTAAGACCTTCCTTTCATGCGCTCGCACTGTCAAGGAACGGCGGGGCGTGTGAACAAGTGAGCGCCGCGATGAAACATCGCCGCGAGGGACAGGGACAGAACCGCGAGAGGCAGGTGATGATAGCGGATGAAAGACGGACGATGGAGGACAGGGATTCAGCCGGCGGCCAATCCTCCATCGTCCATCCTCCATCTTCCGTCGGCCCCCATGATGCATCTACCGGCCCTGGCCCGAGCCCAGGCCCCAGCCCTAAAACTGTCCGCCCCTGCCCCTGCACCCGGCTTGGTGAATTCCTCCCCAAACCCCTCCAAACTATGCCTTTACAGAGGGATAGGCCTGTGAATAACTTAAGGGAGGCATGAAACAGCGCACCCTCGGCAAAGAGGCCTCGGTCAAAGGCAAGGCCCTGCATACCGGGCAGGACGTGACCTTGACCCTCCGCCCCGGAGCGCCTGGCACCGGCATCGTGTTCCGGAGGACCGACCTGATCGGCCGGCCCGAAGTGCGTCCGGTCTCCGAGATGGTGACGGAACTGGAGCGGAAGACGACCGTCTCCACCGACGCCGTGAAGCTGCACACCATCGAGCACGTGCTCTCGGCCCTGAGCGGCATGGGGGTCGACAATGCCGTCGTCGAACTTGACGCCTCTGAGCCGCCCATCGTGGACGGCTCCGCGCGCCCCTTCACCACGCTCGTCCACCAGTGCGGCATCGTCACGCAGGAGGAGGAACGGGAGGCCTTCTCGCTCACGCACCCCATCACCATCAACGAAGGCAGCCGTTCCATCATCGCGCTGCCGTTCGACGGACTGCGCATCACCTGCACGTCCGCCGACGACCGGGGAATCCACACCCAGCACCTGACCATCGACATCGACCCTGAGACCTACGCGGCCGAGATCGCCCCCGCGCGCACCTTCACCGTCTACGAGGACATCGAGAGTCTTCTGAAGAAGGGGCTCATCCAGGGCGGTTCGCTCGACTCCGCCATCCTGCTCAAGGGCGACAAGATCGTCAGCAAGGAGCCGCTGCGCTTCAACGACGAGCTCGTCCGGCACAAGATCCTGGACATCATCGGGGACATCGTGCTGGCGGGAGTGCGCGTGAAGGCCCACATCATCGCCGTCCGCCCCGGACACGCGCTGAACGCCCGTCTCGCCGCGGCCATCCGGCAGCAGTGGCAGGAGTCCAAGGCGGCCCCCAAGGCCCGAACCGCGGCCAAGCCCTCCAAGGTGGAAGCGCCCGTCTCGCCCATCGGCAACGCCCTGGACATCCGGCAGATCCTCAACGCCCTGCCCCACCGCTACCCCTTCGTGATGGTGGACCGCGTGGTGGAGCTGACCGACGACTCCCTGGTCGCGATCAAGAACGTGACCATCAACGAGCCCTACTTCCAGGGTCACTTCCCGGGACAGCCCATCATGCCCGGCGTCCTCCAGGTGGAGGCGATGGCCCAGGCCTCCGGCCTCATCATGCTGCGCCGGGCCAAGGCCGATGAGGCGCCCAAGGTCGTCTTCTTCATGAGCGCGGACAAGGTGAAGTTCCGCAAGGCGGTCGTGCCGGGCGACGTGCTCGAGATCCGCGCCAAGCTCACCAAGGTGCGCGGCCGCATCGCCCAGGCGGAGTGTGAGTGCTTCGTGAACGGGGAGTCGGTCTCCTCGGCCGAGCTGCTCTTCACCATCGCCGACTCGGTCAACCAGGACTGAACGGATGGCCGCCCGCATCCACCCGACCGCCATCGTCGAGCCGGGCGCCCGACTGGGCGCGGACGTCGAAGTGGGCGCCTACGCCTTCGTCGGCGCCGACGTCACTTTGGGGGACCGGACCAAGGTCCTGCACCACGCCACGGTCGAAGGCCGCACGGAGACCGGGCCTGACTGCGAAATCCATCCCTATGCCCTCATCGGAGGCCGCACCCAGGACCTGAAGGCCCGTCCGGGCCGCCCTGGCCTGCGCATCGGGGCCAGGAACGTCTTCCGGGAATACGTGAGCGTCCACCTCGGCACCCAGGAGGGCGAGTGGACCGTGCTGGGGGACGACAACGTGCTCCTCGCCTATTCACACATCGCCCATGACTGCGTCATCGGCAGCCATCTGGTCATGTCGAGCCATTCGGCCGTGGCGGGGCACGTTCATGTCGGCGACCACGTCAACATCGGCTGGAACGCCGGCATCCACCAGTTCTGCCGCATCGGAGACCACGCCATGGTGGCCGCCTGCTCGAAATGCGTCCAGGACGTGCCGCCGTTCGTGATCGCCGACGGCAACCCCTGCGAGACGAAGATGATCAACGTGGTGGGGTTGAAGCGCTCCGGCTTCACCGACGAAGAAGTCGCGACCGCGAAGACCCTCCACCGCATCTTCTACCGGGACGGACTCAACACGACCCAGGCCGTCGAGAAGGCCCGGACACTTCCCGAGGCCTCAGGACGGATCGTGAAGGCCTTCCTGGAGTTCGCCGCCGCCAGCAAGCGGGGTCTGGCCTGACCGTCGGACTTGCCCGACGGAGCCCGGAGCGTAGGCTGGCGGCATGAGAGCCCTGCCCGTCCCTTTCATCGCCTTTCTCTGCTCCTGCGGCACGCTTGCCGCGGCCGTCGTCGAGAGGTCCCTGGAGTACAAGTCGGGCGACGTCCTGTGCGAGGGCTGGCAGGCCCACGATGACGCCGTCAAAGGCAGGAGGCCCGGCGTGCTGATCGTGCACCAGTGGACGGGAGTCAGCGATCACGAGAAAGAGGCCGCCCGCAAGCTCGCCGCCCTCGGCTACAACGTCCTCGTCGCCGACATCTACGGCAAAGGCGTCCGCCCCCAGCCACCGGCCGCCGGCAAGGAAGCCGGCAAATACAAGGCCGACCGCGCCCTGCTGCGCAGCAGGGTCAACGCCGGCCTTGAGGCGCTGGCCGGGCACGAGCTGACCGACCGCAGCCGGCTCGCAGCGACCGGCTACTGTTTCGGCGGCACGACGGTGATCGAACTCGCCCGCTCCGGTGCCAAGGTGAAGGGCGTCGTCAGTTTCCACGGCGGCCTCGACTCGCCGGCCCCGGCCGACGGCAAGAACATCAAGGCCAAGGTGCTCGCGCTCCATGGCGCCGACGATCCCTTCGTGCCCGCCAAGGACATCGCCGCCTTCACCGCTGAAATGAAGGCCCATGACGTCGACTGGAAGCTCGTGAGCTATCCCGGCGCCGTCCACAGCTTCACGCATAAGGCCGCGGGCACGGACAACTCCAAGGGCGCCGCCTACAACGCCGACGCCGACCGCGACTCCTGGTTCCAGATGGAACAGTTCCTCAAGCGAATCTTCTGAAGTGAGAACGCTCGCCGCG
>CAIOPO010000051.1 GCA_903860195.1 uncultured Opitutia bacterium | reverse complement strand
GCTCAACACCAAGGGCACGGGAGTGAACCCTTATCGCACCGCGTCGCACACGGCGATGCTCGCCGTTCTCAAATGAACGTCCGCCGCTCCGCCGTCTTCCTGGACCGTGACGGAACGCTGAACCGCGCGCTCCCGGCCGCGGACGGCACCCGCCCGCCGCACTCCGTCGAGGAGTTCGAACTCTTGCCCGGGGTCGAGGAAGGATGCCGGGCGCTCCGCGCGGCCGGCCACCTGCTCGTGGTCGTCACCAACCAGCCCGACGTCGGCCGCGGCGACCTCAGTCTCTCCTCCGCCGAGGCGATCAACGCCCGGCTGGTCCGGCTCCTGCCGATCGACCGGGTCGAGGTCTGCTACGATTCCGGCCGCGGCGAGCCCTCCGAATTCCGCAAGCCCGCTCCGGGCATGCTGCTCAAGGCGGCCGGCGACCTCGGCCTCGACCTTTCCCTTTGCTGGATGGTCGGAGACCGCTGGCGCGACGTCGACTGCGGACGCAACGCGGGCGTGCGCACCATCTTCATCGAGACGGGCCGCGCCGAGCCCCTCCGGGCTCGCCCGGACTTCGTCGTGCGCGATTTCACCGCCGCGGTCTCCGTCATTCTCGGGACCTGAACCCTTTGCCACGACCATGCCCCTCGCCACGCTACCCATCAAGATCTTCGCCGACGGCGCCAGCCTCGAAGGCATCGCCGAATGCTGCCGAAAGGACTACGTCGCCGGACTGACCACCAACCCGACGCTCATGCGCAAGGCCGGAGTCTCCGACTACGAGAAGTTCGCCCGGGCCGCGCTGGAGATCGTCGGCGAAAGGCCGATCTCCTTCGAGGTCTTTTCCGACGAGATGCCGGAGATGCGGCGGCAGGCGCTGCTCATCCGCAGGTGGGGCCGCAACGTCTTCGTGAAGGTGCCCGTCACGAACACCCGCGGCGAATCCACCGCCGGCCTCGTGGCGGACCTCGCCGCCGAGGGGGTCCGTCTCAATGTCACCGCGCTTCTGACGCTCGACCAGGTGCGCACGGTCGCCGCCGCGCTCAACCCCGCCGTGCCTTCCGTGGTCTCCGTGTTCGCCGGACGCGTCGCGGACACCGGCGTCGACCCCGAGCCCCTGATGCGCGCCGCAAAGGAGGCCCTCGCGCCGAACCCTTCGGTCGAGCTCCTTTGGGCCAGCGTCCGCGAAGTGTTCAACATCCACCAGGCGGTGCGCTGCGGGACGCCGATCGTCACGGTCACCCATGACATCCTCGCCAAGGCCATCCAGATGGACGGCCGGGAGCTCGGCGCGCTCTCCCTGGACACCGTGAAGATGTTCCGCAACGACGCGGTGGCTTCCGGCTTCTCACTCTGAACCCCGGTCCGCGCCCGCCGGCGCGGACGCACCCATGGATTCCATCCCCTGGATATCGGCCCAAGCGGCCATCAACGGCGGCTTCTTCGTCCCGCGTCTGCTTGCCAGGCACGGCCGGCTCGCCCGCATGATCGTCCCCCTTTGGTGCCCACCGGGCGCCTTGGGCACGGCCTTGCTTCGGAAGGCCTACTGGAATGCGCCCAACTTCTACCATCCCGAGCTGAAGGACGCGCCGGTCAGCACGATGTTGGCCGCGAAGCTCCGGTTCGAGGCGGGACGGCTCTTTTGCCGTGAACCGCGCGCCTCCTGGAAGTTCATCGACCGCAGCAACCGGGCCTACGAGAGGGCGCTCATCGACAGGCTCCGGTCCCCGGAGCTCGCCGCCGTGATGCGGGGGAGGCCGGGCATCTTCATCTCGTGGAGCGACATCTCGCTCGCCGCGATCCGGCTCTTCCATGCGGCCGGCTGGAAGACGGTGACCATGCAGCTGAACTGCGGCCGGCTGGAGGAGGAGATCGTCGCCGCAGAGTGCGCGCGTTATCCGGCGATGGCGGAGAAGCATTACCGCGCTCCGGACGGCTTCCATGAACGGACGGTCCAGGAATACCTGGAGACGGACCATGTGATCTCCAACTCGGCCTGGGGAAGGGAATATCTGGTTTCGAACGGGGTCCCGGCGGAAAAGATCTCGCTCGTGCCTTTTGCCTACGAGGGCGCGCCCGGGCGGGGTGTCCGCCGAGAGTATCCGGCCGCCTTCACGCATGAGCGCCCCATGCGCGTCCTTCACGTCGGGCAGATGAGCCTGCGCAAGGGGCTCGGCCGGCTTCTCGAGGCCGTCGGGGCCCTGCGCGGCCATCCGGTCGAATTCACGTTCGCGGGCTCCGTCGGCGTGCCGATCCCTCCCGAGGTCGCCACGAACCCCCGGGTGAGAATCCTCGGCGTGGTCTCGCGTGAGAAGATCGAGTCGCTCTACCGTGAGTCGGACGTGTTCGTCTTCCCGACGCTTTCGGACGCCTTCGGCCTGACCCAGCTGGAATGCATGGCCTGGCGGCTGCCCCTCATCGCCTCGCGTCATTGCGGCACCGTGGTCCGTGACGGGCAGAACGGCCTCCTGCTTCAGGAGCTGACTCCGTCGTCAATCGCCGCCGCGCTCCTCCGCTGCCTCGGCTCGCCCGCAAGCCTGGCCCTCTGGTCCTCGGCGTGCGCGGTCCCGGCCCAATGCTCCATGGACAGCTTCGCCGGCTCCCTGCAGGAGATCGAGCGGCGGCTTTACCCCGTCTCGGCATGAAGCGCCGGCTGCTCATCAACGCCTCAACCTGCGTGGTCGGGGGCGGCGTGCAGGTCGCCGTGGGATTCCTGCATCATCTTTACGGTCGACTGAGAGATCTCAATTGGGAGGTGGCCGTGCTGGCATCCCCGGACGTGTACGACCAATGCGCCGGACTTCCCGAAAAAGAGGGATGGACGACGGCCCGGATCAGCCCCTCGCCCGCTTCGCTTTTCGGCGGCCTTGCGAGCCGTCGTGCGATCCGCGAAGTGACGGCCGGGTTTCGTCCCGAGGCCTGCTTCACCGTGTTCGGGCCTTCGTATCTTCGGCTCGGCATCCCTGAGTTCAGCGGGTTTGCCGACCCTTCCGTCATCTGTCCCAACCGTCACTACCTCCGGAATCATTCCCTGATGGGCAAGATGCGGACCCGCCTGACCGCCTGGATCAAGGCGCGGGCGCTCTCCCGCGTGGAGCGCTTCTGGGTCGAGACGGAGACCGCCCGCCGCGGCCTGGCCGCGCGGCTCGGCATTTCGGAGGACCGCATAGAGGTCATACCGAACGTCGTGAACGCGCTGTTCGTGCCTCTGCCGGGCGACCCTGCGCCCGGGCGGATGCGGTTCCTGCATCTTTCGGCCCATTATCCGCACAAGAACCACGCCTTCCTGCTGCCTGTCGCGGAGGCCCTGCGCCGTCTGCATCCCGACCTGGACTTCGAGTTCGTGGTGACGCTTCCGGAGGACGGCCGTCCGTGGGCCGAACTCATGCGGAGCTTTCGCGCAAGGGGGCTCGGAGACCGCGTCAGGACGCTCGGCCGGCTGGGCGTGCGCGAGTGCGCCGCAGCCTATCGCGACTGCCACGTGGTGTTTCACCCCTCGCTGCTGGAGGTCTTCTCCGCGACCTACCTCGAGGCTTTCGCCGCGGGGCGCCCGGTGGTCGCCACGGACCTCGGGTTCGCCCGTGAGGCCTGCGGCGACGCCGCGCTCTTCTTCGATCCCGCCTCGGCGGACGACGCCGCGCAGTCCCTGCATCTGGCCGCGACCGCCCCCCTGATCCGCCGTCGGCTGCTGGAAGCAGGCGCAAGGCGACGGGACGGGGCCATGACCGCCGCTGAAAAGAACGAGAGGCTAATCCGGGCGGTGAACGAATTCATGAGCGCCCGCACTCCGTGATCCGGTTTGAAAAATACTACCTAAGCCTGCCCGGCTTCCTGCAGCGCATGGTGGTTGACCTGCGCGGACGGGTCTTGCGCGGCAGCCGCTATTCCGCGGGGTTTCTGGCGGCTTTGAGCCGGGCCGAGTCGAGGGCGGATTGGTCCGTCGACCGCGTCCGCGAATACGCAGGCCGACGCCTCGCCGAGCATCTCAAGTTCGCGCGGCACTGCCCCTACTGGCAGAAGGTCTTTCTGGAAAGGTCGGTCAATGCGGATGCCTCCGATCCGTTTCATGAGCTGTCGAAGCTGCCCGTGCTCACCAAGGACACGGTGCGGGCCAACCTCGCCGACATCGCCTGCCCGCTGTTCTCGGCCGCCGGCCTGCTGGCCGTCAGCACCAGCGGGACGACGGGTGCCGGGCTGGCATTTCCTGAGACCAAGGAGAGCGAGTGGGAAAGATGGGCGGTCTGGTGGCGCTACCGGCTATGCCTGGGCATAGGTCCGGAGGACCTCTGCGCCCACTTCGGAGGCAAGCCGATCATCCCCCTCGGCAATGACGCCGCGCCCTACTGGCGGAACAGCCGTCACACCGGACAGGTCCTGTTCAGCTCCTACCACCTCAACCTCCGAACGGTGCGCGCATACGTGGCGGAGATGTCCCGTTCGGGCGTCACCTGGGTCCACGGCTACCCATCGGTGCTCGCCCTCTTCGCCGGCCTGATGATCGAGGCCGGAGTCGCCGCGCCGGACCGCGTGCGTCTCGTCACAACCGGGGCCGAGAACCTCGCGGAGTGGCAGCGTGAACTGATCGGTCAGGCGTTCGGAGTCCCCGTGCGTCAGCATTACGGCCTGGCCGAGTCCACCGCCAACTTTTCCGAAACGGCCGAGGGCCGGATGTACGTGGACGAGGACTTCGCGGGCGTCGAGTTCGTCGGCGCCGGCAACTCACTCGCCATCGTCGGCACGAACTGGCACAATCACGCTTTCCCTCTCTTCAGATACGACAGCGGCGACCTCTGCTCCGCGTCCTGCGCGGCCTCTCCGCCCGCCGCCATGCTGTCGAGGCGCGTCGAGACGATCGACGGCCGTGCTGAAGACTACCTGGTCCTTCGCGACGGCACCCATGTCGGACGCCTGGACCAGATCTTCAAGGACCAGCCAAGGATCCGGGAGGCGCAGATAAGGCAGTCGCGGCCCGGAGCCGCCCGGTTCCACGTGGTCACGATGGCCGGCTACGACGCCGCCGATGAACGGCGCCTCCGCGCCTCCATCGATTTGCACATCGGGGTGAAATGCGACCACTCGATAGTCTACGAAAAGACGCTGCCCAGGACGCCGCAAGGCAAGCTGCGGCTCGTCGTCGTCGCGCCCGGCAGTCAGAATTGAAGCCATGTGTGGAATATTCGGAGCCGTAGGACCGTCGGCCGAGCCGCTCGCTCGCCGGGCGCTCCGCTGCCTTTCCCATCGCGGGCCGGACGGCGAAGGCGTGTTTCACGATGCGGCCGCGAACGTGGCGCTCGCCCACACGCGGCTTGCCATCCTCGACCTCAGTCAGGCCGCCGCCCAGCCCATGACCGACGTCAATCGGCAGGCGACATTGGTCTTCAACGGTGAAATCTACAATTACAAGGAGCTCAGGCGGGAGCTGTCCGGCGGATACGCGTTCAGGTCAAATGGGGACGCTGAAGTCCTGTTGGCGGCCTACCTCAGATGGGGCGAGGCCATGCTCAGCCGGCTCAACGGCATGTTCGCTCTCGCCGTCTACGACCATCGCGACAGGAGCGTGCTGCTCGCCAGGGACATGATGGGCCTCAAGCCGCTTTATTTCACGCAGGCCCGCGACCACTTCGCGTTCGCCAGCGAAATCAAGGCCTTGCTGCACGTCCCGGGCCTCAGTCGCACGGTCGACCTCGAAGGGGCGGCCAATTACGTCGCTTACCTTTACGGTCCCGGCGAGCGCACCATGCTGCGCGGGGTCAGCAAGCTGCGTCCGGGCCACGCCCTGCGGCTGACCTGCGGCGGAGAAATCCGACAGTGGCGGTTCCATGAGCCTCTGCTGCCGAGCCCGACCCTGCCGTTCTCGCGGCAGGGGGCCGTGGCGGAAATGCGCATGCGGCTTGAGACGGCCGTCGACCGACAGATGGTGTCGGACGTCCCCGTCGGCGCGTTCCTTTCCGGCGGCCTCGACTCCAGCGCCGTCTGCGCCTACGCGGCGAAAGGGACGGGAGGGCTTGACTGCTTCACCCTGCGCGTCACCGGCGTCCGTGCCGGCACGGAGGAGGGCTTCGGCTCGGACTTGCCTTACGCGCGCCGGATGGCGGCGGCGATCGGCGCCCGGCTGCATGTCGTGGACATCGGAGTGGACGACGTTCTGGACCTGGACCGCCTGGTGTGGCTGCTTGATGAACCGCAGGCCGATCCCGCCGCACTGGCCACGCACGCCATCTGCAGCGCCGCACGCGAGGCCGGGGTGAAGGTCCTTCTGTCCGGAGCAGGAGGCGATGACATCATGGCGGGCTACCGTCGGCACGCCGCACAGAAGCTGGAACGTCTGTGGCGCTGGCTTCCGGGGCCGGGCAGAAAATCGCTGGAGTCCGTTTCACGCCGACTGCCCGTACGCTTCGCCTGGGCGCGACGGCTCCGCAAGGGGCTCAACCGGGCGGGAGAGTCGCCGGAAAGCAGGATGGTCGCCTACCATCAGTGGATCGAACGCGATTCACTTTCCGCGCTATGGTCGGCTGACGTCAGGCGCTCCGGCGCGCTTCCTGACCCCGATTTGGCCCTGAGGAAGACGCTGGACTTGGCGCCCGCCGGCTCATCGGACCTGGACCGCATGCTGCTGCTCGACGCCACCCATTTTCTCTGCGACCACAACCTGAACTACATCGACAAGATGTCCATGGCCGTCGGAGTCGAGGTGAGGGCGCCCCTGCTCGACCCCGATCTCGTAAGCCTGGTCTCCCGTCTGCCCGAAGACCTGAAGCTGCGAGGCCTGACGGGAAAGTGGATTTTCCGGGAGGCCATGCGCGGCGTCCTGCCTGAGGAGATTCTCAGGCGACCGAAGACCGGCATGGGCGCGCCGATCAGACGCCATCTGGCCGACGGAGAAGGCCGGCTTTTGCGGGATTACCTCGGAGAGGATTCGGTCCGACGCAGGGGCATTTTTGACCCCGTTGCGGTGCGTCGGCTCGTGGAGGCCAACAGCTCCGGCCGAATCGACGCGTCCTACGTTCTGTTCGCCCTGGCCGCCGTCGAAGCCTGGTGCAGGCGGTTCATCGACTCTTCTCTTGAACAATGAAGGCCGCCTTTTCATGGCACGGGCTGCCTCAGTACGCGGCCCGGCAGATCGCCGCGGTTCTCCGGCGCTCGAAATTGGACTGCCCCGTCATCGGCTCAAGGCCTTCCGTGCCTGTCGAGGGAATGGAGCGCTCACTCGGCCGCCCGGTCCACTGGGTGGACGCCGAAGTCCCCGCCTCCTGGAGCCGGCTTGGGCTCGAGGTCCCCGACGTCTTCTTCCAGTCCGGGTGGGCATATCCTGCCTTCAGCTCCCTGGGTGATGAAGTCCGTGCGGCCGGCGGCAAAGTGTGCCTGCTGATGGACAACAACTGGCGCGGAGATCTCCGTCAGATGTTTGGCGCGCCCTGGTACCGGATCTTCCAGCGCCGAAAGTTCGCCGCGGTATTCGTCCCCGGCAAGTCCGGCCGACGGCTCGCCCGATGGTATGGCGTCCCGGATGAGCGCATCTGGGAGGGCATGTACGGGGCCGACCCTTCGATCTTTTTCGCCGGTCCGCCGCTCGACCAGCGCCCCAAGCGCATCCTCTTCGTGGGACAATACGTCGAGCGGAAGCAGTGCGTCCAGCTGGCCCGTGCGTTTCTCTCCGTGGCGGATTCGCTGCCCGAGTGGAAGCTGGAGATGTACGGCAGCGGGCCGCTCAAGGAGCTGATTCCCATTCACCCCCGGATTGAGGTAAACGGCTTCGTCCAACCTGAGCAACTGGGGGCGCTGTACAGGTCTGCGCGCATCTTCGCGCTGCCCAGTCTTTCCGAGGCATGGGGACTGGTGGTCCACGAGGCGGCGCTCTCCGGCTGCCAGCTGCTGTTGTCCGAGGCCATCGGCTCCAGGCACGACTTTGCCACTTCCGCCAACGCCGCCGTCTTCCGCACCGGAGACGTCCGCTCAATGGCAGCCTCCCTGCTAAAGCTGGCCGAAGCGCCCACGGAGCAATTAAGCCTGGCGTTCTCGGCGTCGGTCTCCGTCGCCAGCTCCCATGGCCCCGAGGCCTTCGCCGCCTCCGCCGAGGACATCGTCCGCCGGCTGTCCCTGTGAACTTCCCATGAAATACCTCGTCACCGGCGCCGCCGGATTCCTCGGGTCCAATCTCTGCGCCCGGCTTCTGGCCGAGGGCCATCAGGTCATCGGCCTGGACAACCTGCACTCCGGGCGTCAGGTCAACGTCGACTGGCTCGCATCCATGTCCGGCTTCACGTTCGTCCGCCACGACGTCATCGAGCCCTTCGACATCGCCTGCGACGTCCTTTGCAACCTCGCCTGCCCGGCCTCTCCGCCGCATTATCAGGAGGAGCCGGTGAACACCGCCAAGACGGCCGTCATCGGCACGCTTCACGCCCTCGAGAACGCCGCCCGGCACAATGCCGTGCTGCTGCAGGCCTCGACTTCTGAAATCTACGGCGACCCGCTGGTCCATCCTCAGCCCGAGACTTATTGGGGCAACGTCAATACCCTGGGTCCGCGCGCCTGTTACGATGAAGGCAAGCGCATGGGCGAGACCCTCTGCTCCGACTTCACCCGACTGGGAAAGGTCGACGCGCGCATCATCCGCATCTTCAACACGTACGGCCCACGGATGCGCGGAGACGACGGCAGGGTGGTCACAAACTTCATCGTGCAGTCGCTTTCCGGCAAGCCGCTCACCATCAGCGGAGACGGGAGCCAGACGCGCTCCTTCTGCTACGTCGACGACCTGATCGAGGGCCTCTTGCGGGTGATCGCCTTGGGCAGCAATCCCGGTCCGGTCAACCTTGGGAATCCCGTCGAGTTCACGATGCTCGAGCTCGCCGCCGAGGTCCAGAGGCTCACGGGTTCAAGACTGCCGTTGGTCCGCATGCCGCTGCCCGCCGACGACCCCAAGCAGCGGAAGCCGGATATCTCGAAGGCGGAGAGGATTCTCGGTTGGCGTCCCAAGGTTGAACTTTCCGAGGGCCTTTCACGGACCATCGACTATTTCAGGCGTCAGGCATAACGCCCGCCCCGAGCTCACTTTTCAAGCCGCACGGTCC
The DNA here is from genome assembly GCA_903860195.1 of uncultured Opitutia bacterium. Lineage (GTDB taxonomy): Bacteria > Verrucomicrobiota > Verrucomicrobiia > Opitutales > UBA953 > UBA953. The sequence goes on along the minus strand of CAIOPO010000051.1, from coordinate 170 downwards.
CGTGCGGCTTTTTTGTTTTCCGGCGGGACGGCGAAGGGCAGTCTCCCGGCATGCCCCGCCGCCTCCTCCTGCTGCTCCTCGCACCGCTCTGCTTCGGGGCCGACGTGTTCGAGCAGGCGCGTCGGCTGGGCCGGGGCGTCAACATGGGCAATTCGCTCGAGGCGCCGAAG
>CAIOPO010000050.1 GCA_903860195.1 uncultured Opitutia bacterium | reverse complement strand
GTGGCGCTCATCCTTTCCCGGCAGAACGTGCCTTCGCTCGACGCCATCCCCGCCGCGGAACGTCGCCAAGGGACGCTCAAGGGCGCCTACGTGGCCCGACGGGAGTCCGCGGCGCTCACGCATGTGCTCATCGGCACGGGCAGCGAGCTCCAGCACGCGCTGGCCGCGGCGGAGGAGCTCGGCGCCGGCGTGCGCGTGGTGTCCATGCCCTCGATGGAGGTCTTCGCCCGTCAGCCCAAGTCCTACCGCGACGAAGTGCTTCCTCCCTCCTGCGCCCGACGGGTGAGCATCGAAGCCGGGGTGACCTCGACCTGGGGTCGCCACGTCGGGCTCGCCGGCAAGGCGATCGGCACCGACACCTTCGGCCTGTCGGCCCCGGGCGACGTCGTGATGAAGGAACTCGGCATCACGAAGGAAGCGGTCGTGACCGCCGCGAAGTCGCTCTGACCTCGCCTCGGGCCTTGAATCGGGGGCGGACCGCGGTCCGCCCCTTTTTCATGAGGTCACTTCACCGCGCCCAGCTTCGCCAAGGGCAGCCGGAAGAGGTCGCCCTGCTCGCTGGCGATGAGCAACGTCGCGGCGTCCGCCCAGGCGCATCCCTCCAATTGCCACGAGAGCAAGGGAGGGGACAAGGCGGCGCCGGCCGCCCGGCCGGAAAAGAGGTCATCGCCTTCCGCGGGCAGGTCGAAGACCCAGATGAACCGGTAGGTCAGGACCGCGAGCTTCGTGCCGTCGGGCGAGACGGAGGCGTCCGTCACCATGCCCAGGGCGTCGAAACGGCCGACCTTGACCGGCTGGGCCTTCGCGCCTGCGGCGGGAATCTCCAGCTTCCAGAGGTCGGTGAGCGTGTCCCGCCGGTGCTTGGTGAGCAGGTAGAGCCTGCCCCCGCGGAAGAACGCCGCCTCGCAGTCGTGCGCCAGCTCCGGGTCGGGAAACACGCTCTGGTCCGGCCAGCTGAAGGCGATGCGACGGGCCTCCACGGCGGAAGCGCCCCGCGCCGGTTCCTGCAGCACGTAGAGCTGCAGCTCCTTGCGGAGCGAAAGATTGTTGCCGACGTCGGCCACCACCATGCGCCCACCCGGCTCTCCGGCCACGGCCTCCCAGTCGGAGCGCATGGCGCCGGACACCTCGACCCCCGTCCAGGCCGCGCCTTGGTGCTCAGGGAAGGATCCGTCGGCGCGGACGGGCAGGAGACGCGGCTTGGGCCCATGGTCGGACACGGCCCAGAAGACGCCCGGCATGGAGGGGCTGGCCCACAGGCCCGAACATTCGGGCAACACGGACTTCGGCAGACTGGCGGACGGCTTGAGCTCGACCGGCGGCGCCTTCGGCGCGGCCCGCGTGACCACCGCCGGCTCGGCGGCGGCGAGGGAAGAGCCCATCAGGATGGCCGCCAGCGTCGCCCGCATGCGGTCAGAGATAGGCCGTCGGCGGCCGCATGGCAACTCACGGAGATTTTTGGTGGCGGTCGGTGAGGCCCGCTTGGAACATCCGGCCATGGCCCGATCCGCCCGAGACCTCTGGACCGCCCGCCTCAAGGGGGGAACCGTCGGGTCGATCGTGAGCCTGAAGAAAAGGAAACCGGCGAGCCAGCCGGCCGTCACCTCTTCACGGGGCTGCCGGGCGGTGGTCCTGGGCATCGACCCTTCCCTGCGGGGCACCGGCCTGGCGGTGATCGACGCGCGCGGTCCGTCGCCGCTTCTGCTCGCCTCCCTCACCCTCCGACTGTCCGCGAAGCTCAGCCAGGCCGAATGCCTCGGCCGGATCGCGGCGGAATCCGAACGCCTGGCCCGGGAGCACGGCGCGAGCGAAGTCGCCGTCGAAGGCACCATCTACGTGCAGAACTTCCGCACCGCCCAGGCGATGGGCGCCTCTCGCGGGGCCGCCCTGGGAGCCGTCGCCCAGCTCGGACTGAAAGTCACGGAATACGCGCCGGCCCGCATCAAGCAGGCCGTGACGGGCCATGGCCGGGCCTCGAAGCCCCAGGTGGGGCGCATGGTGAGCGCCGCCCTCGGCCTGTCCCGGGAGCTGCCGCCGGACGAGGCGGACGCCGCGGCCGCGGCGCTCTGCCACGTCTTCAACGCGCGCTGAACCTCAGTCCTCGGAGACCGCGAAGCGGTCGGCCCGGCCGTTGGCCTCGCTCCAGCGCGCCATCAGCTCGTCGAGCGGCACCGGGCGGACGTTCTGGGCGAGATTGGCCGCGCCGGCGTCGATGCAGGCGCGCAGCTGGTCCCAGACGGCGCCGTAGGAGCGCGTGAAGCGCAGCGAGCCGTCGCGGATGAGACTCGAGACCTGGCAGCAGCCGCCGACCTCGGTGCAGGTGAAACGTCCGGCACGGAACTCCTCCGTGGAGGACGAAAAGAGGTCGAACCTCGCGAAATGGAGCCCCGGGAACCGCTTGGCGAACGAGGTCACCGCGGCGTCGAGCTCGGGCGTGAGCAGGTCGGGACGGTGCACGCAGCGGGCGCCGTGGCCGTAGCTTCCCGTGGGGTTGAGGATCACCGTCTCCCCGGCCGGCACCACGCGGGTCAGTTCGCGCGAGTGGCAGCGCAGGAAGAGGGCCGCGCGCGCGACCGCGCGGTCGTCGAGCCAGATGAGCTCCTCCAGCGTCTGCTCGCCGTCGCCGCGCACCGTCACGGCCCGCTTCTCGACGATGGCCATGATCCGTCCGTCGTCGCGTCCCGGATTGCGCCGCCAGACCACCTCGAACTCGCGGCCCCGGACGAAGGGCTGGAGCACCACGTCCTCTTCGGCGGCGCGCATGAGCCGCTCGAGCGCGACGCCGTCGCGCACGATGCGCAGTCCGGCGCCGTTCTCCGAGACCTCGGGCTTGCAGACCAAGGGGAAGCCGTGCTCGGCGGAGAACGCGAGCGCCTCGCGCACGCGCTCGTCCGAGGAATCGTCGGAGGAGAGGGCGAGCGTCGGGCAGCAGCGCGAATCACGCTGGAAGGGCCGCATCAGCAGGGAACGGGAATCGCCGGTGAAGCCGCCGATGCGTCCGAAGGAGGGGTTGGCGGAGGCGAAGGCGGTGAGGCTGCGGTGGCGCAGGCTGATGAGCGCGACGCCGAGGCGCACCGGCAGGAAGAGGACGGCGGACGGCCAGCCGGAGGGCTGGAGAAGGCGCCTGATCTTCATCACGATCTCCCGGCGGCCGCGCCAGGTGAGGGCCGGGATGACCCAGTGGGTGAGGAACCAGATCAGCGCGAAGAGCCCGATCACGATCCAGGCGGCATACTGCTTGTACCGCGGGAACTGCTCCATGAAGGGCGGCCCCAGGGCGCTGCCGAGCAGCATCAGCACGGGCGTCCACACGAGGGCGGCCACGAAGAGCAGGAGCGCGAGCCGCGGCAGGCCGAGACGGAGGATGCCCGCGGTGACGAAGGTGGGCACGCGGCTGGCGGGGATGAAGCGCGAGCTCACGATGACCAGCAGACCGCGGGGCGAGCCGAACCAGCCGGCCATCCGGTCGATCTCATGCTCCTTCACGATCCACTTGAGCGGCGCGCGACGCAGCGCTCCGCGGCCGAGCCAGCGGCCGAGCGCGTACAGCACCATGTCGCCGATGAAGATGCCCACCGTGCAGGCCAGCGCCGCCCACCAGAAACCGATGATGCCCTCCGCCGCGAGCAGGCCGGAGGCCAGGCACGTCGGATCCTCGGCCACGAAGGTGCAGAGGATGATGATCAGGACGAGGATCCAGAAGCGCGCGCCTCCGGAGGCCACCAGTTCGGGGTAGCGCTCGGCGGCCGGCACCGCAGCGGGGCGGACGGGGGCCTTGCCGGCGTCGGCGTCGGCGATGAAACGCATGACCTCGGACGCGGCGGCGACGGCCAAGTCCGGACCATGTCCGCCTTCCAGCTCGACCAACTTCGCCTGCGGCATCAGCCGGGCGGAATAACGGGCGGCGTCGACCGGCGTGATCCAGTCGGACCGGCCATGGACGATCAGCGCGGGTCCGTTCCAGCCGCGCAGCGCGGCCTTGGCCTCCGAGAGGTCGCTGTCGAAGAACACGCCCGAGTAGCCGCGGTTGTAGGGGATCTGGTCGGCCAGTCCGAAATGGGGGGTCGCCACGTCCAGCAGCACGAACGGCAGATGGTGGAAGAAGTAGACGAACTTGTTGGCCACCGCGTTGCCAAGCAGGGTGTATTCCTGCGCGCCGGGGGCGGAGATGAGCGTCAGGGAGGCGACGCGGCCGGGATGCCGGGAGGCGAGCTCCAGCGCGACCATCCCGCCCATGCCCTCGCCGACCAGATGGAAGCGGCCGGCGCCGAGCTGGCTCTCAAGCGCGGCGAGGATGTCCGCCGCGAAATGTCCCACGCTCATGGATTCCCTCGAGCGGTGATGCGCGGTGGGCCAACGGGCGGCGTAGACCGGACCCCGCTCCCGGGCCAGGCTCGCCGTCTTGACGAGGTCGACGGCGGTCCGGTTCCATTCGCGGCCTCCGTCCGGAAGCCGCGGGATCACGACGATGGGAAGGGCCTTTTCCGACGCGGCCGGGATCTGCCTCAGTTCGACGCGGTGGGCCTTCTCCGGCTTGGCCTGCCGGTCGGCGGAAGTCACCCAACGGGAAAGGAGGACCAGCAGCACGTAGGCCGCCAGGACGATCCACTTGACCGGGACGCGCCGGATCGTGCGCTTGCGTTCGGCGAACGTGGACATCGGGGTCGGACATCCAAACCGAGCCCCGCCGGGGGGCAAGAAGGTAAGGTCCCGCAAGGGGGCGTTTTGGCTTCCTATGCGGCACCCCCTCGGATTGGCTGGAAGCAGTGCAATCCAGCGGCAAGGAGCTCCCCGGCCTCAGGGTCACCGTCGACCGGGTGGTCCATCAGGTCCTCCCCGACGCCCCGCCCGAGACGCCGCACGCCTTCGCCTACTTCCTGAGCATCTTGAACCTTTCCACCGAGACCGTCCGCATCGTCGGGCGCAAATGGGTCCTCCGGGCCGAGGACGGCAGCGTGCAGGTCGTGGAAGGGGACGGCGTGGTCGGCAAGTCGCCGCTGCTCGCGCCGGGCGAGAAGTTCTCCTACAGCAGCCACCACCTGGCGGGCGGGCGCGTGCGCGCGGAGGGCGCCTTCCACGGCGTCACCGGCCACGGCGAGCGCATCTTCGTGCGGATCCCGCCCTTCGAGATGACCCCTCCCCCTTCCGACTCCTGAAAGCATGCGACTGACGGACCTCAACTCCGGCCGTGAGATCGGCGCGAACTGCCTGCTGGCCGAATTCGGCGGCCTGCGCATCGCCTTCGACTGCGGACTGCACCCCAAGCTGGAGGGACGCAAGGCGCTGCCCAGGCTCGACCTCGTCCAGGCCCCGCTCGACGGCGTCATCCTCACGCACTGCCACCTCGACCACCTCGGCTCCCTGCCGCTGCTCCTGCGCGCCCACCCCTCCGCGCGCGTCTTCGCCTCGGCCGCCACCACGCTCTTCGCCCGCCGCCTGCTCAACAACTCCGTGCGCGTGATGATGCGGCAACGCGAGGAGACGGGACTGGCCGACTACCCCCTCTACCTCGAGAAGGACGTCGAGCGCGTGGAGAACGCGCTCTCGGCGGCGCCGCTGGCGACGCCCCGCGTGATCGGCCGGGGCGGAGAGGAGCTGGCCTTCTCCTTCCATCTGGCGGGACACGTCGCGGGCGCCGTGGGATGCCTCGTCGAGCACCGCCGGCGGCGCCACTTCTTCACGGGCGACGTGCACTTCCAGCCGCAGCGGACGGTGGCCGGCGCCGACTTCCCCCGGAAGCCGGTCGACACGCTGGTGATGGAGTGCACCCGGGGCGCCACGACGACCGTGTCCTCGGGCGGCCGCGCCGCCGAGGAACGGAGGCTGCTGCGGTCCATCAACGAAGTCATCGACCGGGGCGGCTCCTGCCTGCTCCCCGCCTTCGCCTTCGGACGCATGCAGGAGATCCTGCTCTTCCTCGAGGAGGCCGCGGCGGAGGGCGAACTGGCGGACGTGCCGGTCTTCTGCTCGGGACTGGGACTCGACCTCTGCGACTACCTGCATGAGGCCTCGCGCAAGACCCGTCAGGTGAAGTTCGACCGCGCGGTGCTGCGCGACCTCGGCGTGACGCCCCTGTCCCGCAAGTTCGTGCAGCCGGGAAGGAACATGCCCGACCAGGGCATCTACGTGCTCTCCAGCGGCATGCTGGTGGAGAAGACGCCCTCCTGGCGCGTGGCCGCCAACATGCTGGACCACGAGGAGAACGCGGTGCTCTTCGTGGGCTACTGCGATCCCGACACGCCGGGCGGCGAGCTCATCGGCATGAGCCCGGGCGACAAGTTCAAGTTCCGCGGCCTGGACCATGAGGCCACGCTCCGCGCGCAGGTCGAACGCTTCCATCTCAGCGGGCACGCGGACCGGGAGGAGCTGGTGGAATTCGCGCGCGACCTGGCGCCGAAGGACGTCGTGCTCACCCACGGCGATCCGCCGGCCCGGGCCTGGATGAAGGAGGCGCTCGCGGCGGCGCTGCCGGGCGCGCGGGTGCACGACCCCGAGCCGGGCGTGCCGATCGACCTGTGAGCAGGCACCCGGAATCCGTCGAGGACTGGAGGGAGTTCACGCTCACCCGCGGGCCGCGCATGGCGGCGGAGGAGTTCCTCATCCGGCTCGGGCACGTCGACGGGGCCGAGCAGCGCGCCGCGCTCTGCGGACTGCCCGACGCGCGGGAACTGGTGAGGAGGTTCGAGGCCGCCTGGCCTCGGCGCGAGTCGTCGCTCGGCGGAGTGCCCTTCCTCACCAAGGACGTCTACTTCCGCGCCGGACAGACGACCGGCGCCGGCTCACGGTTCCTCGCCGAGGAGCTGGGGCCCGCGGCCCGGGACTCCACGCTGCCCGCCGCCTTCCGCGACGACGCGGGCGCGGTGGAATGCGGACGGACGCAGCTGAACGAGTTCGCGCTGGGGCTCTCCGGCGAGAATCCGCACTTCGGCGACTGCCCCCATCCCTTCCTCGCGGACCGCCTCTCCGGAGGCTCCAGCTCGGGCTCCGCCTTCGCGGTGGCGCGCGGGCTGGTCCCCTTCGCGCTCGCCAGCGACACCGCCGGCTCGATCCGCGTGCCCTGCGGACACTGCGGCGTGTGGGGACTGCGGCTCTCGCCCGACGTGGCTCCGGTCGGCGACATGTTCCCGCTCTCGCCGGGATACGACGCGCAGGGCTGGATCGCGCGCACGCCCCGCGACCTGCGCCAGGTCTCCGCGGCGGTGCTCGGGGAGGCCCCGCCCGCCGGCAAGGGACTTTGGGCCGGCGACTTCGGACTGGGCGCCGCTCCGGAATGCCTGGCCGCCGCGAGGGAGACGGCGACGCAGGCGGGAGCCCAGGAGGACCGCTCGGCGGCGGAACTGCTCCGCATGGCCTGCGCCGGAGCCGCGTCCGCCTGGCCCGTGATCGGCGCGTCGTCCGCCGCGCGCGTGCACGCCGCCTGGCTCGACCGGCGCAAGGCGGAATACGACCCGGCGGTCTGGCGCCGCCTGGACGCCGGGCGACGCCGCACGCCGGACGAGCTCCGTCAGGCGGAGGCCGTGCGCGACCGGATGGTGGAGGCCTTCCGCGCGGTGTTCCGGCGCGCCCACTTCGTCGCGGCGCTGTCCACGCCGGGACCGGCGCTGACCAAGAAGGAGGCGGACGAACGCGCCCGCTCCTCCCTGCTGGCGCTCAACGCGCCCGCCGCGCTCGCGGGGCTTCCCGTCATCGCGGGGCACGCGCGGCTGTCCGACGGACGCACCGTCGGCGTCCAGTTCATCTTCCCGGACATGGCGAACTTCGGCTGGGGCTCCCTGCTGACTCGGCTCTGAGCGGGCTCAGAGCCGCCGGCGGCGCAGGTGGGCGGCCGGCTGACCGAGGGCCTCGCGATACTTGGCGACCGTGCGCCGGGCGATCCGGACGCCGCGCTTCTGCAGTTCGGCCGTGATCGCCTCGTCCGCCAGGGGCGCGGCGGGATTCTCACGGGCGAGGATGTCGGCGATCATCTCCTGCACGCCCTCCTGGGCCACGGAACCGCCGTCGGCGGTGGCGACGCCGGAGGTGAAGAACCAGCGGAACTCCCTCAGGCCGTGGGGAGTGAGCATCCACTTGTTGGCGGCGGCGCGGCCGACGGTGGTCTCATGGACCTCCATCTCCTTGGCGACGTCGGCCATGGTGAGCGGCCGCAGCCGGGAGGGGCCGTGCTCGAAGAAGTCAGCCTGACGTTCCAGGATGATGCGGGCGAGGCGCTCCACGGTGCGCTGACGCTCCTCGATGGCGCCGATGAGGAACTTGCCCTGCTTCATGCGCTCAAGGATGTAGGCCCGCTCCTTCTCGCCCAGCGAGGCGCCCGCCAGCATGTCCTTGTAGGCCGGGGCCAGCCGGAGCCGGGGGACGTGACGGTCGTCCATGACGACCTTCCAGCCGCCCTTGCCGTCCGGAGTGACGACGGCGTCGGGGACGACGACGCGGTTCTCGTCCCGCGAATACTGCCGCGAAGGCACGGTCTCCAGGCGCGAGAGCTCGGCGAGCGCCTCCCGCACCTCGTCCGGACCGACGCCGAGGATCCGTCCGCATTCGTCGAGACGGCGCGCCATCAGGGCCTCCCACGCGTCAGAGACCAGCCGGGCCGCCGGGGACGCGCCCCGGCCGCGCTGACGGAGCTGGGCGAGGAAGCATTCGCGCAGGTCCCGGGCGCCGACGCCGGGAGGGTCGAAGCCGAGCAGCAGCGAGTGGGCCGTCACGACGGCCTCGTAGGACTGCCCGCTCCGCAGGGCGATGGAGGAGAGGTCCTCCTCGAGGAAGCCGCGCTCGTCGAGCGAGGCGATGAGCAGCCGCAGCGCGTCGGTGACCGCGGGGTCGTCGGAAGCCGTCCGCGCCTGTTCGGAAAGGTGCTCCGCGAGGGACGTCTCACCGGTCAGCGACTCGAACATGTGGCGCCGGCGCTCGTCATCCTCCTGAGAATAGCCCTGGGAGCGGACCTCCTCATAATAGCTCTCATCCCAGTCCTCCTTCATGCGGCGGAGCGCGTCGAAGTCATCATCGCCGAGCCGCAGCTCGCCCTGCCCCTCCTCCTCCGAGGAAGCCTCCGGCTCCGGGGGGGATTCCAGCGGCTCCGAGGAGCCCCCCTCGACCTCCTCGAGCAGCGGATTGGCGGCGAGCTCCTCCGCCAGCTCGCGCCGCAGCTCGGCCGCCGGGACCTGGAGGATGCGCAGCGACTGGCGCAGCTGGGGCGTGAGCACGATGCCCTGCACCTGCTTCTGGGACTGGTTGACGCCCTGCTCTGCCATCGGAGAGCGCAGACTAGTGGAGGGCGGGACGCGTTGGCAAAGAGTAAGAGGGGCAATCCGGCTTGATTAGGCCGTGCCCCGCCGCAACGATTGGACGAGGGCGTCCCCACCCCCGACATGCGTCAATTCGCGCTATTCATCAACGACCAGGTCCGCGGGCCCCACTCCGAAACCGAGATCGCGGAGATGATCGCCCGGGGGGAGCTCACCGCCGACACGCTCTGCGCGCCCGCCGGCTCGACGGAATGGGAACCTCTCTCGAACCACTTCAGCTTCGGCAGCAAGCTCAAGGTCAACCGCGCGCGCAAGGAGGAGGCCTCGGAGGCCGAGGAGCGCGCGGACGTGGACGTGGACCAGCGCCGGCGGCTCCTGGTCTACGGACTGGCGGACTCCGTCTCCATCGACCAGCTCGACCGCGCCCAGGCCCAGGCGATGATCGACGACCACGAGCGCAAGCTCCGCGCCCGCATCGCCCGGCACCGCTGGGCAGGACTGGCGGGACTGATCGGCGGCCTGGCCCTGGGCGCCTACTTCGGCCTGCGCACCTGGGCCGACCGGCCCTTCGTGGCGGCGGCCGACGCGATCCTGAAGCCGGAGGAGAAGCCGCTCAATCAGGCGCGCAACCTTGATCGCGAAGTCGCCCAGTTCGCCAAGCTCAAGGAGACCGTCGAGGGGCTCGTCTTCGCGCGGCCCGCGGGAGGCGCCCTCGCCGGACCCGTGCTGTCCGCACGCATCAAGCCGGACCCGGCTCGCTCGTTCCGGATCACCGGACATGCCAACCTCGCGCCGTTGGCCGAAAGGGTCGGGAAATGGAAGATCTCGCTCGATCCCGGCGTGAAGGCGATCGTCCTGCCGTCGCCGATGCCGCAGGCCATCGCCGACAAGGTCACGGCCCAGTCGGCGGTCCTGGAGACCGTGCTCTCGCCCATGCTGGACCAGGCCGGCTTCGAGACCCTGCGCAACGAACTGCTGCGCTCGCTTCCGGAACTGCCCGGCAACCCTGACTCCGACAAGCTGCGCAACGACCTCCGCCAGATCCGCGTCAACGAACTGGAGACCGCGGCCAAACGCGTGGAATTCCGGGCGGCCCAGGCCTCCGCCAACCCCGCGACGAAGGCATGGGGAGTCGAGCTGAAGGCCTACGGCGAGAGGATCCGGGAACTCCACGACCGGGTCCGGATCAACGTGGATCCGGAGGCCCGTCGTCGGATGTGGAGCGATTTCAACGCCGGCCCCGGCGCCGAGCTCGCCGCCTGGGCGCTGGCGGTCGGCGGCAAGGAGATCCCGCTGGGGAATGACGGCGGCTTCACGCTGGAGGAGGTGGCGAAACTGGACGAGGCCGCCGCGTCACGCCAGATACTGGTCGTCACGCGCATCAACGGAGACCCCGTCCATCTCCCCTGGGGCTCTCCCTTCATGATCCATCGGGAGCTGAGGAGCGAACCGCTGACCGTGGAGCATTTCCTGCTCCGTGAGCGCTACAAGGTGGTGGACAAGCCCGTCTCCGGCGACAGGCGCCTCGCCGCCAAACTGCGCGTGGGCGGCCGCGAGCTGTCCATCGAACGGCGTTCCCCCCGCTGGCACTTCCTTTCCCTCGCGCGCGAGAAGGATTCCGATTCGGTCCTGCTCCTCGTGGACGAGCGGACGTTCGAGAGCTACAAGGTGGGGCAGGAGGTGCCGATGTCGGTCATCCTCAAGGGCGAGGTGTTCATGCGCCCGGCGGAGTCGGCGATTCCGCCGATCCTGAGTCCCGTCCAGTGAGGCGGACTCAGTTGCGCCGGGTCCAGCAGTCGGGCTGAGAGCAGTCGCCGAGCTGGGGCGGCGTCAACCGCGTGACCTTGCCGGAGACGGTGTCGACGACGGCGAGCCACGAGCTGCTGCGGCTGGCCTGCGTGGCGACGACGTGACGTCCGTCAGCGCACCAGGACGCGTGCGAGAGGTCGAGGGCGCTCGCGGCCGGCACCTCCTGCACCGTGCCGGCGGCGAGATCCGCCACGGCCAGGCCGAGTCGGCCGGACTGGAAGGTGAAGATCAGCTTGTTCTCCACCGGATTCCAGCGGGGCTCGGTGGCGTAGGCGTAGCCGGTGTTCAGGCGGGACAGCGCGCCCCCGGCGGCGGAGGCGAGATAGATGCCGGGACGGCCGGTCGGTCCGCTGGTGAGCGCCAACCTCGTGCCGTCAGGCGACCAGGCGGGATCGGCGTTCACGGTCTGGGAGCCGGCGGCGGTGATGATGCGCTTCGCGCCCTTCGCCGCGGCGTCGGCGACGTACACGTCCATCGTGCCCTTGTTGGAGGACACGAAGACCAGACGTCCGTCGGGACCCGAGCTGGCCGCGCCGATGGCGCCGCGCACGCCGGTGAGGAGGGGACGCGGAGCGCCGACGCCGTTGGTCGTGTACAGGCCGGGGAAGCCGTCGAGGGAGGAGATGAAGTTGATGCGCGTGCCGTCGTTGTTCCAGCGGGGAGCGATCGAGGTGTTGCGGTAGGAGGTCAGGAGCAGCGTGCGGGCGCGCACCAGGGTGGTCTTGCAGACCTCGTTGTGCCCGGTGCCGCGCGAGGTGAAGGCGACCTTGGTGCCGGCGTAGAGCGGACGGAGCTTCAGCGCGCGCCCGACGCCCACGATGACCGCGTCGGCGGCCTGCAGGGCGAGATCCTCCTCGTCGCGGCCGCGCACCTCCTGCTGGAAGGCGAAACGGGCGACGTCGCAAGCGACGGTCGCGCCCGTGCCCTGCCGGCTGATCACGACCCGGGCGGCGCCGGCGGACTGGAGCCTGATGGCGCCGTGGAGCGAGAGCGCATACTGCACGAGAGGCGCGAGCCGCTCGTCGTCGCACACGACGGACACGGAGACCAGTCCGCGCTGCAGTTCCGCGTCCACCGGATCCGCCACGACGACGTTGCCCTGCGGCAGGGCGAGCGCGGGGAAGAGGACGGCGAGGAGGAGAGCGAGTCGGTTCATGGCGGCGGGCGAAAGGAAGGTTAGCAGTTTGACCCGGCGGGGGGCGGGACTTCAATCCTGCTCATGCCGCTCGATCCGGAATCCGTGCGAAGGGCCCTGGCGGGCGTCCGCTACCCCGGGTACAGCCGCGACATCGTGGCCTTCGGACTGGTGAAGGGCGTCGACGTCTCCGCCGAGGGCAAGGTCTCCGTCGGACTGGCCGTGACGACGGCGGACCCCGAGGTGCCCAAGAAGCTCTACGCCGACATCGAGGCCGCGCTGCGGTCGCTCGGCGCGGAAAAGCCCGAAATCGCCATCACCGTCACCGTGCCGAAGACCGGCCCGGCCGCCCCGCCGACCAAGGCGCCGGCCGACGCCGGAGTGGGCGGAGTGAAGCACATCGTGGCGGTCGCCAGCGGCAAGGGCGGGGTCGGAAAGTCCACTTTCGCGGTGAATCTTGCCTGCGCCCTCGCCCGTTCACTCACGGACGCCGGCCGGCCGGGACGGGTCGGGCTCATGGACTGCGACATCTACGGACCCTCTGTGCCCCTCATGATGGGGGTGGCGGGCCGGCCGATGATCGACGGCGAGGTGCTCATTCCGCCCGAGAACTTCGGGGTCAAGGTCATCTCGATGGGCCTGCTCATCGACGAATCCGCCCCGGTCATCTGGCGCGGGCCGATGGTCATGAAGACCATCTCGCAGTTCGCGACCAACGTGCGCTGGGGGGAACTGGACGTCCTGCTGATCGACCTGCCGCCGGGCACGGGCGACGCCCAGCTCTCCATCGTGCAGGCGATGGCGCTGTCAGGCGCGGTGATCGTGACCACGCCGCAGACGGCCGCGGTGTCGGTGGCCCTGCGCGGAGCCTCGATGTTCAGCAAGGTCAACGTGCCCGTGCTCGGCGTAGCCGAGAACATGAGCTACCTCGAGACGGCCGACGGAGGACGTCAGCACTTGTTCGGCCAGGGCGGAGGGCTCAAGGTCGCCGAAGCCCTGGACACCGAACTGCTCGGGGAAGTCCCGCTCGATCCGGCGGTCCGGATGGGAGGCGACCACGGCATTCCAGCCGTCATCAGCCATCCCGAAGGCAATCCTGCACGCGTCTTCCGGTCCATCGCCCTCACGGTCCTGAACAAACTGCAGGCTTCCGCGGGGTGAAGAAGCCGACGGCTCGGCTTGATTTCTGAGGAAAAATCGTCACTCTCAGATGCAGATGAGCGACAGAGGCGACACCGGAAGTTCGGAGGCCGACCTGGCCGCCAAGTCCTCGCTCTACGCCGAGTTCCTCGCGGAGCGTGAGGAGATCCTGCGTCACAAGTGGATTGAGTCGGAAAAGGCCGGACGGGACATCGGTTTCGAACGCGCCCTCATCGACTGGACCCGGCACCACCGGGCCCGGTGGAGGCAGGAACGGCGCGAAGGGAAAAGGTCCGCCTAAGGCTCAAAAAGAGGGGCCGGAGTCCCGTGAGGAACGCCGGCCCGTCTCAGCGAAGAACTGGGAGATCAGCCCTTGATCTCCTTGTGCAGCGTATGGCGGCGCAGGGAGGGGTTGTACTTCAGCTTCTCGACCTTCTCCTGCGAAAGCTTCTTGTTACGGGTGGTCATGTAACGGGAGGGGCGCTTGCCCTCCTTGCGGGCTTCGGTGCACTCGATGATGACGGTTTCGCGGGGCATGGCTCGTGACGGTTTGGAAGGTTGAGGAATGGGCCTCGCCGGAGGGGTCGGCAAGCCCGAAAAAGGGACGGGCGGCCCGACAGGCCGCCCGTTAGTCCCCTTTTCAGGGCCTCAATCAGCCCCAAAGACGCTTCTTGTGGCGGTTGTTCTTGGAGCGCTTGCGGCGCTTGTGCTTGTTCATCTTCAGACGACGCTTCTTCTTGAGGCTTCCCATAGGTTTCAGGTGAGAGGCATCAAGGAGCGGGCACGGGGGGCAGTAAAGCCGAAACTAGGAGGCGATCCTGGTTTCGACCACCCAAGCGCCCGGGCCCCAGCAACGGCGCAGTGCCGCACGCAGGGCGTCGACGTCCGGCTCTCCGCGCGTCAGGCAGAAGCAGGCGCTGCCGCTGCCGGTCATGCGGAAGGGCTGACGGACCGCGGCGGCGGCCGACTCGAGCCCCACGGGCAAGGCGATGAACTTGCGGAAGACCGGTCCTTCAAGGTCATTGCCCAAGGCGGTGGGATCGGCTTCGGGCCTGGCCATCCAGGCCTCGAGCAAGGCCTCGGCCTGCTCGGGCGAGCGAAGCGTGCCGTATCGGACGAAAAGGGAGTAGGCCTCCGGAGTCGGGACTCCGAAGGGCGGCTTGATCAGCAGCACCCGCCGCCCGGCCAGGGCGCGACGCGGTCCGGGCGCGAGGGGCTCCAGACGTTCGCCGCGGCCTCGCATCACGGCCGGCACGCCCCTGACGAAGAAGGCGCAATCGGAACCGACCTCCCCGGCGACGGCTTCAAGGAAGTCCGCGCCCTGCGGCGAACCGGAAGCGCGGTCGAGCAGCCGCAACGCGGCGGCGGCGTCGGAACTGCCTCCTCCCAAGCCCGCGCCATGCGGCACGCGCTTGGTGAGAAAGAACCGGCCGCGCGGGCAGTCCGGGCGGCGCCGCGCGTAGGCTTCGGCCGCCTTCAGCACCAGATTGGAGGCGTCGGCGGGGACTGAAGGGTCGTCGCAGGCGATCGACCAGGCTCCGTCGGGGGTGAAAGTGAGCTCGTCCGCGAGTTCGATCGGCGCGACGAGACTCACCAGGTCATGGAAGCCGTCCGGACGCCGGCCGACCAGGGCGAGCGACAGATTGAGCTTCGCGGGCGCGGCTTCGGCGTGCACGCGGGAGAGATTGCCGCGACGCTCGGGGGAGGCGAGGCCTTTTCAGGCCCGCGGATGCGCCTTCCGACGGACCTCGCGCAGACGCTGGACGGTCAGGTGCGTGTAGATCTGCGTGGTCGAGAGCGAGGCGTGTCCGAGCTGCTCCTGCACCAGCCGCAGGTCGGCCCCGCCGGAAAGCAGGTGGGTGGCGCAGGAATGCCTCAGCTTGTGCGGCGTGAGGTCGGCCGGCAGGCCGGCCGCGGCCAGCCGCCGCTTGAGCATCAGCTGCACCGCTCTCGGGTGCAGCGCGCCTCCGCGCGCGGCCAGGAAGACCGGAGCGCCGCGCGCGGGCGCGCCGCGCAGCGCCCAGTAGGCCCGCAGGGCGTCCATGGCGGCGGCCCCGGCGGGGACGTCACGCTCCTTGGCGCCCTTGCCCGTCACCCGCACGAGTCCCGAGGCCAGGTCCACGTCCCCTCCCTTGAGGCCGCAGAGTTCCGAGACGCGAAGCCCGGCGCCGTACAGCATCTCGAGCACCGCCTGGTCACGCGCCGCTTCCGTCGCGGCGCCGGGTGAGCCCGCGCCGGCGTCGGCGTCGAGCAGCTGCTCCGCCTGGGCTTCCGTGAGGAACTTGGGGAGCGACTTCGGGAGCTTGGGCAGCACCAGTCCGGCGGCCGGCGTCCCGTCGATGCCGCCGCGTTCACGGAGGTCGGTGAGGAACGCGCGCACGGCGGAGACCTGGTTGTGCACGGAGCGACGGTCGTGGGTCGCCTGCCGCTCGATCACGAAATCCCTCAGGTCACGCGCCGTGAGGCGCGACCAGTCGCCGTCCCATCCACCGTCGGAGTCCTTCCAGCGCGCGAAACCCCTGAGCGAACGGCCGTAGGTGGCGCAGGTGCGCGGCGAGAGCCGGCGCGACTCGAGCTGGCGGGCGAGGAACTCCGCCACGGCCCGGCTGCCGGGCCACGCCTCGCCCTGCCCTTCGCGAGGCTGGGCGGGGCGTCGCTTCACTGGGGCCGACGTCCGTGCTCGGCGCGGACGGTGATGCCGATGCCGCCGCGTACGCCGAACGCGCCGGTGACCTCGCACCAGACCGGGTCGAGCGCCGCCACCAGGTCGTCGAGGATCTTGTTCGTCAGGTGCTCGTGGAACACCCCCTGCTGGCGGTAGCTCCAGAAGTAGAGCTTGAGCGACTTGGACTCGACGATGCGCGGACCGGGAACGTAACGGATCGTGATCTTGGCGAAGTCGGGCTGTCCGGTCGCGGGGCAGAGGCACGTGAACTCCTCGGTGGAGAGCTCCACCGTGTAGTTCCGTCCGGCATTGCGGTTGGGGAAGGTCTCCAGCGTCTGCTGGGGCCGGTTCTGGGTGTTGCCGAGATGGGAGAGACCCTGGAGGTCCTGCGGCTGGGTCGACATGGCAGGAGAGGGAATCGCACAATGCAGGCGGCGCAAGCGGAGAACCGCCGGGGGAGGAACCGGCTTGCCACCCGGTCCGGGCGGGCTTGCCTCATTCCACCGCCGAATGGAGCCAAGGCCCATCGCCATCCTCGGGGCCTCGGGCTCCATCGGCACGACCACACTGGCCGTGGCGCGGGCCCATCCCGGGCTCATCCGCGTGGCGGGCCTGGCCTCGCTGAGACGGTGGCGGGACCTGGTGGGTCCGGCCGCGGAGTTCGGCGTCGGGACGGTGGCGCTCGGAGATCCTTCCGCCGCCGCCGAAGCCCGTGCCTCCGGCGCCTTCCCCGCCGGGACGCGCATCCTCTCCGGCCCCGAGGGCCTCACCGAAGTCGCCTGCCTGCCGGAGGTGCGCACCGTGGTCTCGGCGGTCGTCGGCACGGCCGGCCTCGCCCCGACCTTGGCGGCGCTGCGCGGCGGCAAGGACGTGGCGCTGGCGAGCAAGGAGCTCCTGGTGCTCGCCGGCCGGTTCGTGACCGCCGCGGCGGCCCAGGGCGGAGGACGCCTGCTGCCCGTGGACAGCGAGCACAACGCGCTGCACCAGCTGCTGCGCGGCAGGCCGCGCGCCGAAGTGGCGCGTCTGGTGCTCACCGCCTCGGGCGGAGCCTTCCGGGACACGCCCTTGGATCGCCTGCAGGACGTGACGCCTGAGGAAGCGCTGCGTCATCCCAGCTGGAGCATGGGCCCCAAAGTCACCGTCGATTCCGCCACCATGGCCAACAAGGGGCTGGAGATCGTCGAGGCCTGCTGGCTGTTCGGCGTCCCGCAGGAGCGGGTGGACGTCGTCATCCACCCCCAGAGCGTCATCCACTCGATGGTGACCCTCACGGACGGCAGCATGCAGGCCCTGCTCTCCCCGCCGTCGATGGCGTTCCCGATCCAGGACTGCCTGCTGCAGCCGGCCCGGCCGCCCTGCCCTGCGCCCGGGCTCGACCTGACCAAGGCCCACTCGCTCACCATGTCCCCTCCGGACCCCGTGCGGTATCCCTGCCTGGGCCTGGCCCGGACGGCCGCCGGCACGGGCGCATGCGCCCCGGCCGCCTTCAACGCCGCCAATGAGGTCGCGGTCGAGGCCTTCATGCAGGGCCGCCTGAGGTTCACCGGCATCGCCGAAGTCGTGCGCCGCACGATGGAAAGGGGCTGGACGCAGGAGCCCGCCTCGCTCGAGGATGTGCTCACGGCCGACGCCGAGGCCCGGAAGGCCGCGGCGCAGCACGCGGCGACGCTCCGAATCTGAACTTCATGGACACCCTTTCCGTCAGCGACCTGCTCAGCTCCATCTGGGGGATCGCGCTCGTCGCCCTGTTCTTCGGCGGCTCGATCTTCGTGCACGAGCTGGGGCACTTCCTCGCCGCCCGCCGGCGCGGCCTCAAGGTGGAACGGTTCTCCATCGGATTCGGCCCGAAGGTCATCGGCTGGACCGGCAAGGACGGCGTCGACTACCGCATCTCCCTCATCCCTCTCGGCGGCTACGTCGCCCTTCCGCAGCTGGCGGAGATGGAAGGCATCGAGGGTCCTGCCGCGGAAGGCGCGGAGGAGCTGCCCAAGATCTCCTACGCGGACAAGATGATCGTCTCCGTGATGGGCGCGGTCTTCAACGTGATCTTCGCCTTCACGCTCGCCTGCGTGCTCTGGTTCACCGGAACGCCCGTCGCCGAAGGCTCCCGCAGCACGGTCGTCGGCTACGTGCCCGAGACGGTGGTCACGGGCGCGGGACATCTCGCGGAACTCGGCCTCGGCCGCACCGAACCCGGGCCCGCCTTCGTCGCGGGCATCAGGGCGGGCGACCGCATCCTCGCCGTGGACGGACAGCCCGTGACGACCTTCAATCAGATCCAGGAGGCGATCATGCTGGGCAACCGTCTGGACGCCGCCCGCCAGCCGGTGGCCTCGCTCACGGTGCTCTCTCCGTCGGACTCGACTCCCCGCGAGGTGGAAGTCCGGCCCGCGCGCGCGGAACTGAACCGCCGCAGCGGGGACAACGTGCGCATCATCGGCGTGCAGCCCGCCTCCCAGGTGCTGGTCGGCGACCCGGCGCCCGGTTCGCCCGCGGCCCTGGCCGGGATGCGCCGCGGGGACCGCGTACTCACGGTCGACGGGCACGTGATCGGAAATTTCTCGGAATTCAGGGAAGTGCTGCGCAAGGGCGGCGCCACCGCCCGGCGCATCGAGCTGGAGCGCGCTGAAGGCGAGCCCGCCGCGGTCCGCCGCCTCACCGTGACGGTGACGCCGCGGTCCGCCCCCACGGTGAATCCCGTCGGCCTGGTGGAATACCGCGACGGCGAGACGCTCCGGACGATCGTGCTGGTCCCCTCGACCAGGGACATCGTCACGCCCGCCGGCGAGACTCCGCGCGACCGGCTGATGGTGCTCGGCGTTTCGCCCGAGGACCCCGCGCTCACGGAGACCCTGCGCATCGGGACCGCGGTCGACAAGGTGGACGCCGGCGAGCTCACCGCCGTCCGTTCGCTCGCCGACATGGCGAAGGCCGTGGGCGCGGCGCCGCGCGACCTGACGCTCTTCTGGACCCGCGCCGACGGCGAGACCGGCCACCTCATCCTGCGTCAGGCCGTCTTCCGCAACCCCGCGCCCGTCGAGCATGCGCAGATCGGCGCGGCCTTCCTCAGCCGGACCGAACTGGCCCGCCTCGCGCCCTGGGAGACCTGCGCCAACATCGTCGCATCCACCTTCAGGACCCTCCATCGTCTCTTCGACCGCGACTCCGACATCGAGGTCAAGCAGCTGGCCTCGGTGATCTCGATCTCGAAGACCTACTACAACCTCTCCGAGGACATCCGCCGCGTCATCTGGTTCACCGTCCTGATCAACATCAACCTCGCCATCCTTAACCTGCTGCCCATCCCGGTCCTGGACGGCGGGCACATGCTCATCGCCACGATCCAGAGACTGACCGGCAACGCCCTGGGCGGCCGGGTCATCGTCTTCCTGCAGTACGCCTTCATGGC
>CAIOPO010000049.1 GCA_903860195.1 uncultured Opitutia bacterium | reverse complement strand
TTCTGCTCCCGCATGAAGGCGATGGCGCGGTCGAAACTCAGTTGTGTGACGCGGAACGGATCCTCCCCCGCGACCATTTTCTTGTCGCCCAGCTGCTCTCCCGGTCCGCTGACGACGGCAGAACGGTCAAAGCCGTAGGCGGACGGCGCAGGTGATTCGCCGTACTTGCCCAGGTGCCATTTTCCGAAATGGCCGGTGGCGTAGCCTGCCTTTTTGAAGACGTCCGCGATGGTCGTCACCTCGGGGTTCATCCAGTCCGGCACCCGCCTCTGTTGGTTGACGTCGGGTCGGCTGGTGATGTGGTGGAAGCCGAGCCGTGCCGGATACTGTCCGGTCATGAAAGCCGCCCTGCTGGGGGAGCAGACGGGCCCGTTGACGTAGAAGTTGCCGATCACCGTGCCCTCGGCCGCCAGACGGTCGAGGTTCGGGGTGCGCGCGAGGGGGTGCCCCAAGTATCCCGCGTCACCCCAGCCCTGGTCGTCGGTCAGGATGAAGATGACGTTGGGCGGGCGCGCGTGGGCGGACAGGGTCAGCAGGAGCAGGGCGGCAAGGAGTCTCATTTTGTTTTCTGCTTGGAGGCGTCGGCCTTGGGGTTGTGACGTTCTTCGTCGTCATAGCCCGCCGCCTTGCGCTTCTCGACGTAGCGCTGGGTCGCGGTGAAAAGGGCCATGTCCCCCCGTGATGCGGGGATCGCCGGTGCGCTTCTGGTATGCCTCCAGCCGATTCCGCAGGGCGCCTTTGATCTCTGCGAACTCCGGCTGGTCGGCGAGGTTGCGCACCTGGTCTGGGTCCGCGACGCAGTCGTACAGCTCCTCCCGCGGGCGCGGAGAAAGGATGAGTTCGTAGTAGGGCCTGATGTCCGGCCGGTCCGGATAGCCACGGAGGAGGGGCAGGGTGTCGAGCCGCTGGGAATGGGCTTCGAAGTTCGCCGCCGGCTTGCGGCCGTCCTCATTCGGATTGCCCCGCGGGGTCGCGCTGTAGTTGACGAGGTATTGGTAGCGGTCGTCCCGGATCATCCGCGCGGCGATGTCGACCGGGGGCAGGTTGCCGTGCCATTCGAGGCCGTTCACGGTGAAGTCGCGCGCGGGTTCGACGCGGCCTTCGGAGTTCGAAAGCAGGATGGGCAGGAGGCTGCGTCCGGTCATCTCCGGAACGGTCGGCAGGCCGGCCGCCTCGAGGATGGTCGGGGCGAGGTCGGGGAATCCTACGAAGTCGGTCACGGTGCGTCCTCCCGGGGCGCGCCCCGGCCACATGACGGCGAGGGGCACGTGCACGCCCCAGTCGTAGACGTTGGCCTTGGCGCGCGGCACCGGCGTGCCGTTATCGGCGGTCACGATGACGATGGTGTTCGCGAGTTCACCGCGTTCTTCCAGCACCGCGAGCAAGGCGCCGAGCGTGCGGTCGGCATGCTGGACTTCGTAGAGGTAGTTCGCCCGGTTGGTGCGGACGCCCTTGGTGTCAGGCAGGAACTTCGGCAGCTTCACGTCTCCGAGCCCGACGCCCAGCTTCTGGTGGTTGTCCGGTCCCCACGGGGCGTGCGGTTCGGTGAGTCCGGCCCAGAAGTAGAAGGGGCTACCCTTGGGCTTGTCTTCCAGGAAGAGCCGGAAGTTGGCGACGTAGTCGACGGGAGAGATGCCTTTCGCCGGCGTCTTCACTCGCGCGCTGTTCCAGGCGAGTCCCGCAGGGTCAGCCCGCCTGCCTGTCGGTTCCTTCACGCCCGGTCCCCAGCCCTTGCCCGTGTAGCCCGTCCGGTAGCCGGCGCGGTCGAGGTGCTCGGGCAGCGTCGCGAATTTGGTCGGAAGCCAGGCCTGGATGATGGCCCCCTGCTCGAGCTCCCAGAAATTGCGTCCGGTCAGCAGCGCCGCCCGGGCGGGCGCGCAGGAGGGCGCCGAGCAGTAGCCGTGGCGGAACAGGACGCCGTCCCTGGCCACCCGGTCGAAGTGCGGCGTCTTCATCGAGCTGTTTCCGTAGGCGCTGCATTCCAGCCAGCTCTGGTCGTCGTTGATGACGATGAGCACGTTGGGGCGTCCAGTCCCGGCCGTGAGCTTCAGAGAGAGACAGCAGAGCAGGGTTAGCCAGGCGCGCATCATCAGGCGGCAGAACCCGCACGGGCGCCGTAAGTTTCAGACTGGGCGTTTATGCTCAGGTGAGGATCTCCTTGATGACCCGCCGATCCTCGACGCCGGTCAGGCGCTGGTCGAGTCCCTGGAACTTGAACGTGAAGCGGCGGTGGTCGATGCCCATCAGGTGCATGATCGTCGCGTTCAGTTCGCTCAGGTGCACGGGGTCCTTGGTCACGTTGTAGCTGAAGTCGTCGGTCTCCCCGTACGAGATGCCCGGCTTCACGCCGGCGCCCGCCATCCACATCGTGAAGCAGCGCGGATGGTGGTCCCGGCCGTAGTTCTCCTTGGTGAGCGTGCCCTGCGAGTAGACCGTGCGGCCGAACTCCCCGCCCCAGACGACGAGGGTGTCCTCGAGCATCCCGCGGGACTGCAGGTCGAGCAGCAGGCCGGCGCAGGCCTGGTCGGTCTGCTGGCACTGACGCGCGATGTCCTTGGGCAGGTTGCCGTGCTGGTCCCAGCCGCGGTGGAGGATCTGCACCACGCGCACGCCGCGCTCGACCATGCGCCGGGCGAGCAGAGCGCTGTGGGAGAACGTCCCGGGTTCCTTCACCTCGGGTCCGTAGAGGTCGAGCGTGGCCGGCGTCTCCTTGGAGAGGTCGGTGAGTTCGGGCACGCTGGCCTGCATGCGGAAGGCCATCTCATACTGGGCGGTGCGCGTGACGGTCTCAGGATCGCCGAGCTCGCGGTGGACGGCGGCGTTGAGCTTCGAGAGGGCGTCCAGGGTGGTGCGGCGGTCCGTGGGAGTTACGCCGGGCGGATTCTGCACGTACAGCACGGGGTCGCCGCCGGCGCGGAGGGCCACGCCGGTGTGCTTCGTGGGCAGGAAGCCGCTGCTCCACATGCGGGTGAAGAGGGCCTGGCCGCCGGCGCTCTTGGGCGTGAGGACCACGAAGGAGGGCAGATCGTCGCTG
>CAIOPO010000048.1 GCA_903860195.1 uncultured Opitutia bacterium | reverse complement strand
CAAGCACGGATGACAGCGTCGACGGCACGGACGCAAGCGGGGGCAACTTCACGCCCGCCGGACGCCCCACGGCCGCGATCCGCTTGGGGACGTGACCTGTCGGCGGCCTCTTCACTGGGATGGCCTGACGCGGCGCCGCCGACGTTGAGCCTCCGCCGGGGCCGACACAGGCGCTGCTCCGCGGATGTGAAGGCGGTGGCGGCTCACGCATCACGATCCAGCAGGCCAGCACGACCAGGCAGGCGTGGACGGCCACGGACGCCGCAGCTCCGCGCCAATCGCGCTCCCGTCGCGCCCGTCTGAACAGGAGATCCGGCCCCATCCGGATGACTTCAAGCCGGAGCCTGCTTCGCTCAACCACGCCGACCTGAGCATGACAACCCTGGTCCGGGCAGGGCCAACCCCATGGCGGGACCTTTCAGATTGTGATGAGGCGGCGACGACGCAGTCTCAGGACATGCGCCCCGCCCTGCTCTTCCTGCTGCTTGCGTCGACCGCGATGTTGATGGCGGAGCCCTTCGAAGTGGAGGTCCGCACGCGAGCGAAGGACGTCGCCCGCACCGAACCCGTCTTGGCCAGGACGCGCGTCGAACCCAAGCGCACGGCCGCGATCGTCTGCGACATGTGGGACACCCACACCTGTCCCGCGGCGGCGGCGCGGGTGGCGGAAATGGCTCCACGCATGGACCGAGTGCTGAGGGAGCTGCGGCAGCGCGGAGTCCTCATCATCCACTGTCCCAGCGACACCATGAAGTTCTACGAGGGCTCTCCGGGCAGGAAACTGGCCCAATCGGCGCCTCAGGCGCCCACCAAGACGCCCTTGCAGCGCTGGATCCGGCTCATGCCGGAGCGCGAGGGCGCCCTGCCCATCGACGATTCCGACGGAGGCTGCGACGGACCGCGGACCTGGAAGCCCGGCGACCCCTACCCTTGGACTCGCCAGATCGCCGCCATCGCCATCGAGCCCGGCGACGCCGTCACGGACAGCCGGGAGGCCTACGACCTCATGGTCTCGCAAGGCCGGGACACGGCCATCATCATGGGCGTGCACCTGAACATGTGCGTGCTGGGCCGTCCCTTCGGCATCCGCCAGCTCGTGTCACAGGGCCTGAGCACCTTCCTCATGCGCGATCTCACGGACACCATGTACAATCCTGAGCGTGCGCCGAAGGTCAGCCACTTCGAGGGCACGCGGCTCATGGTCGAGCACGTCGAGCGCCACTGGTGCCCGACGCTGACCAGCGCCGATATCCTCGGCGGCAGCCCCTTCAGGTTCGCCGCCGACCGCTGAGGAGGCTCAGCGGACCGGCTTGACCGCGCCGGCCCCCTGCGGCACGCCGGGCGCCTTGGAGTCGCCCTTGCCGAGATTGGCGGGATTGATCTTGGTCACCGCGCCGCCGGAGGCCGTGGCGAGAGACGTGATGAAAGCTCCCGGATTGTTGCGCGTCGTGAACACGTAGAGCTTGGGCCCGTTGGCCTGGGGCGAGAAGGACTTGATCCAGTCCTGCTCCCATTCCTTCTCCGAAGGCTTGCGATTGTCGACGCCACGTCCGACCCCGTAGTTGGTGTCATCGGAGAAAAGCACGAGCGGCGTCGGCGCGAAGCCCTTCTCCGCCTTGACTCCCTTGACGCGGATCTGCGTCAGACCGTAGTCCGCGAAGTCCGTGAAGACGACCAGCGCGTCGTAGGTCTTCTCGTCGCGCATGATGTCGAGCCAGGCGCCGAGCCGGCCGGTCTTGAAGTGCTGGTCGTAGCGCGTGAGCATCGTGCGTCCCTTGCCCGAAAGCGTCTTGGGCTCAGTGACCGGCTTGAGCGTCTTGCCGTCAGGGCGCTTGGTGTTGGTGTTCACCCCGCGGGCGGTGCGCACCTTGTTCTTCATGAAGTCCTTGCCGCCCACCACGTCCCCGTCCTGGATGGTGATGGCCGGCTGCTCGTAGATGAACACGTCGGCGTCCGGGAACGACTTCTTGATCTCGGACTGCACCGCGTCGAGGTAGTCGATGAGCGAGTCGGAGGAGTCGAAGTAGACCGCGATGCTCTGGGCGAAGACCTGGGCGCCCATCATGGGCTTGGCCACGAAGTTCTTGCCGCCGCCCACGCCCATGCCGCGTCCGGCGCCGATGCCGCCGCCGGAACCGCCGCCGAAGCCCTTGGAGGAGCCGCCGCCCATCATGCCTGAGATCATCGAGGACATGGAGGCCGCGGGCGGAAGATCGGGGAGAGCGATGGAGGACGTCGAGCTCTTGGACGTGATCCTGGCCGTGGTCTTGGCCATGTTCTTCACGTTCTTGGGCTGCACCTTGCGGGGCTGGTTGTTGACCCGTTCGCCGCCGCTGCCGCCGCCGGCGCCGGTGGCGAACGTGTTGGGATCCCTCTTGGTCTGCGTCGTGATTTCGGACACCACCCAGGCGGCGGCCAGAAGGACCAGGAGCGCGTGGATGGCGAGGGAGACCGTGAGGCCTTCACCGCCGAGACGGCGCCAGAAAGAGCCACGGGGGCGCACCGTGACCACCGACTCGGTCTTGGCGGGCTTGACCTCAGGAGCGTCTCCGGAGGGGGGCGGGGGCGGGGTTTCGCTCATCGCAGAAGGGGGAATACAATCATTGAGCGGCACCGGAGTGCTTCAACCCATTTCCTTGCCCAGGCCCTCGTTCAGAAATGGCTTGCGAGGGCGGCCGAACGGCCTTTTCTCTGCACTTCCCACTGATTGCAGGGTGGAGCAGCCCGGTTAGCTCGTCAGGCTCATAACCTGAAGGTCGTAGGTTCAAATCCTACCCCTGCACCCAATTTCAAGACGTTGAATGACAGCAGTTTGTGATAATTAAGCAGATGCGACTTGCAACCCGCGTCGTTTAATAGCACGATAACCACAGTTAAATTTGCCCTACGGGGCAATGGGGTAAGTAAGATAAAGCAGTAAAAAACAGGCGGCTTGCATAGGGGTATGCAAGCCGCCTCCTTTTTCGGGGGTCGTGAAGACCGGACCTCAGCCGCCGCCGGTCATCTTGGAGATGAGCGCGATCAGCGGCAGGAACATCGCGAGCACGATCGTGCCGACCACGACGGCCAGGAACACGATGAGGACCGGCTCGATGATCGAGGTCAGGGCGGTCACGGCGTTGTCGACCTCCTCGTCGTAGATGTCGGCCACGCGGTTGAGCATCTCGGGCAGCTGGCCGGTCTCCTCGCCCACCTGGATCATCGAGGTGACCATCTGCGGGAAGACTCCCGACTGCTCGAGCGGCACCGAGAGCGGCTCGCCGTCACGCACCCGGTCATGGACGCGCTCCAGCGACTTCGCGATGACGACGTTGTCGAGCGTGTCACGGGTGATGGAGATGGACTGCAGGATGGGCACGCCCGAGGCCATGAGCGTGCCGAACGTGCGGGCGAAGCGTGAGACCGAGACGATCTGCACGAACGAGCCGACCTTGGGCAGGCGGAAGATCATGCGGTCGAACAGCGCCTTGCCCTTCGGGGTGGCCAGCCAGTACTTGAGGCCGAACCAGAGGCCGGCGACGAGCACCGGAGTGATGTACCAGAATTCCGTGAGGGCCTTGGAGATGCCCACGACGAACTCGGTGAGGGGCGGCATCTGGGTCTTCTGGCCGTCGAGCAGCTTCTGGAACGAGGGCACGACCTTCACCATCAGGATGTAGACGATGATGATGGCGACGGAGAGCACGACGCCCGGGTAGACCATCGCCGACTTGACCTTCTTCGCGATGCGGGAGGCCTTCTCGCGGAACTTGGCGAGACGGTCCAGGACCTTGTCGAGCACGCCGCCGGCCTCGCCGGCGCGGATCATGTTCACGTAGAGCTTGTCGAAGACCTTGGGGTGGGACTGCAGGGCCTCGGACAGGTTGTTGCCCTGGGCGACGCTCTCCGCGACGTTGGTCAGGATGTCCTTGAAGGCGAGGTTGCGCTCCTGCTTGGCGATCAGCTCAAGCGCGCGGAGGAGCGGCAGGCCGGCGGTGATCAGCGTGGCGAGCTGGCGGGTCATGACCGTGACGTCGTCCTGCGTGACCTTGGCGCGGAAGCCGAAGCCGCCCTTCTTGCGGGCGGCGGGCGCGGCGGCCGCCGGCTTGGCAGCGCCGCCGTCGGCGGTGAGGCCGGTGACCATGAGGCCGCGGGCCATGAGCTTCTGACGGGCCTGCGCCTCGTCAGGGGCGGTGATGGAACCGGTGGTCTGGGCGCCGTTCTTGTCGAGGGCGGTGTACTTGTAGTCGGGCATGGTGATGCGGTGAAGGGGGTCAGGTGTACTTGAGGACTTCCTCGATGGTCGTGAGGCCGTCGAAGATGCAGCGGAGTCCGTCCTCGCGGAGGGGCCGCATGCCGGACTCGACGGACTTCTGCTTGAGCACCAGCGTGGGCGCCTTCTGCGTGATGAGGGTGCGGATGCCGTCGTTGATGGGCATCAGCTCGAACAGGCCCTGGCGGCCGCGGTAGCCGGAGCGGTTGCACTCGGTGCAGCCCTTGCCGAAGAAGAACTGCTTGCCGGCGATCTCAAGCGCGTCGACCTCGAGCATCGAGACCACCTCCTTGTCGGGCTCGTAGGCCGTCTTGCAGGAACGGCAGATGCGACGCAGGAGGCGCTGGGCGAGGACGCCCTCGAGGGAGGCGGAGATGAGGAACGGCTCCAGCCCCATGTCGATGAGACGGGTCACGGCCCCGGGCGCGTCGTTGGTGTGGAGGGTGGAGAGCACGACGTGTCCCGTGAGCGACGCCTGGACGGCGATCTGGGCGGTCTCAAGGTCGCGGATCTCGCCCACCATGATGGTGTCCGGGTCCTGACGCAGGAAGGAGCGGAGCGCGGCGGCGAAGGTGAGCCCCACCTGGTGGTTGATGGGCACCTGCATGATGCCTTCGACCTCGTACTCGACGGGGTCCTCGGCGGTGAGGATCTTGATGTCCTCGGTGTTCACCTCGCGGAGCGCGGAGTAGAGGGTGGTCGTCTTGCCGGAGCCGGTCGGACCGGTGACGATGAAGATCCCGTTCGGACGGTTCACCATCTGGCGGATGCCCTCCTTGATGTCGTCCTGCATCGAGAGCGCGTCGAGGCTCAGGTTGACGACGGTCTTGTCCAGGATTCGGAGCACGACGGACTCGCCGAACTGCGTGGGGAGGGTCGAGACGCGGAGGTCGATGGCGCGGCCGCCGATGGTGGTCTTGATGCGTCCGTCCTGGGGGACGCGGCGCTCGGCGATGTTGAGGGCCGAGAGCACCTTGACGCGGGCGATGACGGCGGGCGCCAGGTTCTTGGGCGGCGGCGCCATCTCGTAGAGCGAGCCGTCGATGCGGTAGCGGATGCGGAACTGGTCCTCGAAGGGCTCGAAATGGATGTCCGAGGCCTTGGCCTTCACGGCCTCCTGGAGCACGAGGTCGACGAACCGGATGATGGGCGCCTGGCTGGCGGCGGCGGCGACGTCCTCCTCGGTCTGCACGGCCTCGGCCTGGTCGAACTCCCCGAGCAGGTCCTCCATGGAGGAGGCGGAGGGCTCGCCGTAGGCGCGGATCACGGCGGAGTCCACCTGGTCCGGATCGGCCACGGCGAACTCGACGTCACGCTGCAGGATGAAGGTCAGCTCGCCGACGGCGGCCGAGTTGAAGGGGTCCTTGGCGACCAGCACGAGCTTGCCGGCTTCGTCGGCGACGGGCACCACCACGTACTTGTGGGCCTGGGCGGGCTTGAGGACGCGGACGATCTCCGAGGCGGAGTCGGCGGGCACGGCGGAGTAAAACTGGACCTGCAGGTGGTCGGCGATCGCCTGGAGCAGCGTGGGCCGGTCGGCCATTCCGGAGTCGAGCAGGGCGTCGGCGAAGGACTTGCCGGTGGTCGCGTGCGACTCCCAGAGCTCGCCGGCCTGGGCGGCGTCGACGAGGCCGGCCTCGAGGGCGATGTCACGGATGATGTCGCTGTGGTCTTCGAACATGGAGGTCAGGAGTTGGCGGAGCCCTTGCCGCCGATCCGCGCGCGGATGGCCTCGGGGTCCTGGCAGTAATTGTAGACCTCCTCCTCGGAGACGACGCCCTGGGCGAGCAGGGAGAGCAGGTCGGCGTCGAGGGAGCGCATGCCGCGGGCGGCGCCGGTCTCGATGTCGGAGGCGATCTGGAAGGTCTTCTTGTCGCGGATCTTGGCGGCGACGCCCACGGTGTTGATGAGGATCTCGAACGCGGCGACGCGACGGTCGTCGAGCGTGTGCAGCAGGCTCTGCGAGATGACCATGCTGAGCGAGGAGGCGAGCTGCACCTGCACCTGGTCGCGGCTGCCGGTGGGGAAGGCGTCGACGATGCGCTCGATGGTGCGGGCCGCGCCCGAGGTGTGCAGGGTGCCGAGCACGAGGTGGCCGGTCTCGGCCGCGGTGAGCGCGGCCTCGATGGTCTCGAGGTCGCGCATTTCGCCGATGAGGATGACGTCGGGGTCCTGCCGGAGCGCCGCGCGCACGCCTTCGGCGAAGGAGGGCATGTCCGGCCCCACCTCGCGCTGCGTGACGGTGCACTTCTTGTGCGGGTGGACGTACTCGATGGGGTCCTCGAGGGTGATGATGTGGCCTGATTCGTGCTGGTTGATCCAGTCGATCATCGACGCCAGGGTCGTGGACTTGCCGGAGCCGGTGGGGCCGGTGACGAGCACGAGCCCGCGGGCCCGGCGCAGCTGGTCCTTGATGACGGGCGGCAGGCGCAGCTGCTCGAGGGTGAACATGCGGGTCGGCAGCAGACGCAGGACGAGCCCGGTCTCCCCGGTGGCCCGGAAGGCGTTGCAGCGGAGGCGGCCCTTCTTCTGGAAAGCGAAGGCGAAGTCACAGCCGCCCTCGCGGGTGAGACGCTCGCGGAGGTGGGCCGGCACGATCCGGGCGGCGAGCGCCTCGGTCTCGGCCGACACGAGGGCCGGGCCCTCGAGCGGGACGATGTCGCCGTTGATGCGGAGGGACGGAGGCCGGCCGACGTGCAGATGCAGGTCGGAAGCCCCGTTCTCGAGCATCGCCTCCAGCAGCTGGTCGAGATCGTAGGCCATGGCGGTCAGAGCACGTCGTCCGCCACGGTGGCGCTGATGACCTCCTCGACGGTGGTCATGCCGGAGAGGATCTTGCGCATGCCGTCCTCGCGCATGGTGCGCATGCCGGCCTCGCGGGCCTTGCGACGGAGGTCGACGAGCGTGGCGCCGGAGTAGATCATCTCCTGGATCTCCTCGGTGATGACGAAGAGCTCGAAGACGCCGCGCCGGCCCTTGTAGCCGCGTTCGCCGCACTTCGCGCAGCCGGCCCCCTTCATCGGGGTGGCGCCGGCGAGGTCCTTCTCGGTGAGGCCGACGGACATCAGCTCCTTGGAGGAGGGCGTGTGCGGCTGGGCGCAGTTCTGACAGACGCGGCGCACGAGGCGCTGGGCGAGGGCGCCGCGGAGGGCGGCCGACACGAGGAAGGGCTTGACGCCGATGTCGACGAGGCGGGTGACGGCGGACACGGAGTCGTTGGTGTGCAGGGTCGAGAAGACCATGTGGCCCGTGAGCGCCGCGTTGATCGCGATTTCGGCGGTCTCAAGGTCGCGGATTTCACCGATCATCACGACGTTGGGCGCCTGTCGCAGCATGGCGCGCAGGGCGGCGGCGAAGGTCATGCCGACGTCGCGCTTCACCTGGACCTGGTTGATGCCCGCCATCTGGTACTCGACCGGATCCTCGACGGTGATGATCTTGCGGTCGGGCTTGTTGATGTAGTTGAGGGCGGAATACAGGGTGGTCGACTTGCCCGAGCCGGTCGGACCGGTGACGAGGAAGACGCCGTCGGACCCGCCGATGAGGGACTGGAACTTGGCCTGGTCGTCCGCGAAGAAGCCGAGCTCGGGCAGGCCGAGCTTGAGGCCCTCCTTGTCGAGGATTCGCATGACGATGGACTCGCCGTAGACGGTCGGCAGGACGGAGACGCGGAGGTCGATGTCGCGGCCGCCGGTGCGGGCCTGGATGCGTCCGTCCTGCGGGATGCGCTTCTCCGCCAGGGAGACGTCGGCCATCAGCTTGAGTCGGGAGATGACGGAGGGCTGCAGGCGCTTGGGCGGCCCTTTCATCTCCTGCAGCACGCCGTCGATGCGGAAGCGCACGCGGAAGCGCTTCTCCAGGGGCTCGAGATGGATGTCCGAGGCCTTGCGACGGATGGCGTCGACGATCAGGGAGTTGACGTACCGGATGATGGGCGCGTCGTCCTCCTTGACCTCGCCGCCCTGCGGCAGCTCGACCGAGACGCCGTCCTCGGACTTGCCGAAGACCTCCTCGTAGGAGACGTTGACCTGGCCGCCGCTGTAGCAGCGCTCGATGGCGGAACGGAGCTCGTCCGGCGGCGCCAGCTTGGGATGCAGAGTAAGCTTGAGGATGCGGGACAGCGAGTCGAGGGTCTCGGTGTCGAGCGGGTCGGCGATGGCGACGAGCAGTTCGACGCCGTCCATCTGCAGAGGCAGGATCGAGTGACGCTCGGCCTGCTCGCGGCCGACGAGCTTGAGGAGCTCCTCCGCCGGCGCGACCTGGGACACGTCGACGACCTCCATGTCGAACTCCGCCCCGAGGGCCTGGGTGATCGACTGCCAGGTGACCTTCTTTTCGGCCACGAGGTGCTCGAGGGCCACGGTGTCCGGATTCTGGCCCTCCTTGAGTTCGCCCAGGGCGGAACGGGCGGCGGCCACGTCATCCGGGGAAACCAGTCCCTTGTCCTGAATGAATTGGATGACGAAGTCGTCGGCGGTCGTCACAGGCGTAGTTCCCGGGGTGAGAAAAAAAGGGGGGTGAGACGCTTCCTTGGGGGGAAACGGTTGGAAAAAATACGCTAAAACGCCGTCTAGGTGCGGCAACCGCAAAGTATCCCCACGCTTCAGGCGGAAAGGCCGGCCGCCAGCTGCGTCGCAAGGCGGTCGACTTGACGCTGCAGCGAGGGAAGGTCGCCATCATTCCAGAGGACGTAGTCAGAATTCTTAACCTTATGATTCATAGGCATTTGCATCTTTATTCGACGCTCAGATTCTTCCGGACTCAGACCCCTGCTTTGGAGTCGTTGCAGGCGGACTGAATCGGAGCAGGCCACGCAGACGACGCGATCGAACTCCGGGGCGAGCTGTTTTTCGAAAAGCAGCGGGATTTCGACGACGTAATAACGGGATGCATCGGCGACGGCCTCACGCCGGAGATCCGCGACCAAGGGGTGCACCAGCGACTCGAGGAAATCCAGCTCCGCCCTTTCCGCGAAGACCTTGGCGGCGATCCGGGGGCGGTCCGGGGAGCCGTCAGCATGGTAGAAGCCCTGGCCCCACCTTTGCTGGACGGCCTGCCGCACTTCAGGCAGACAGAGCGCCCGGTGGGCCAGGGAGTCGGCGTCGACATGCACGAACCCATGGGCCGCGAAGCAGGCGGCGGCGGCGCTTTTGCCGCAGCCTATCCCGCCCGTGAGCCCGATGACCATGCCGGGATTCTGCCGGAAGGCCCGCGAGGGGCAAACCTCAAGCGGGCGTCGGGGAGGATTCCGTGCCGGGCGCGGCGCCGGGCGAAGGCTCACGGGGGACGGGAGCCACGGGCGCGCCGACCACGGGCGTCTGGATGGCGCCCGTGCGGACGATTTCCGCCACATGCACCCCGTCCAGCGTCTCGTGCTCGAGCAGGGCTTCGGCCACCTTGCGATGGGCCTCGGCGTGCTCGGAAAGGATCGATTCGGCGCGCGCATACTGCTCGCGGATGATGGCTGAGACCGCCTCGTCGATGCGGCGCGAAGTGTCGTCGCTGTGCGACTGGGTGCGGGCGATCTCCCGGCCGAGGAACACGGTGTCGGAATTCTCACCGAGCGCCACGGGTCCGAGGTCGCTCATGCCCCACTCGCAGACCATCTGACGGGCCATGCGCGTGGCCTGCTTGATGTCGGAGGAGGCTCCGTTGGAGATGTCGCCGGTGACGACCTTCTCGCCGATGCGTCCGGCCATGGCCATGCAGACGTAGTTCAGCAGGCGCGTCTTCGAGTAGCCGAGGATCTCCTTCTTGGGCATGATCATCGCCATGCCGAGGGCGCGTCCGCGGGGGATGATGGTCACTTTGTGCAGGGGCATGTGCCCGTCATCGATGACGTTCTGCACGACCGCGTGGCCGGCCTCGTGATAGGCGGTCGCGCGGCGGTCCTCCTCGTCCATGACCTTCTTGCGCTCGCGGCCGAAGGCGATCTTGTCGCGGGCCTCCTCGACGTCGGACATCTCGACCTTGTCGCGGTTGCGACGGCCGGCGTGGAGGGCCGACTCATTGAGGAGATTGGCGAGATCGGCGCCGGACATCCCGGTCGTCATGCGGGCGACGCGGGCCAGGTCGACGGAAGGAGCGAGCTGGAAACGCTTGGCGTGCACGGCGAGCACGGCCTCGCGGCCCTTGAGGTCGGGAAGGTCGACGAAGACCTGGCGGTCGAAACGGCCCGGACGCAGGAGCGCCTGGTCGAGGACGTCGGCGCGGTTGGTGGCGGCGATGACGATCACGCCGGCCTGGCCGTCGAAACCGTCCATCTCGACCAGCAGGGAGTTGAGCGTCTGCTCGCGCTCGTCGTTGCCGCCGCCGAGTCCCGCGCCGCGCTGACGGCCGACGGCGTCGATCTCATCGATGAAGATGATGCAGGGCGCCATCTTGCGCGCCTGCTCGAAGGTGTCGCGCACGCGGGCGGCGCCCACGCCGACGAACATCTCGACGAAGTCCGAGCCGCTGATGCTGAGGAAGGGCACGCCGGCCTCGCCGGCCACCGCGCGCGCGAGCAGGGTCTTGCCGGTGCCGGGCGGACCGACCATGAGGATGCCCTTGGGAATCGAGGCGCCGATCCGTGTGAAGCGCTTGGGGTCCTTGAGGAAGTCGACGACCTCCTTGACCTCCTCCTTGGCCTCGTCGCAGCCGGCGACGTCCTTGAAGGTCGTGGTCTCCTTCTCGGTGGCGTTGAGCCGCGCACGGCTCTTGGCGAACTGCATCGCGCCCCGGTTCGCGTTCTTGAGGAACCGGTACATCATGAACAGCACCACGCCGGAAACGAGAAGGATGGGCAGGACGTTCCACAGGAACATGGTCCAACCGGTCTGGGAAGGCACTTCCTTGAAGGCTTCGGAAGGCACCGATTCGCGTAGGACCTCGAAGTCCTTGTCGGTCAGACGGCCGTCGGCGAAGAACCTGGACTTTTCGCCCTCCGCCGCGCCCTTCACCTCCAGTTCGCCGGTGATGTGGTACCAGCCCTTGCCGCCGGCGGGATTCTCACGGACGGAAATGGCGCGGATCTTCTTCTCCTGGGCCATGGTGAGGACCTTCGGGACCTTGAACTCCTGGACGGCGGCGGGATCGGGCCCGGCCAGCTGGAGAAGGGCCACGACGGCCAGCATGATGAGCAGCCAGACCAGGACGGGCTTGCCGCTCATCCTCTGACCGCCCTTGTCATCATCGTCATTCTGGCTCATCGGACGTTCCAGCCTACCCCGCCGGACGGCCAAGTCAAACGGAGAGCCCCCCTGCACGGGCCATCAAGCCTGCGGTCATGACAGGGCGGAAGGCCCGGAACCCACAGGATTTCCTCGCCGGCGAGCACGACGGGCAGGGAGTCGCGGAGCTCTTCCGGCACCTTCCGGTTGATGAGCATGTCGGAGACTTTGGATCCTCCGGGAGCGCCGAGAGGCCGGTAGCGGTCCCCTTCGGCCCGACCGCGCCAGCCGAGGGCTTCGACGGGGGGCCGCAAGTAGACTTCGGAGGCGTTGGGAACGCCGCCGGATGAAAGGGTCTCCCACAGGGGCGCATCGACATCGGCGAGCTCGGCCGTGAGTCCGCACTCGGCATCGGGCGAGCCAAGCTGCAGAGAACGAACGGCGGCTCCCCAGGCGGGCGCCTCGTCGCACGGAATGA
The DNA here is from genome assembly GCA_903860195.1 of uncultured Opitutia bacterium. Taxonomy (GTDB): domain Bacteria; phylum Verrucomicrobiota; class Verrucomicrobiia; order Opitutales; family UBA953; genus UBA953. The sequence continues at coordinate 43,779 of CAIOPO010000048.1, read as the reverse complement.
GCACGCCGGCACGGAGACGGAAGAGCCGGCCGCAGAGAGTGAACCGCCCCTCCCCTCCCCTCACCGCCGCTTCGACGAGAGGAGCAAGCGACTGCGGGGATGCGTCGGCATCAAGGACCCTGCGCGCGTGCTCGGCCAGCGCCGCATGGGCGAGGGCGGACGGACGGCCGCGGAGTCCGGACAGGTCAAGCGAAGCCGCACCCGGACTGCAGCCGAGCTCGGCCGCCCAGGCGAGCAGCGCATCATGCGAGTCCCCGAGGATCGAGGCGGAAAGGGCGAAACCGGCGGGATGGCCCTCGCCCAGGGCGGCCGCGGCCCCGGACTCCAGCCAAGACCTGACGCGATTCCGCGCCGTGACCGGAAGGGCGTTGGTCGCGTCCTCCCTCCAGGGGACTCCGGCGCTGCGCAAGGCCGTGACGAGGTCCCGCTTGCGGAGGCCGGCGGCGACCAGCGGCCGCCACCTGACGTGACCGTCGCGGAATCCGCGGCGCACGCGCGGCGAGGCGAGTCCGCCCGCTCCGGCGCCGCGCGCGAGCCGCAGGAGGACCGTCTCGACCACGTCATCCAAGTGGTGCGCGGTCACCAGCACGCGGGCGCCGCAGTCGGCGCGAGCCGAAGCGAAGAAGGCCTCGCGGGCCGAACGAAGTCCGCCCTCCGACGCGGCTCCCGACGTCTCCCGCGCACCACGCAGGCACCGCACGCCGCAGGCCGCGCAAAGCCGGCTGACGAAATCGGCGTCCGCCGCGGATTCGGCGCCGCGCACGCGGTGGTCGAAATGGGCGACGACGAGGCGGCCCGCGAAGTCCGGATCCCCCGCGAGGGCGAGCAGCAGGTAGACCGAATCCGCACCGCCTGAAACGCCGGCCAGCACGGGGCCGCCGGAATCGTCCGCCAGACGCGGCAGACGCGGCAGACCCGAGGCCGCCGCGCGGAGCTGTTCGGGACTGGGCAGACCTTCGGTCACGCCGTCACGGTAGCCACGGCCGCACGACTGACAAACCCAACCGCCTCAGAGGGCCAGAGTGTCCTTGCCGTACCAGCGTCGGAGCGCCTCGGGCACGCGCACGACGCCGTCGGGACCGACGTTGTTCTCCAGGATCGCGGCCAGGACCCGGGGCAGTCCCAGTCCGGAGCCGTTGAGCGTGTGGACGTGCTCGGGCTTGCCGTCCTTGGGACGGAAGCGGATGCCGGCGCGGCGGGCCTGGAAGTCGGTGAAGTTGGAGCAGCTGGAGACCTCGAGCCAGCGCTTCTGGCCGCCGGCCCAGACCTCGAGGTCATACTGCTTGCTGTGCGCGAAGCCTATGTCCCCGGCGCAGATGAGCAGGACTCGGTAAGGCAGGCCCAGCTTCTGCAGCAGACGTTCCGCGTCGCCGCGGAGCGACTCGAGCTCCTCGAAGGACCGCGACGGATGCACCCACTTGACCAGCTCCACCTTGTCGAACTGATGCAGGCGGTTCAGGCCGCGCACATGGGCGCCCCAGCTGCCCGCCTCGCGGCGGAAGCAGGGCGTGTAACCGCAACGCTTCACCGGCAGGGCGGATTCCTCGAGGATCTCGTCGCGGAAGAAGTTGGTGACCGGCACCTCCGCCGTGGGGATGAGGTAGAAGTCGTCCGTCTGCGCATGGTACATCTGCCCCTCCTTGTCGGGCAGCTGACCGGTCGCGGTGGCGCTGGCGGCGTTGACGAGCAGGGGCGCGTGGACCTCCTGGTAGCCCGCCGCACCGGCCTCCTCGAGGAAGAACTGGATGAGGGCGCGCACGAGGCGGGCCATGTCGCCGACATAGAAGGGGAAGCCGGCTCCGGTCACCTTGACTCCGCGCTCGAAGTCCACCGCCTTGGCGAACCAGGGGATGTCCCAATGCGGCTTGGCGGCGCCGGAGACCAGGGCCCCGACGTCACCCCACTCTGAAACCACGCGGTTGTCGGCCTCGGTGCGTCCGGGAGGCACGGAGTCGTGCGGCACGTTGGGCACCGTGAGCGCGGCGGACTGCCAGGCGGCCTCGGCGTCCTGCACCCGCTTCTCCAGCTCCTTCACCCGGGCCGAGGCGGACTTCATCTCGGCGACCTTGGCGACGAACTCCGGAGATCCTTTGGGCAGCGCGGCCATCTCCTTGTTGGCGGCGTTCTGCGCGGAACGGGCCGCCTCGAAATCGGCGAGCGCGGCGCGACGGGCGTCGTCCGCCGCGAGCACGGCGTCGAGGTCGACCTGGAACTTCTTCCGGGCCACGCCCTGGCGGACGAGGTCGACGTTCTCACGGAGCAGCTTCGGGTCCAGCATGCCCGCAGATTGCCCAAGACCACCGCCCGAGGGCAACGGGGAATTCAGCGGCCCCGGCGGATGCGGGCGGCCAGGAATCGGACGGCCCACTGCAGCAGGTCGCGGTCGGCGCCGGACCCGAGGGCGAGGGGCTTCTCGCCGCGCACCGCGATCTCGACCTCGTGCGTCACGACATACCTGCCCCGGGATCGGCGGGAAGTCTCGGTGAGACGGACGGACTCGACGTCGGCCCAGTTGACGGAGCGCCCCCGGCGGAAACCGAGGACCGAGACATAGGACTCCAGCCGCCCGCCCTTGAGCTCCACGACATGGCTGCCGGCGACGGTGAGCAGCGTGAAGCCGATCAGGAAGACGGAGCCGATGAGGAAGGGGATGCCGAACAGCGACAGGAGGAGATTGAACTCCCCCTTGGCGATCTGCGTGCCGTAGATTCCGCCCAGCGATCCGCCCGCCCAGAAGAGGGTGAAGGGCACCAGGAAGAAGGCCAGGCAGCTCCGCGTGGAGACGGCGACCCTGAAGCCGTCCATGCCTTCCGTGACCGTGACGCCCTTGGGCGGCGGGCCGGGAGCGAGCTCGGGCCGATCCTCGATCGGGGCCGCCTCCTGGCAGGCCGCGAGGGAATAGGTGCGCTCGCAGAAACGGCAGACGGCCAGGCCGGCCGCCGGCGCGACCTCGACGGCCGGAATGGGCAGGCCGCAATCAGGGCAGTGCAGCTCCATGCGCCGCAGACTGACGCCGGACCGGGTGTTGCCAAAACCAAAAGGCAGGCCCGTCGCTCGCGCGACGGGACCTGCGGGCGCTATGACCGGATCAGACTCGGCTCGCCTGAGGGGCGCGCACTTCGTCCGACCGGAAAAATCTGCGGATTTCGGCCTCGGCGGCGGCCGGGCTGTCCGACGCGTGGCAGACGTTGCGCATCATCTCGGTGCCGTAGTCGCCGCGGATGGTGCCCTTCGGCGCCAGTTTGGAATTGGTGGGCCCGAGGAGCTCCCGCACGCGCGCAATGACGTTGTCGCCGGTGAGCACCGCGACGATCACGGGACGGGAGGACATGAACGCCTCGATGTCGGGGTAGAAGGGCTTGTCCGCGACATGGGCATAATGCTCGCGGAGGACCGAAGCGGAAAGGATCGTCATCTTGCAGGCCTCGATGTCGAACCCGGCGGCCTCAAAGCGGGACAGCACGATGCCGGCTAGCCTGCGCTCCATGCAGTCGGGCTTGAGGATGATGAGGGTCTTTTCCATGACGGCCCCTCTGGTGCAGAGGGGTCGTTCAACATCTCCGTTTTACCCCGTTTTGACAAGACCGAATCGCTTTTCGGCCCCGAAAACGGCCTTTATGCCCTGAAAAGCAGGCAAACGGCGTGAACGGCCAGGGCCCTGCCCTGCCCGACGGCGTCCATGCCCTCGTTGGTGGTCGCCTTGATGCCCACCTGGGAGGGGTCGATTTCCAGAATCCCGGCGATGCGGCTACGCATGGCGGGGACATGGGGCGAAAGCTTGGGGCGCTCGGCCACGACGACGAGATCGAGATTGCCGACCTTCCAGCCGGCCTTCGCCGCTTCGCGGGCGGCGGCGGCGAGGATCAGCGCCGAATCCATCCCCCGGCAGGCCTCATCGGTGTTGGGAAAATGATGGCCGATGTCACGCAGGCCCGCCGCGCCCAGCACGGCGTCCGCCGCCGCATGCAGCACCACGTCGGCATCGGAATGCCCGTCGGGGCCGACCTCCGAAGGAATGCTCACCCCGCCCAAGACGCAGGGCCGTCCGGCCTTGAGGGGGTGGATGTCATACCCGGTGCCAACTCGGAACGGCGGCTGCGTCATGGGAGCAGGTTAAGCGCAACCGGGGCGCAAGGGAAGCCCCGGCACAAAAACCCTTGAAAGCCGGGGGACCCGGGGGCACGCTGTCAGCCTTCGACAGGAGCGGCGCGGTAGCCAAGTGGTAAGGCCGGGCTCTGCAAAAGCCCCATGCGTCGGTTCGATTCCGACCCGCGCCTCCAGTCAGAGACAGACGGCCTCAGCGGGCCGTACGGCTGAGATTCCCGACGCCGTTGACCTTGGAGTTGACGCGCAGGCGGAGTCCGTTGAGACGGATGAAGCCGGTGGCGTCGTCCTGATTGTAAGCCTTGGTGGGATCCGCCTCCATCGTCGCGATGTGGGGGTTGTAGAGGGAACGCGGGCTCTTGCGACCGGCGACGTAGACGTTGCCCTTGTAGAGCTTGACGCGGACCGTGCCGGTGACGTTGCGCTGGGATTCGGTGATGAGTGCCTGGAGCGCGAGCCTTTCGGGGGCGTACCAGAAGCCGTTGTAAACCAGCGTGGCGTAGCGGGGCACCAAGGAGTCACGGAGGTGCATGACTTCGCGGTCCATGGTGAGGGACTCGATCTGGCGATGGGCGAAATGCAGGATGGTGCCGCCGGGCGTCTCGTAGACTCCCCGGCTCTTCATGCCCACGAAACGGTTCTCGACCATGTCGACGCGGCCCACGCCGTGACGGCCGCCCAGCTTGTTGAGCGTGCGCATGACGCCCAGAGGGTCGAGCTTCTTGCCGTTGACGGCGACGCAGTCGCCCTGACGGAACTCCAGTTCGACATACTCGGCCTTGGCCGGGGCGTCCTCAGGAGAGACGGAGAGCTTGAACATCGCCTTGTTGGAAGGATGGAAGGCGTCCATCCAGGGATCCTCGAGGATGCCGGCCTCGTAGGAGACGTGCAGCAGGTTGCGGTCGGAGGAATAGGGCTTCTTGGCGCTGGCCTCGACGGGGATGCGGTTCTTCGCGCAATAGGCGATCATCTCGGCGCGGCCGGGGAAGTCGCGGCGGAAGGCCTCGTTGCGCCAGGGGGCGATGATCTCGAGGTCGGGCGCGAGCGCGGCGCAGGTGAGCTCGAAACGGACCTGGTCGTTGCCCTTGCCGGTGGCCCCGTGGGCGATGGCGGTGGCTCCCTCCTTGCGGGCGATCTCGACCATGCGCTTGGCGATGAGGGGGCGGGCGATGGAGGTGCCGAGGTAATACTGGCCCTCGTAGATCGCGCCGGCCTGCATCATCGGGAAGATGAAATCGCGCGCGAACTCGGCCTGAAGGTCGTCGACGTAGAGCTTGGCGGCTCCGGTGCGGAGGGCCTTCTGCCGCAGCCCCTTCAGCTCCTCCTCCTGGCCGATGTCGGCGCAGAAGGCGATCATCTCGGCCCCGTGCCGTTCCTTGATCCAGGAAAGGAGGACGGAGGTGTCGAGGCCGCCGGAGTAGGCGAGGACGATTTTCTTCTTCTTGCTCATGGGATTCGTGAAGGGGTCAGCGGGAGGAGGCGAGATGGGCGAGGACGGCCTTCTGCACGTGGAGACGGTTCTCGGCCTGGTCGAAGACGATGCTGCGCGGGCCCTGGAGGACGTCGGCTGAGACCTCCTCGCCCGGGTGCGCGGGCAGGCAGTGCATGAACCAGGCGGAGGGCTTGGCGAGCGACATCAGCTTCTGGTTCACCTGGTAGGGCTGCATGGTGCGCAGGCGTTCGGCCTTCTCGGCCTCCATCCCCATGCTCACCCAGACGTCCGTGTAGACCATGTCGGCGCCCTTCACCGCCGCGGCCGGATCGACGGAGAAGGAGAAAGTCGGCGCGAGGCCGTCCTTCTTCAGCTGCGCACGGACCTGCTCGCCGGGCTCGTATCCGGCGGGGCCCGCCAGGGCGACCTCCAGCCCGAGGGCGGCGCCGCCGAGCACGAAGGAATTGGCCATGTTGCAGGCGGTGTCGCCGAGGAAGGCGACTTTGCGGCCCCGCAGGGAATCGAGATAGGCCTCCGGCCGGCCGGGGGCGAGACGCTCGGCTAGGGTGAACATGTCGGTCAGGAACTGACAGGGATGCAGGAAGTCCGAAAGGGCGTTGACCACCGGCATCGATCCGGAGGCGGCGAACTCCTCCAGCAACGAGTGCTCATGGCAGCGGATGACCATCCCATGGAGGTAGCGGGAGAGCACCCGGGCGGTGTCGGCCACGGTCTCGCCGCGCGAAATCTGCATGTCGTCCGCATTCAGCATGACGGGCTGTCCGCCCAGCTCATGCACGCCGACCTGGAAGGAGACGCGGGTCCGGGTGCTCTTCTTGAAGAAGAGCAGCCCCCAGGACTGCCTCGCCAAGGCGGGACTCTCGGTGCCGCGGCCGGACTTCATCCGCGCGGCACGCACGAAGACCTCGGCGGTCTCGGCGGCGGTGAAGTCCGTCTCCTTGAGGAAATGGCGCATCTCAGGAAAGGGTCGAATCTACCGCTGCCGGAGCGTTTGGACAGAGGAAAATTGCGGCCGGGAGGCCTTCAGGCGGGCTTCCAGTCCCTGAGCACGCGGGTCAGGACGTCGACGGATTCCGCCAGCTCCTCGGCCGAAGCCGTGAGGGGAGGCAGAAGCCTGACCGCGACTCCCCCGGCGGGCGCGGTGAGCAGGCCGGCCTCGCGCAGGGCGGCGCAGACCGGCACGGGATCGCACTTCAGGATGACTCCGACCATGTAACCTTCGCCCCGGACTTCGGACACCAGGTCGGGCCGGAGCGCGACGAGCCCGCGCAGGCGCTCATGCCAGGGCGCGGACTGCCGCGTGACCTTCTCCAGCAGGCCCTCCTTTTCGATGACCTCGAGCACGGCCAGCGCGGCGGCCGAAGCCAGCGCGCCGCCGCCGAAGGTGGTGCCATGCGAACCGGCGGTGAAGAGGTCGTCGTGCGGCGGCGCCACCCAGATGGCGCCGATCGGGAACCCGCCGCCGAGTCCCTTCGCCATCGCGATGGCGTCGGGACGGATGCCCGCGCGCTCAAAGGCGAAAAAGGCCCCCGTCCGGCCGACGCCGCACTGGATCTCGTCGATCATCAGCAGCACGTTGCGCTCACGGCAGAGCCGCTCGACGCCGCGCAGGAACTCGGAGGAGGCGGGGTTGACGCCGCCCTCGCCCTGGATGGTCTCGATGAGCACGGCGGCCGTCGTCCGCGCGTCGATCGCGCGGTCCCAGGCGGCGAGGTCGTTCAACGGGGCGGCGGTGAAGCCCGTGAGGAGCGGACGGAAGCCCTTCTGGATCTTCTCCTGCGGGGTGGCGGACATGCCGCCGAAGGTGCGGCCGTGGAAGGCCTTCTCGGCGACGACGACGCCGAAGCAGACGCCCTCCTGCCCGGACTTCCTGACGCCGTGCAGCCGGGCGAGCTTGAGCAAGGCCTCGTTGGCCTCCGCGCCGCTGTTGCAGAAAAGCGCCCGTCCCGGCCCGCAGCGCCGCGCGAGCGCCTCGGCCAGGGCGCCCTGCCCTTCGTTGCGGTAAAGGTTGCTGACGTGCGTGAGGCGCGCGGCCTGCTCCTGCACGCGACGCACCCAGACGGGGTGCGAATGGCCGAGGGCGTTGACCGCGATGCCCGTGGCGAAATCGAGGTAGCGCCGGCCCGCGGCGTCCCAGACGCGGCTGCCCTCGCCGCGGACGAAGGTCAGCGCGGGAGCGGCGTAGCTGCGGATGACGTGCCGGTCATACCGCGAGGCGGACGGATCTGGACTCTCCCCCGACATCAGCCGTGGACGATCTCGGTGCCGATGCCCCGGTCGGTGAACACCTCGAGCAGGAGCGCATGCGGCACCCGCCCGTCGATGAAGTGGACGCGGCGGACGCCCTCGCGCAGCGCCTTCACGGCGCTGTCGACCTTGGGGATCATGCCGCCGGCGACGACCCCCTTGCGCTTGAGCTCATCGACCTCGCTCACCTTGAGGGTGGTGATCAGGGAGGACGGATCCTTGGGATCGGCCAGCAGGCCGGGGACGTCGCTCATGAAGATGAGCCGGCGGGCCCGCAGCGCGTCAGCGACGGCCGCGGCGGCCACGTCGGCGTTGGTGTTGTGGGGCTGGTCGGCCTCGTCGAGCGCGACGGGCGAGACGACCGGCAGGAAGCCGTCGGCGAGCGCCTTCTTGATCAGCTTGGCCTTCACGAAACGGATGTCGCCGACGAATCCGATGTCCACGGGATTGCCCTGCTCATCGGACCCCATCAGGCGCTGGCAGAGGTTCACGTGGTTGCCCGGCATGCCGAGGGGGTTGGCGCCCCGGGCCCGGAGCGACTCGCAGATCTGGCCGTTGATCTCGCCGTTCAAGGTCTCCTCGACGATCTTGACCGTGGCGGCGTCGGTGACCCGCATGCCGCCGCGGAACTCGGACTTGATGCCGGCCTTGTCCATGGCGCGGGTGATGGCCTTGCCGCCGCCGTGCACGACGACGACCTGGATCCCGACCGCCGCGAGGAACGCGATGTCGGTGGCGACGCGGTCACGGCCCTCGGGGCTCGGGTCGTCCATGAAGCTGCCGCCGTACTTCACCACGAAGGTGGAGCCGCGGAACTTCTGGATGTAAGGAAGCGCCTCGAGGAGGACCTCGGCCTTCTGCGCTGCGGGAGTGCTCATCTGACGGTGGCGGAGCGTTGCGGACGCGGGACGGGGGGCAAACGGAAAAGCGCCCTCACTCGCTCTTGTTGTAGTTCACGTACCCGTCGGTCAGGTCGGACGCGAGGAGGCGGAACTTTCCGTCGCCGAGCCGGAGGTTCAGCCGCACGGAGAAACGGGCGGCCTTCACGACCTCCTTCCAGCGGGGCTTGTTCTCAGGGACGGGCCGGCCGGCGAGCACGGCGGGCACGTCGCCGTAGTGGATGTCCAGCCGGGCCTCGTCGAGTCCGGTCCGGGCGTAGCCGGCGGCGTCGGCGAGACGGCCCCAGTTGGGATCCTCGCCGAACCAGGAGGACTTCACCAGGAGGGAGTTGCCGATGGCGCGGGCGATCTTCTCGGCGTCGGCGCGGCTGCGGGCGCCCTCGATCTCGACGGAGACGACCTTGGTGATCTTCTCACCGTCCCCGACGATCTTCTCGGCGAGCGCGAAGCACACGCGCCCGAGGGCCTCGCGGAAGAGCGCCGTCGCGGAGGGATCGCCGTCGGGGCCCACCCGGACGCCGGAGGCGCCGGAGGCCAGCAGGAGGACGGTGTCGTTGGTCGACATGTCGCCGTCGACGCTCACGCAGTTGAAGGAGGCGTCGGAAGCCGACCGGAGCGCCTCCTTGAGGAAATCGGCGGACGCCTCGGCGTCCGTGCAGACGAAGGCGAGCATGGTCGCCATGTTCGGCTCGATCATGCCGGCGCCCTTGGCGATGCCTGAGACGGTGACGGTCCGGCCCGCATGGGTGAACCGCGCGGTGCAGGTCTTCGGCCGGGTGTCGGAGGTGAGGATGGCTTCCGCCGCCCGACGGCCCTCGGCGGCGTCACGCGAAAGACGTCCGGCCGCCTCGCTCACGCCCGCGGCGACCTTGGCCATCGGGAGGAGCTCGCCGATGCGGCCGGTCGAGCAGACGAGGAACGCGCCGTCCTTCGCGCCGAGGGCGGCGGCGGCCAGCCGGGCGGTCTCGGCCGCGTCGGCGTCACCTTGGACGGAGGTGCAGGCATTGGCGTTGCCGCTGTTGCCCACGATGCCGCGAACCTGCCCGCCGGCGGCGAGCAGACGCTGGCAGAAGCGGACGGGGGCGGCCTTGACGTCGTTCGTGGTGAAGACGCCGGCGGCTGAACACGGACGGTCGGCGACCACGAGCGCGAGGTCGAGGCGGCCGTTGGCCTTGTTCCGGATGTCGCACGAGGCGGCGCCCACGCGGAATCCGGCGACGTCGGTCAGGCCGGGAGAATCGTCAGTGAACTCGATGGACATGGGGAAGCTGCCTCGGGTCAGCGCAGGCCCTCGGCCTCGTCCCAGCCCATGATGAGGTTGAGGCACTGGACGGCCTGGCCGCCGGCGCCCTTGAGGAGGTTGTCGATGACTGAAGTGATCACCAGATTGCCGGTGCGCGGGTCCGCGACGGCCGAGAAGGCGACGCGGTTGGTGCCCGCGACGTGCGCGGTGTCGGGGAAATCCCCCGAGGCGAGCACGGTGACGAAAGGACGTCCGGCATAGGCGCGGCGCCAGACTTCCTCGACCTGGGCGGCGGTCACGCCGGGCGCGGGCACGACGATCGTGGTCGCGATGCCGCGGTGCATGGGCGCGAGATGGGGGCTGAACTGGACGACGACGGGCGCGCCCGCGGCGGCGGCGAACTGCTCCTCGATCTCGGCGATGTGGCGATGTCCGGGGACGCCGTAGGCCTTCATCGAGCCGTCCCGCTCCGAGAAGAGGTAGGCGACTTCGGCCTTCTTGCCGGCGCCGGAAACGCCGCTGCAGGAATTGATCACGAGGCGGCCCGGCTCGGGCCGCAGGAGCCCGGCGCGCAGGAGCGGGACGACCGGCACCTGGATGCTCGTGGGGTAGCAGCCCGGACAGGCGATCAGCGGAGCGGACTTCCAGGACGTGTCGGACTGCAGTTCGGGAATCACGTAGCGCGCCGCGGCGGCCAGCTCGGGCGCGGGATGCTCATGACCGTAATGCTTCCGGTATGAGGCGAGGTCGCGCAGCCGGAAGTCGGCCGAAAGGTCCAGCACCCGGCGCCCGGCCGCCACGAGCGGCCGTGCGTACTCCGCGGCCACGCCGTGAGGCAAGGCCAGGAACCAGGCGTCGACGTCGGAAGCGGCGCACTCCTCGGGAGAGGAGGCGGAGAACTTCAGGGCGGGATCCACGATCCCCCTCAGCCGAGGGAGCTCGTCGGCGACGGACTTGCCCGCGAGACTGCGCGAGCAGACGGCGGCGAGCCGCACGCGGGGATGCCGCGCGAGCACCCGGACGAGCTCCTCGCCGGTGTAACCGGAGGCGCCGACGACGCCGACCTTGATGACGGACTGTGACATGGCTGTACGATGGAAGGATTAAGGGAGGGAGGTCCCGGGGACACGGAAAAAGAAAGGCCCCGGGGTGCCGGGGCCTCTTCGTTTCCTGTCCAGGAAGCTCAGCGCTTCGAGAACTGGAAGCGCTTGCGGGCGCCGGGGCGGCCGGGCTTCTTGCGCTCGCGCATGCGTCCGTCGCGGGTCAGCAGGCCTTCCTTCTTGAGGGGGGCCCGGAGTCCGGCGTCGAGCTTCTGGATGGCGCGGGCGAGGCCATGGGAGATGGCTCCGGCCTGACCGTTGGGTCCGCCGCCGATGACGTTGACGCTGACGTCCACCTGACCCTCGAGGCCGGCGGTGCGGATGGGCTGGGTGGCCGACTTGACCAGGGCCTCCGTGTAAAGGTACTCCTCGGCCGGACGGCCGTTGATGGAGATGGATCCGGTGCCGCGGGTGAGGCGGACGCGGGCCGAGGCGGTCTTGCGACGGCCGACGGCGGTGATGGCGGAGGACTTGGCGCTCATTTACTTCAGGAAGATGGTATCAGCCGCGGGGCAGGACCGGAAGCGGCTGCAGCTTGGAGGCCTCGATGCCGTGCTTCTCCCCGGCGAAGACCCGGAGCTTGCGGAGCATGTCATTGGAGAGGCGGTTCTTCGGGAGCATGCCCTTGACGGCATGGGTGACGATGAATTCCGGGCGACGGGCGCGCATGGCGGCCACGGTGCGACGATAGGAGGTGCCGACCCAGCCGGTGTAGAACATGTAGGTCTTGTCCAGCTCCTTGGAACCGGTGAGGACCACCTTGTCGGCGTTGATGACGACGACGTAGTCGCCGGTGTCGACGTGGGGGGTGTAGGTCGGCTTGTGACGGCCGCGGAGCACGTTGGCGATCCTGACCGCCAGACGGCCGAGGTGCTGGTCCTTGGCGTCAACGACGTACCAGGTCTTGTCCTTGAGCTGGACGTTCTTGGCGAGCGTGGTCTTCATAAAGAGGGAAAGCGGGAACATGGGAACGCCCCCATGCTCGTCAACACCCGAATAAAAGGGGCTTTTTCAGCCCCCTGCCCCCTCTGGAGCTCCCCTCGGACCGGGAGGGACCCCGGGAAGGCCTCAGAACCTGAACTTGGCGAAGACCCCGGTCCAGACCTGGGACTCCCGGGTGGCGGGCTGTTCGTCGTTGTTGACGGCGTAATTGACGCCGACCCCGATGACGGAGCCCTGACCGACCTGCTTGGAGAAATCGAGGCCGGCTCCGGCGTAAGCATACCCGTTCTGGGCGCCGGAACCGTCATCCAGGGCGTCGTTCGCGGCGATGGTGCCCACGAAGCCGCGGAGGGTCATGTCCAGCTTGAACGGGCCGACCTCCTTGAACTCATGGTACAGGGATCCTTCGACCACGATCTGGTCGAGGTTGAAGCCGTAGTTCGCGTAAAGCGCGGGCTGGAGGAAGGACTTGGGCAGCACGATGCCGAGGTAGACCTCGTCCTCATTGCGGAGCTGGGTGAAGCCCTGGGCGCCGTTGAAGAACTTGGCGCTGGGCGAAGTCATCCTCAGGAAACCGGCGTCGACCACCGCGTCCCCGACGGACTTGCGCAGGCCGTAGGCGTAGGAGCGCTCAAGGTCGTCGGCGTTGAAGAAGGTGGCGTAGGCGGAAAGGCCGCTGAGGCCGGGAACGAAATATTCGATGCCGATCTTGTTCTGGATGAGGCCGTCCTCGTCCGAGCGCTCCTTGCCGCGGAAGACGTTCTTGGCCTGCCAGGAGAATTCGGCGCGGACGGAGAGGTCCTTGGCGAACTGGGCGGAGTCTAGCTGCTTGGCGGCCTCCTGGCCGGAGGCGCCCCCGCAGACTGCGAGCGCGAGGGCGGTGATGGCGGGCTTCTTCATGATGAACGGACCCATCCTGCCCGCGGGTCGGCGGGTGGCAAGTCCCAAGGGCCGGCCGCCGAAGCGGCGGCGTTCACATCGCCGCGATGATGGCGTCGCCGAACTCGGAGCACTTGATCTCCGTGGCGCCCTGCATCTGGCGGGCGAAGTCGTAGGTGACGCGGCCGGACCCGATGGCGCCATTGAGCCCCTTGAGGATGAGGTCGGCGGCCTCGGTCCAGCCCATGTAGCGGAGCATCATCTCGCCCGAAAGCACGACGGAGCCGGGGTTGACCACGTCCTTGTTGGCGTACTTGGGGGCGGTGCCGTGGGTGGCCTCGAAGATGGCGTGCCCGGTGAGGTAATTGATGTTGCCGCCCGGAGCGATGCCGATGCCCCCGACCTGCGCGGCGAGCGCGTCGGAGAGGTAGTCGCCGTTGAGGTTGAGGGTCGCGATGACGTCGAAGTCGGTCGGGCGGGTCAGGACCTGCTGGAGAGTGATGTCGGCGATGGCGTCCTTGATGACGATGCCGGCGCCGGGCTTGCCCTCGGGGATCTTGCACCAGGGGCCGCCGTCGAGCGGCACGGCGCCGAATTCCCGCTGGGCGAGGTCATACCCCCACTTCATGAAGGCCCCTTCGGTGTACTTCATGATGTTGCCCTTGTGGACCAGGGTCACGGACTTGCGCTTGTTTTCGATGGCGTACTTGATGGCGGAGCGGATCAGGCGCTCGGAGCCGGGACGGGAGACGGGCTTGATGCCGACGCCGACGGACGCGGGCTCCTCGCCGCCGAAGCGGATCTTTTTGAACTCCTTCGGGAAGTTGGCCTTCAGGAACTCCAGGGTCTTGATGGCGATCTCCGAGCCGGCCTCGAAGTCGATGCCGGCGTAGATGTCCTCGGTGTTCTCACGGAAGATGACCATGTCCACCTTGCCGGGCGCCTTGACGGGAGAGGGCACGCCGGTGAACCACTGCACCGGCCGGAGGCAGACGTAGAGGTCGAGCTGCTGACGGAGCGCGACATTGAGGGAGCGGATGCCGCCGCCGGTCGGCGTGGTCAGAGGCCCCTTGATGCCGACGAGATACTCGCGGAAGGCGGTCAAGGTCTCCTCGGGCAGCCAGTTCTGGGTCCGGTTGAAGGCCTTCTCGCCGGCCAGCACCTCCAGCCACTGGATCTGCCGGCGCCCGGCGTAGGCCTTGGCGACGGCGGCGTCCAGGACGCGCACCGAGGCGCGCCAGATGTCGGGTCCGGTGCCGTCCCCTTCGATGAAGGGGATGACGGGGCGGTCAGGGACGTTCAGCTTGCCCTGGGAGATGGTGATGCGTCCGGAAGAAGGGGTGCTCATAGGTCAGTTCCACAAGAAACCCCGCCCGGACGGGCGTTTTCAAGCCCATTCGGGGCAGGACGTGGGAAAAAGAAAAGGACCCCCTTGCGAGGGTCCTTGTTTGACCGGCTGAGCCGGCGCCACCCGCCCCGAAGGACGGAAAGTCTAAGAAGAATTACTTCTTCTTGGACTTGGTGGCCTTCTTGGCGCCCTTCTTCTTGGCGGCCTTCTTCTTAGCCATAGTTTTTTCCTTATTTTGGGTCGTTGTTGGGTTAAAGGGCAGCGCCTGAAGCGCCACCCTGACGATTCGCCCCACGCTCACCCGGGCGTTGCGCGCCTGGCGGGTGATCCTGCTGCGGAGCTCCGACGGTACTCGGAAAGAAACTTGGCGCGACCGGGGGGCCTCCAGGTCGTGACGGGAGTCGGTGAAGCGGTCCAGCGCGTGCCGGATCGCTTCGGAGAGAGTGGCGAAGCCCGACCTCTGCTGGAAGGCGACGGTCTCGGAGTGGAGCTTCGCGGGAAGCGACACGGTGATGAGACTTTCGCTGAGGGGTTCGGTTCGGTTCGTCACGTCGCGGTCAACTCTTGGCAACCTTATTAGGAGACGTGCGCGAATGCGCAAGAGGAAATTTCACCCGCCGTCGGAGCGCCGTTCCGGAGCGAGCGACGGACGAGTTGTAAACGCGAATCGGATACGCGACCGCGATTGACGCAAGCGCGGGCGCGCCGCATCTTCGGACGCGCGATGTGCGCTCAAGACGCGGAACGCGGAGCGACCGCAGGCTGGAGACGTGAGGCGGCCCTGGCGGCGGCGTGCGGGACGCTCGGCGGACTCGCGGCGGCCGCGGACGGCGTAACCGCGCGCGCCCTGGCCGTCGCCGCCTGCGCGGCCGGAGGATGGGAGGCCGCGCGCGAGGCCTGGGCCGCCCTGCGCGCGCGCCGCATCGACGTCCACCTGCTGATGCTCATCGCCGCCGGCGGGGCCTGGACGCTCGGCCAGCCCCTGGAGGCCACGCTGCTGCTGTTCCTGTTCTCGACCGCCGGCGCCATCGAACGGTTCGCGATGGCGAGGACGCGCGGCGCCATCGAGGCCCTCCTGGACCGCTCGCCGCGACGGGCCCGGCTGATCACGCCGGAGGGCGCGGAGACCG
The DNA here is from genome assembly GCA_903860195.1 of uncultured Opitutia bacterium. Lineage (GTDB taxonomy): Bacteria > Verrucomicrobiota > Verrucomicrobiia > Opitutales > UBA953 > UBA953. Next base: position 28,434 of record CAIOPO010000048.1, on the reverse strand, counting down.
AGGTGCCGGTGGAATCACTGCGGCCGGGAGACCGCGTCGCGGTGCTTCCGGGGGAGCTGATTCCCGCCGACTGCCTGACGGAGTCCGGCGCCAGCGAAATCGACGAGTCGACGCTCACGGGCGAGGCCCGTCCGGTGCGCAAGGGCCCGGGAGACCCCCTGTCGGGCGGGACGCTCAACGGCTGGGGCCGGCTGGTCGGCAAGGTGCTCCGCCGGCAGGAGGACAGCGCGCTTCACCGGATCGTGCGCCTGATCAGGGTGGCGCAGGAGAGCAAGGCCCCGGCGCAACGCGCCATCGACCGGTGGGGCGACCGGTACGCGGTCTTCACGATCGCGGTCAGCGCGGCGTTCTTCGCCGCGCGGATCGCGGCGGGATCGCCGGCGACGGGCGGCGAGGAGTCGGCCCTCTACCGCTCACTGACGCTGCTCGTGGTCCTGAGCCCGTGCGCCCTGGTGCTGTCCGTTCCGTCCGCGGTGCTCGCGGCGATCGCGGCCGGCGCGCGCAACGGCATCCTTTTCCGCGGCGGCGCCGCCGTGGAACGGCTGGCCGACGTCGACTGCGTCTGCTTTGACAAGACCGGGACGCTGACGGCCGGCGAGCCCGAGGTGGCCGCGCTGGAAGTCGAGCCGCGCGACGCCGACCGGATGCGCGCCCTCTCCGCCCTGCTCTCCCTCGAAGCCGGGACGACGCACCCCTTCGCGCCCGGCATCGTGCGGGCCTGCGAGAAGGAAGGCGCCCGCAGGCTGCCCGTGGGCGGACTCTCCGTGTCGCCGGGACTGGGAGTGTCGGGGACGGTCGACGGACGACGATGGGCGGCCGGCACCCGCGAGTTCGCGGGCTGTCCGGGGCTGCCGCCGGCGGCGGTCGATCCGGGCGCGATCGTCAGCGAGGTCTGGGCTTCGGACGGGGTCGTGACCGTGCGCGCCACGCTGGTCGACCGCATCCGTGAGGAGAGCGCCCCGACGCTCGCCGAACTCGCCCGCCGGGGCGTCAGGACCGTGATGCTGACGGGAGACCGCGAGGAGGCGGCCGCGGCGGCGGCGAAGCAGGTCGGGGTGGGCTCCTATCTGGCGGCGCTCACCCCCGACGCCAAGATGGCCGCGATCCGCGCGCTCTCGGCGGAGGGGCGGGTCGTGGCCATGGTCGGCGACGGCGTGAACGACGCGCCCGGCCTGGCGGCGGCGGACGTGGCGGTCGGGATGGGAGGACGCGGCAGCGACGCCGCCCTGGAATCGAGCGACGTCGTCCTGCCGGACGACCGCATCGGCCGACTGGTCGACGCGATCGAACTGAGCCGGGCCGCCCGGCGCGCCATCCGCGTCAACGTGGCGATCTCGGTCGGCGCCGCCCTCGGCATGGCCTGCTACGTCATCGTCGCGGGCGCCCCGCTCACGCTGGGCGTGGCGGTGCACGAGGGCAGCACCGTCCTGGTCTGCCTTAACGGGCTGCGCCTGCTGGCCTTCCGGCCGTCCCGCCGGTCAGCGCAGCTCCTTGCCTGAGGCGTCGAAGAGCCGGAACGATTCGACGCTGTAGGTGGGGTCGGCCTTGGTGCCGAGGCGCACCTTGCAGGACTTCATGAGGTCCCGGAAGAAGTCGCGGTCCTCGGTGACGATCCGCTCGAGGTTGACCGGATGGAGGAGGATGTTGATCTCCAGCTCCTTGTCAGGGCCGTGGGTCTCGCGCAGCTTGCGGATGACGCTGAGCAGCTTGCGCTGGACCTCGACCGAGACCGTCCGGGGGTTCTTCACGATGCCGCGCCCCTGGCAGTGCGGGCAGCCGGTGTACATCGAGGTGGTGTTCGACTCGGTGTGACGCTGGCGCGTCATCTGCAGCACGCCCAGCTGGGAGATGGGGAGGATCTGATGCTTGGCCCGGTCGTTCTCCATCGCCTCCCGGAGCTGGTCGAAGACCTTCTTGCGGTCCTTCGGGTTCTTCATGTCGATCGTGTCGATCATGATCAGGCCGCCGAGGTTGCGGAGCTGGATCTGGCGGGCCGCCTCGGTCACCGCCTCAAGGTTCGCCTGGACGATGTAGTCCTTGCCGTCCTTGCCGGCGCCCTTGTGCGAGCCGGTGTTGACGTCGATGGCCGTAAGGGCCTCGGTCTCGTCGATGACGATCTCACCGCCGCTGGGCAGCGGCACCCGGCGCTGGAAGAGCTGCTCGATCTGGCGCTCGATGTTGTAGCGCTCGAAGACCGGGATGGGGTCCGAGTAGAGCTCCACCCGGCTCCGTGAACGGGGCGAAACCTCGCCGACCAGCTCCTGCACCAGGCGGAAGTCCTCCTCGTTGTCGACGAGGATGCGGTCGACCTCCTCCGTGAGGAAGTCGCGGACGGTGCGCTCGATGAGCCCGGGCTCGCTGTGCAGGAGCACGGGGCGGCGGTCGGGCTGGTTGATCTTCTCGACGATCTTCTGCCAGCGCAGCAGGAGCATGTGCAGGTCGCGCACGAACCAGCGGGCCTGCTTGCCCTCGCCCGCGGTGCGGATGATCACGCCCATGCCCTCGGGGATGGTGAGGGAACGGAGGATGTCCTTGAGCCGTTCCCGCTCGGAGGCGTCCTCGATCTTGCGGGAGACGCCGCAGGCGCCGCTGAAGGGCATCAGCACCACGTAACGCCCGGGGAGCGCGATGTTGGTCGTCGAACGGGGACCCTTGGTGCCGATCTGGTCCTTGACGACCTGGATGACGATGTCGGAGCCGGCCGGGAAGAGCTGGGGGATGTCCTTCGCCTGGTAACGGGCCTTGCGCTGCTTCTGCTCGGCGGACTCGTTGTCGCGGATGAATTCGACCTGCGAGTCATTGGCCGCGGGAAGCATGTCCCAGTAATGCAGGAAGGCGTTCTTGGGCTGGCCGATGTCGACGAAGGCCGCCTTCAGGCCGGCCTCGAGGTTCTGGACGCGGCCCTTGAAGACCGCGCCGACCATGCGGTTCTCGCCCTTGTGCTCGATCTCGAACTTGTCGAGGACGCCGTTGGTCAGCAGGGCGACGCGCTTCTCCAAGGTCTCGCCGTTGATGACGAGCTCGCGGAAGTTGGCGCGGTCCTTGGAGAAGTGCTTGACGATGCGCTGGAGGAGCGGGAGCTCCTTGCGGCGGCGCGCGGCCTCCTCCGCGATCTTGCGCTGGTCGATGCGGTCCTGGCCGGACGTCGGCTCGGACTCATCGTGGATTTCTTCGGGTTCGTTGTGTTCGGGCATCTCGGGTTCAGGCCGTCAGGCCGTTTGCCGGAGAATCCCCGCGCTCGCCGCCGCCGGCCGAATGCCGGTGCACGCTCTGGACCAGTCCTAGGAGCAGGAAGCAGCTGAGCACGAAAGACCCTCCGTAACTGAGGAAAGGAAGGGGGACGCCGGCGACCGGTATGAGGTCGACGTTCATCCCGACGTTGATGATGACATGGGTGGCCAGCACGGCGGCGGCGCCGGCGGCGAGAAGGGTGCCGAATCGGTCGGCGGCGCGCAGCCCGGTGCGGATGACGCGCCAGATGAGCAGGAAGAAGGCGAACACCACGCCCGCGGCCCCGACGAAGCCCAACTCCTCGGCGAGGACGGAGAACAGGAAGTCGTTGTGGGCGGCCGCCTCCGGCAAATAGCCGGAACGGGCCTGGGTGCCTTTGCCGACGCCCTGCCCCGCCAGACCGCCGCGACCGACGGCGATGACGGCCTGGCGCACATTCCAAGTGACCCCCAGCCCGCGGGGGTCGATGACGTCCGGGGCGACGAAGGACATGATGCGCTCCCTCTGGTAATCCTTGAGGAGGAAGAACCAGGCGCGTTCCTGATGCTGCCCCCTGACCTTGCGCGCGGGGTCTCGCTCCTCAGGATGGGACTTGGAGTAATCCGAAACGCCCCGGGAATATTCGGTGAGGTCGACCGCCAGCACCCCGGCCAGCAGAAGGGCCGCCGCCCCCGCCGCCGCGAAGAACCTGTAAGTGAGTCCGGCGACGTGCAGCAGGGTGAATGACAGCGGCAGGTAGATGAGTGCAGACCCTAGGTCAGGCTGCACGAAAATCAAGAAAAAGGGCGCCCCTGCGACCGCCGCGACGATGCCGAGCGTGCGCCAGCTGACGGCCAGCGTCCCGATCGGAAGGCGGGCCAGCAAGGCGGCGAGGAACAGCAGGGTCCCGACCTTGGCCAGTTCGGAAGGCTGCAGGGAGAAAGGACCGAAATCCATCCAGCGGCGTGCGCCGTAGACGTTGCGGATGAAGTCGCCGAGATCCTTGTCAAGAAGCGCACAGACGGAGACGGGCAGGAGCAGTCCAAGGGTCACCAGGTAAACGGTACGCGCATGGAAGATGACCTTGCGATAATCGAGCGAGGACACCGCCCAGTAGACGGCCCAGCCGAGCCCCAGGAAGACGGCCTGATTCTCATGATGAAGCGACGCCCGCGCCTCGCCGGCGGAACGAATCGCGACCCAGCCCAGCAAGCTCAGGGCCGAGATGATCACGACCTGGGTCCAGTCGGTCCGCCAGGCGAAGTTGGTGAACTTGTCCCACCATTCGGAGACGGCCTCGCCCTGCTCTGCCTCGGAAGGGGACATCGCCCCAAGGGAACGGTCCGGCCAACCGGGAGGCAAGGCGAACCGTCCAAATGGAGGCTTGCGACCGGCGGAGCCGGAACAAGTGTCTGGGACTCCGGACTACGGTCCCGAGCCAAACCATGCCAGTGGCCGCCGACCAGAGCATCCTCGCCGCCGTGGCCTTCTCCTCGGGCGCCATCGTGGCCTATGCGGTGGCCAAATGGCGCGAAAGCACCTTGGGAGCGCTGCGCGAAGCCCGCCTCCGCTCCGAGGTCGAGCTGGCGCGCCGGGAAGCCTCGGTGGAGGCGGCCGAGCTCCATGCGCAGGCCGAGGCCGAGAAACGGGAGGCCGAGGAGGCCCGACGTCTGGCCCAGGAGGAGAGGCGCGAGGCCGAAGAGCTCGCGGAAGACCTGGCGCGCCGGCGCGATCAACTTTCGCGGGATCTCCTGCGCGCCGGCAGCCTGACGCCTGAAGAGGCGCGGAATCTCGCGGTCGAACGTCTCCGCGGCGAACTCACGGGAGAGGCCGAACGGCTCCGGGCCGAACTGCTCGAGCGCGCCGAGGACGAGGTCGAGGATTCGGCCCGCCGCACCCTGCTCGCCGCGATGCAGCGGCTCACCACCCAGACCACGCAGGACGCGACCGCGGTCTCCGTGGCGCTTCCGAGCGAGGAGATGAAAGGACGGCTCATCGGTCGCGAAGGCAGGAACATCCGGGCCTTCGAGCAGGCCACGGGCGCCACGCTGCTCATCGATGAGACCCCCGGCGTCGCTCTTCTGTCGTGCTTCGACCCGGTCCGCCGGGAGACGGCCCGCATCGCCCTCGAGCGCATCGTGAAGGACGGACGCATCACTCCGGCGCTCATCGAGGAGGCGGTGCGCTCAGCCCAGGAGGAGACGCTCCGGCTGGCCAGAAGGCTGGGCCGCGAGGCGGTGAGGGACCTTGGCCTGCCCCCGATGGACGCGCAGGTGGAGGAGCTGCTGGGCAAGCTCCATTTCCGGCTTTCAGCCAACCAGAACACGCTCTCGCACTCGGTCGAAGTGGCCCAGCTGTGCGCGACGCTGGCTTCCGAAATCGGCCTCGACCCGGTGCCCGCCAAGCGGGCCGGCCTGTTGCACGACCTCGGCAAGGCGATCGAGGCGGAGACCGGCAACAGTCACGCGGCCGCCGGCGCATCCCTGCTCAGGCGGCTGGGTGAGGATCCCAGGGTGGTCAACGCGGTGGCGGCCCATCACCGCGAGGTCCCGGCGGAATCGCTCTATGCTCCGCTGGTGATCATCGCCGACTCCGCCTCCGGCTCCCGGCCGGGCGCCAGGTCCTCCACGCTCGAGAGCTACGCCCAGCGGATCCGCTCCCTCGAGGAAGTGGCCTCTTCCTTCGAAGGCGTGCGCGAGGCCTACGCCTTCCAGTCAGGCCGGGAACTTCGCGTGATCGTGGATCCCGGCAAGGTGGGCGATTCGGAAGCCGGTGAACTCAGTCGTCGCATCCGTAACCGGATTGAGGAGGCGGTCTCCTACCAAGGGACGGTGAGAATCATCGTCATTCGTGAACAAAGGTTCACCGAAGAGGCCCGCTGACCCAGTTTCGGGTTGTTAACAGGGACGGCCAGGGCCATTTAGGACTTTCCGGTCACAGGACCGGCGCGGGGCCGGGTTCCGACAGGAGCCCGCCCCAAGCGGCACGCCTCCACGACGGGGGCCCGCGACACCCGGACGGCTCCGCCGTCCCCAACACAACAATGAGCAACGAAGAAAACACCGGGCACGAGCACGACTCAGCCCAAAACCCGGCGGCCGAACAGTCCGCCGCCCAGGAAACCCGCAACGAAACCTCCGGCGTGGCCGCCTCCCGCCTCGAATCCGAGCACGCCGACCTCCCTCCCATGTCCGTGATCGGCGCCTCCGACGAACCGGCCGCCAAGCCCGGCACCATCGCGGCGCCGAAGCAGTTCGGCCGCCGAGGCGCGCCGCGAGGCGTGCAGCCGTCCGCCGGCGCCCCGGGAGCCCGCCCCACGATCGGCGTGGTCGAGAATCCCGCCGAGGTCACTGAATCGATCTCCGGACCGCTCGCCTCCAGGTCGGGCGGCGCCCCCCGTCCGGAAGCGCGTGAGCGCCGCGAGCCCCGCGAAAGGCGCGAGCCGAGGCCCGAGGGCGAACGTCACGAACGCCACGAACGGCGCGAAGGGCACGAGGCGCGTGAGCGCCGTGAGCCCCGCCCCGAAGGCGAACGCCAGGGACGTCGCGAGGACCGTCCTCGTCGCGAAGAGAAGCCCCGCATCCAGATCGAGCCCGTGGTGATCCCGGTCCAGGAGCCGATCGGCTTCTGGGCTTCGGTGAAGCGCAAGCTCGCCACGCTCTTCGGCATCCCCGACAAGGCCGTCTTCATTCCCGCCGCCCGAAGCCACGAACACCGTGAAGGACGTCGCGACGACCGCGGCGGAAGGCACGGCGGACGCGGCCGCGACCGTGGACGTGGACGCGGACGCGACGGGCACCGCGGCGACCGCGGCCACCGCGGCGGCCGACGCGAAGGATGAAGTGACCGGGGGCGCCGCAGGCGCCCCCGCCTCTTGTCCGAGATGCTCGAAGTCGCACGCATGACCGGCGGCGCCCCACTCCGGGGCGAAGTGCGCGCGGCCGGCGCGAAGAACGCGGCGTTGCCGCTCATGGCGGCGGCGCTCCTCACCTCCTCGGAGGTGATCCTGCGCGGCGTGCCGGATCTCAGCGATGTGCGCTTCATGGCGGAGATCCTGCGCCACCTGGGCGCGGAAGCCTCCTCCCCCGAGCCCGGAACCTGGCGCATCCGCGCCGGGGAGGTCTCGCACCGCACTCCTTATGAGCTCGTGCGCAAGATGCGGGCTTCGGTGTGCCTGCTCGGCGCGCTCGTCGGCCGGCTGGGACGGGCCGAGATGGCCGTTCCCGGAGGCTGCGTGATCGGCCCGCGGCCCATCGACCTCCACCTGCGCGGCCTCGAGGCCCTGGGATGCCGAGTCGGACTTGAGTCCGGCGTGGTCTCCGTCGACGCGTCGGCGGCGCGCGGCGCGGAGGTCGACATGGGCGGCCCGATGGGCAGCACCGTGCTGGGCACGGCCAACCTGGTGATGGCCGCGTCCCTCACGCGCGGCACGACGCGGATACTGAACGCCGCGATGGAACCCGAGGTCACGGACCTCTGCGACCTGCTGCGCCGGATGGGAGCCGCCATCGCGGGCGACGGCACGTCCGTCATCGAGGTCACGGGCGCCGACTCGCTCGGCGGGGCCGACCATGCGATCATCGCCGACCGCATCGAGGCGGGCACCTACCTCGCCGCGGGCGCCATCACCGGCGGGGACGTCACCGTGCTCGGAGCGGAGGCCGGACATCTCGCCGCGTTCCTCGGCCGGATGGAGGCGGCCGGAGTGGGCATCGAAGTCGGCCGGGGATACGTGCGCGCCGCCGGACGGCCGCTGCGCGGCGTCGACGTGGTGACGGAGCCGCACCCGGGCTTCCCGACGGACCTGCAGGCGCAGTTCATGGCCGTGCAGCTCATGGCGCCGGGCGTGACGACCGTCACTGAGAGAGTCTATCCCCACCGGTTCATGCACGTGGCGGAACTCCAGCGCATGGGCACCGACATACGGCTCGACGGCGCGGTGGCCACGGTCCTGGGCGGCCGGCCCCTGTCAGGAGCTCCGGTGATGGCTTCCGACCTGCGGGCTTCCGCCGCGCTCATCCTCGCGGGCCTCGCCGCCTCTGGAGAGACCTGGGTGCAACGACTTTACCATCTGGACCGCGGCTACGAACGTTTCGAGGAACGCCTGCGCTCCCTCGGAGCCGACATCGTCAGGCTGCCCCAGTCGGAGATGCCCTCCTCGCTGCGTTCGGAGGACTGAGACGCTTGCCAACCGCCCGGGGCGGAGACACTTTGCCGCATGGCCCGCGCGCCCGAACCTTCCGAAAGCTCCGGCAAGCAGGGACTGGCCCGTCCTGACCGGGCCCTTGACGCGGCACTGAGGCCGCCTCGGCTCCAGGACTTCATCGGACAGTCGCGCACGGTGGAGCGCCTCCGCGTGATGGTCGGGGCCGCGCGGCGCGAGGGCCGGGCCCTGGACCATGTGCTCCTGCACGGGCCCCCGGGCCTCGGCAAGACGACCCTGGCGATGATCCTCGCCGAAGAGATGGGGCGCCCGCTGCGCCAGACTTCCGGACCCGTCGTCGAGAAGGCCTCGGACCTCGCCGGCCTCCTGACCGGACTGCAGGAAGGCGACCTGCTGTTCGTGGACGAGATCCACCGCATCCCGAAGTCGGTCGAGGAGTTCCTCTACTCCGCGATGGAGGACTTCCGCATCGACATCATGATCGACCAGGGGCCGAACGCCCGGAGCGTGCGCCTCGACCTGCCCCGCTTCACGCTCGTCGGCGCCACGACGCGCACCGGCCTCCTCACGGCGCCCCTGCGCAGCCGCTTCACCCTGCAGACGCGCCTGGACTACTACGACCGCGCGCAGCTGCTGACCATCGTGCGGCGCAACGCCGCCCTGCTCCGGCTTGAACTCGACGAAGGCGGGGCCGTGGAGATCGCCCGTCGCGCCCGGGGCACGCCCCGGGTGGTCAACAACCTCCTTCGCTTCACCCGCGACTACGCGCTGGAACGGGCCGGCGGCAAGGCGGACGCCAAGGTCACCGCCGCCGCGCTCGAGCTGCTGGAGATCGACCGCGACGGCCTGGACGACATGGACCTCCGCATCCTCCGCGCCATCGCGGAGAAGCATCAGGGCGGACCGGTGGGACTCGGCAGCGTGGCGGCCGCCGTCGGCGAGGACGCCCACACGCTCGAAGAAGTCCACGAGCCTTACCTGGTGCAGGAAGGCTACGTGCTCCGCACCCCGCAGGGGCGGATGCTCTCCGAGAAAGGCTGGCGGGCCGCGGGGACGACGCCGCCGCCCGCCCAGGGCGGCCTGCTCTGACGCTGGACAAACGCTCGGGTCGCCAGTTAGGGTCTCGGCCTTCCATGGCCAAGCGTTGGGTCATCAAGCTGGGCTCCGGCCTCCTCACCCGCAAGGACGGCAAGGTCGACCGCGCCCAGATCGGACGCATCACCGACCAGGTCGCGGCCCTCGCGCGCCGGGGCGTCCAGGTCGTGCTGGTGTCCTCCGGCGCCGTGGCCTCGGGGATGACCGCCATGGGGCTCCAGAAGCGCCCCAAGGACGCGCGTGAACTGCAGGCCTGCGCCACGGTGGGCCAGCCCGAGCTGATGTCCGAATACGGACGTCGCCTCCGCCGGCACGGCCTGCTGGCGGCCCAGATGCTCCTGACCTACTGGGACCTGGACAGCCGGGGCTGCACCCGCAACGCGCGGGCCACGCTGGACCTGCTGCTCAGCCGCCGGCGCTTCGTGCCGATCATCAACGAGAACGACGCCATCGCCGACGAGGAGATCAAGGTGGGCGACAACGACCGCCTCTCGGCCCACGTGGCCGCGCTGGTCGAGGCCGACCTCCTCGTCATCCTCTCGGGAGTCGACGGACTCATGACCCGTTCCGACGGGACCGGACGGCTGATCCCCAAGGTCACCCGGCTCGACGACTCCGTACGCTCCCTCGCGGGCGGCGCCGGCTCCGAACGCAACGTCGGCGGAATGGTGACCAAGCTGCAGGCCGCGCAGATCGCGGCGGACGGCGGAGTCGACACGGTCATCGCCAACGGACGCCGCGCCAAGGTGCTGCTCGACCTCGCCGCCGGCCGCAGGATCGGCACACGGTTCTCCCTCCGCCGCCGATGAGCGAGCTGCTCGCCAAAGTCCGCGGGCTGGCCGACGCCGCCAAGAAGGCCGCCCGCGCCGTGGCGCTGGCCCCGGCCAGCGTGCGCGACCGCGCCCTGCGCTCGGCCGCCGCCGCGCTGCGGCGCGACGAGGCGGCGATCCTGGCCGCCAACGCCGAGGATCTCACGGCGGCGCGCGCCAAGGGCCTGGCGGAGGCGATGGTGGACCGGCTGCGCCTCGACCACGGACGCCTCGAGGCGATCGCGGCCGCCTGCGAGGAAGTCGCCGGCCTGCCCGATCCCGTGGGCGAGGTCATCGAGGAATGGACGCGGCCCAACGGGCTGCGGATCGTGAAGCGGCGCGTGCCCATCGGGCTCGTGGCGATCATCTTCGAATCACGGCCCAACGTCACCGTCGACGCCGCCGCGCTCTGCCTGAAGTCCGGCAACGGCTGCGTGCTGCGCGGAGGCAGCGAGGCCATCCGCACCAACCTGGCCCTCGCCGCGTCGTTCGCGGCGGGCCTGCGCGAGGCGGGGCTGCCCGGCGAGGCCGTCACGCTCCTGCCCTTCACCGACCGGGAGGCCGTCCCGGCGCTCGGCTCCCTGCGCGGCGTGGTGGACGTGATTGTCCCCCGCGGCGGCCCGGGGCTCATCGAGGCCGTGAGCGCCTCCGCCCGCATGCCCGTGATCAAGCACGACGCCGGCATCTGCCACGTCTACGTGCACGCCGCCGCGGACCTCGCCAAGGCGACGCCCGTCATCATCAATTCCAAGTGCCAGCGTCCGAGCGCCTGCAACGCGGCCGAAACGCTGCTCGTCGACGCCGCCGTCGCCCCGGCGCTGCTGCCCGCGCTCGCGCGCGAGCTGTCCGCCCGCAAGACCGAGGTCCGGGCCTGCCCGCGGTCGCTGCCGCTCATGCCCGGCGCCCGGGCCGCCACGGAAGAAGACTATCGGACGGAGCACCTGGCCCTCATCCTCAACGTCAAGGTGGTGGACGGCCTGACCGCGGCGGTCGACCACGTGGAAACGTACGGCTCCCATCATTCGGACTCGATCCTGACCGAGGACGCGGCGGCCGCGCAGGCCTTCCTCGCCCAGGTGGACAGCGCCTGCGTCTACTGGAACGCCAGCACCCGCTTCACCGACGGGGGCGAGTTCGGCTTCGGCGCCGAGGTCGGCATCAGCACCGAGCGGCTGCACGCCCGGGGCCCCATGGGCATCCGGGAGCTGACCACGTGGAAATTCGAGGTCAGCGGCGACGGCCAGGTCCGGAGCTGAAGGCTTTTCCGTTTGACACCCCCGCCCGGAAGGCCGTTTGCTGAACGTCCTTTCGGCTGTCCGGGGTGGTAGCTCAGTTGGTTAGAGCGCCTGCCTGTCACGTAGGAGGTCGCGGGTTCAAGTCCCGTCCATCCCGCCAGCCGAAAGGGGCTCCGGCCCGGACCGAAGGCCGTCACCGGCCCGTCACGGCCGGTCCGAGGTTTTGTCTTTCCCCCACCGCCCGCGGAGGGATGATGACGCCACCCATGAGCAAGAAAGTCCTCATCATCGGCGCCGGCGGCGTCGGCAACGTGGTCGCCCACAAGTGCGCGATGGCCCCCGAGTTCTTCTCCGAGGTCATGCTCGCCTCGCGCAACGAGAACAAGTGCAAGGCGGTCGCCGCCGACGTCAAGGCGGCCACCGGACGCGCCATCCGGACCGCCGCCGTCGACGCCGACGACGTGAAGGCCACGGTCGCCCTCATCAAGTCCTTCGGCGCCGACCTGCTCATCAACGTCGCCCTGCCCTACCAGGACCTGCCGCTGATGGACGCCTGCCTGCACGCCGGCATCCACTACGTCGACACGGCCAACTACGAGCCGCCGAACCTCGCGAAGTTCGAGTATTCCTGGCAGTGGGCCTACCGCGAACGCTTCGAGAAGGCCGGGCTCATGGCGCTGCTCGGTTCGGGCTTCGACCCGGGCGTGACCAACGTCTTCTGCGCCCACGCCCAGAAGCACCTCTTCGACTCGATCGAGACGGTCGACATCATGGACGCCAACGCGGGCGACCACGGCTACCCCTTCGCCACCAATTTCAATCCCGAGATCAACATCCGCGAGATCACCCAGCGGGGGCGTTACTGGGAACGGGGCGAATGGAAGGAGACCGACCCGCTCTCCGTGAAGTGGGTGTACGACTACCCGGTGGTCGGTCCGAAGGACAGCTACCTGCTCTACCACGAGGAGCTGGAGTCCCTCGCCAAGAACATCCGCGGACTGAAGCGCATCCGCTTCTTCATGACCTTCTCGGAACGCTACCTGACGCACCTGCGCGTGCTGGAGAACGTCGGCATGACGCGCATCGACCCGGTCGACTTCCAGGGACACAAGATCGTGCCCATCCAGTTCCTGAAGGCGCTGCTTCCCGACCCCGCCTCGCTCGGCCCCCGCACGAAGGGCAAGACCTGCATCGGCTGCGAGATCACCGGCGTGAAGGACGGCAAGCCCCGCAAGGTCTTCATCTACAACGTCTGCGACCACCAGGAGTGCTACGCGGAAGTGAAGTCCCAGGCCATCAGCTACACGACCGGCGTGCCGGCCGCGATCGGCGGCGCGATGATCGCCTCCGGCAAGTGGCTCAAGCCCGGGGTCTGGAACATGGAGGAGATGGACCCGGATCCGTTCATGGCCGAGCTCAACGTGCGCGGCCTGCCCTGGCACGTGAAGGAACTGCCGGTCTGACCGGATCGCAGGCCCGCCGCCCGGCGGGCTTTTCATTTGCGCCGTGACCCCGCGGCGGCAACCCTGCCGCCGTGTCCGACGCGCTCACCGAAGCCTTCTCCCGCATCGACCTCTCGCAGGTCCCGAGCCCCTGCCACGTCCTCCACCGCGGACTGCTGGAAGCGAACCTCCGCACGCTGAGGTCGGTGATGGACCGGTCGGGGGCCAAGGTGCTGCTCGCGCTGAAGGGCTTCGCGCAGTTCAGCGAGGCGAAGCTCGTCGCGAAATACCTCGCCGGCACGACGGCCAGCGGCATCCACGAGGCGCTGCTGGGCCGGGAGGAGTTCGGCGGCGAGGTGCACGCCTACTCGCCGGCCTTCAAGGACGAGGAGTTCGAGCGGCTGCTGCGGGTCGCGGACCATGTCTCCTTCAATTCGCCCTCGCAGTGGCGGCGCTTCCGGGAACGCGGCCTCGCCGCGGACCGCAAGGTCTCCTTCGGCCTGCGGGTGAACCCCGAGCACGCCGAGGTCGAGGTGGAGCTCTACAATCCTTGCGCGCTCGGCTCACGCCTCGGCACGCCCCGCGCGGAGATCCGGTCGGCCGACGACCTCGCCGGACTCGAGGGACTGCACTTCCACACGATGTGCCAGCAGGGCTCCGACGTGCTCCAACGGACGGTGGCGGCGTTTGAACGGCGGTTCGGGGAATTCATCCCGATGATGAAATGGGTGAACTTCGGAGGCGGACACCACATCACGCGGCCGGGCTACGACCTCGACCTGCTGGTGAAGGTCATCACCGACTTCCGCCGGCGCTGGGGCGAGCACATCCAGGTCTACCTGGAGCCGGGTGAGGCCATCGGCATCGGCACGGGCGTGCTCGTGGGCACGGTGCTGGACGTGGTCCGGAACGGAATGGAGATCGCCATCCTGGACATCTCCGCGACCTGCCACATGCCGGACACGCTGGAGATGCCGTACCGCCCCGACATCGTGGGGGCCGACCTGCCGGGCAAGCTGGCTCACACTTACCGGCTCGGGAGCTCCACCTGCCTGGCGGGGGACGTCATCGGTGACTACTCCTTCGCCGAACCGCTCAGGCCCGGCCGGCGGCTGGTGTTCCTGGACATGTCGCACTACACTTTCGTGAAGAACACGACGTTCAACGGGGTGCCCCTGCCCGCCATCGCCTCCTACGAGCCTGCGGACGGCAGGATCCACGTGGTCAGGCGGTTCGGCTACGCGGACTACAAGGGCAGGCTGTCCTGAGGGCGGGGACTTGACCCACGGGGGCCGCAGGGCATCCTAAGAGGGACATAACCGCATGAAGACCTCTGAAATCGTCCTGGCCGCCCTCGCCACCACCTTTGCCGGCATCGCCGTCATCACCTGGAACGGTGAGGCCGAGGCCATCGAGCGGGCCGACAAGGCCCAGGCCGCCCTCAACGCCGCCAATGTGCGCAACGCCCAGCTGACCAAGGCCGACGGCGAACACCGCGCCCGCATCGCCGACCTTGAGAAGTCGCTCAAGGCCGCCGCCGCCGAAGCCGCCGACGTGAAGACGCAGCTCAACGCCGCGGTCGAAGCCTCGAAGGCCGCCAAGAAGGACCTCGAAGCGGCCCAGTCCGCGGCGAAGGACGCCAAGGACGCACTGGCCAAGGCCGCCACCCGAGCCGCCGAACTTGAAAAGGCCCGCGCCGACGCCGCCGCCCAGGTCAACGCGCTCTCGACCGAACTCGCCACCCTCCGCAGCGGCGCGGAACTGCGTGACGCCATCGAGCGCCGCAAGAAGGCCGAAGGCGACCTCGAGGCGGCCTCCGCCGCGCTCCGTGAGGCCAACGCGCGCGCCGCCAAGGCCGAAGCCAGGGTCAAGGAGCTGGAAGAGGAGCTCGCTCGCCTCAAGGGACGGGCCCGCGGCCTCGACAACGGCTCCTCGAACTACCGGGGAATCTGAGTCCTTACGGAACTGACGGAACAGAGGCCCGCCCCGCGGGCCTCTTTCATTTGCTCCGCCAAAGAAAGGGGCCCTCCTCCCGGAGGGCCCCGCCATGAAGGCTGACCCTTGCGGATCAGTAGTTGAACTGGAGCTGCAGGGCGAGACGACGTGAGTCGGTGATGATCGCCGGGGCGGTGGTGCTGCTGTTGCTGCGCTCGTTGGACATCGTGTACATCAGCGTGAGCTCGCACTCCTTGCGCCACTGCCACTCGATGCCGATGTCGATTTCGTTCACGCACATCTTGGGGGCGTTGGTGGCGAACTTGCGGGCGCCGTCGAAGTAGTTCCAGCGGACGAAGGGAATGTATTCCGAAAGGCCCGACTGGATGCGGTAGTTGGCCAGAATGTAGCCGCCGTGCAGGGAGCCGAGATTGACGACGGTGTTGGCGTCGTCCATCTGCGGACCCTGGCCGGTGGTCCACTCGGCCTCGATGCCGAAGGGCTGGGGATACATCACGAAAGTCGCGAAGGCCCGACGGTCCTTGAAGCCGTCCGCCACCTCACCGGGGTAGGCCGCAAGGGTGTTGGCGGTGCGCACGCCGTCCGTGGTCACCTTGAAGCGTCCGGAGTAGGCGCCGACGCCGGCCTCGTAGATCTGGCCGCTGGCGCTCTTCCAAGGATAGCTCAGACGGGCGAGCAGGTGGGGCTCTCCGTTGTTGTCCGCACGGTTGAGGCCGGAGCCGCCGAAGCCGCCGACGGTGAACACGCCGTAGTCGCCCGATCCCTTGAGGCCGTCCTTGACGAGCGACTTGAAGAGGTCGCGCGTCTCCTTCGAGGCGTACATGTAGTAGACGCCCTGGTCACGTTCACCTTCGACCGCGGAGTTCAGGGCCTCGGGACGCTCCATCGCCAGGCGGTTCTGGGAGGACTGGAGATTGACCCAGCCGTAAGGCACCTTGGAGAGTCCGACGCGCACGCGATGTTCCTTGGCCTCGTCCAGAGCGACGTCGGCATAAAGGTCGCGCGCCTGAAGGGCGAAGGTGGAGCCGCCGTTGTTCGCGGCGAAGTCGAGCTGCGAGTAGAGGTAGACGCGGCCGACGTCGCCGGCGATCTTGAAGCGGCCTCGGCGGATGACGAACGACTCGGCGGAGCTGACGGAACGGTCGGCCGGAAGTCCGCCGGTCAGGTAGGCGGCGTCATTGAGCTGTTCGGTGAAACGCACCTGCGTGTAGCCGTCGATGGAGAGCTTCTCGTACCAGGGAGTCTCCTTGGGGGAGTTGAGCTTCGCGATCGCGGCCTGCTGCAGGGCCTGCGCGCGCTCCTCAGCGGTGATGATGCCCTTCTTGACGAGGAGGTCCAAGGCGGGGTTGCGCTCCTGGGCGGCGGCAGGGATGACCGCCAGGGCGGAGGCCGCCAGCAGCGTGGTCTTGAGGATGTTCTTCATTTGGGTGGTGCGAATAAGCGAAAGCATCCTCTCACGGAGGAATGGCAGTATGGCGGCTGCGGCGTGAACACTCTGTCACGCCCCCGTCACGGACCCATGCCCCTCTTGTTACGAACCTGTTACGTCACCCCGGACGCAGGCAGTCCCTCAAGCCGGAATAAACGTCCGGATGAAACGGCTTCCACCCCATTTCCCTGAGGATTCTGGAGGAATCGACCCTGCGGCTGGGCTGCGTCCGGCCGCCACGCCGCAGGCGCGGACCGGCTTCGGCTTCAGGCGCGAACGTCGGCGGAGGCAGCCCGAGTCCGGCGGCGATCCAACGGGCGAGGTCGGCCTTGGTCACGGGCGCACCGTCGGTCACGTTGTAGACCCGGAACCCGTCGGGGCCGCGTTCCAGCGCCGCGATCACGGACAAGGCCGCGTCGTCACCGTGAAGATAGTTGATGAGATGGTCCGAGCGGCCGCCGACCACGGTCTCGCCCCGACGGAAAGCGTCCAAAAGGTAATGCCGGCCGGGGCCGTAAAGTCCGCCGAACCTGAGCGCCCGGGCCTGCGCGAATCCCCCGGCGGCGACCGCCGCCTCGCCGGCGAGGATCGCATCCGAAGCCGGCTCGCCGCCCGCCGGTGAATCCTCGTCCACGGTCACTCCACCATCCTGCCGGTAGACGCCGGTGGAACTGGTGAAGATGAAACGGGTCGCTCCGACCGACCTCGCCCACTGCACGGCACGCCGGACGCGGAGGTCATAGGCGGCGACGTAGGCCTCCGGACCTCCGCCGCCGGCGCTCGCGGCGCAGACGACGCAGTCGAAGTCGCGCGGCAGTCGGGTCCAGTCCGGCTCATCCATGTCAAAGGCCGAAACGACGAGCCCTTCCGCCGCCAGCGCGGCGGCGGAAGACTCCGACCGCACCACGCCGAAAGCGGAGATCCCGCGCGGCCGGAGGAGACGCAGGACCCGCGCTCCGACGTATCCGCAGCCGAGGACCGCGACTTTTCTCACGGAAGAAAGGACGCCGCCCACTCGGCAGGGGTGGAACCGGGCCGGGCGGAAAGCATCTCCCTGAGCTCCGCGGCGTCACGCAGGGCGCGCTCACGGGGCTCGGGCGCGCCCACGCAGGCCCGCAGTCGGGCCGCCAAGGCCTCGGGCTCACAGGCGGTCTGCAGGAACTCAGGCCACGCCTCACGCTTCAGCAGGATGTTGGCGATGCCCAGCCGGTCGACTCCGCGCGCCAGCACGTTCCTCCCCAGGAACCAGGTGAAGGGGTTGGCGCGGTAGACTACGGCGCCGGGAATGCCGGCCAGGGCGACCGAAAGCGACATGGTGCCGGAGCTCACCAATGCGGCGCAACCTGCCGCCTGACCTTCGCCCACGGGCCGGAGGTCGACGCCCTTCGCGGCGTCGCCGTACTCCGCAAGCAGACGATAAAGCTCGGAGTGCACGGCGCCGCCGGTGTGGAGCACGAGGGCGCGTCGCCGCGGGTCATGCCGGCGGTAGCGCGCGAAGGCCTCCACCAGCGAAGGGAATATCTTCCGGACGGGCTTGGGACGGCTGCCCGGAAGCAGCAGCACCGGACCCTCGGGATCATGCCGGACCGGGGGCACGTGCGAGGCGTCAACGAAAGGATGCCCGACGAAGGTCGCGGGCAGCGAGGTGTCGGCGTAGCACGCCGTCTCAAAGGGGAAGATCGTGCCGACGGCGTCGAGGTCGCGGGCCATCGGGAAACGACGCCGCGGCTTCCAGGCCCAGAGCTGGGGACTGACGTACTGGATGACGGCCGTCTCGCCGCCGCCCTGCCGGGAGAGGCCGGCCCGCCGGAGCTCCGAGGCCAGCCTGAGGTTGAGACCCGGATAGTCGACCAGCACGACCAGCGCGGGCCGCCAGCGCAAGGTCCAGGCGCGCATCGCCGCGAACAGCCGCCGGTAGAAGGGATACGCCGAGACGACCTCGACGATTCCGACCGCGGAGAAAGCGGTCATGTCCAGCAGCAGCTGGGCTCCGGCCTCGCGCAGCGCCGGGCCGCCGAAGGCGGCGACGCGCAGGCCGGGCCGCGAGGCGGCGAGCGCCCGGACCATCTCGGCCGCATGCTGGTCGCCGGAATGCTCGCCGGCCACCACGAGGACGTCGACGCCCCCGGCCCTCGGGCGCGGGAATTCCGCGGGGATGACCGGGAAGGCGCTCATCGGCGCGCCATGCCGGCGCGGATCTGCTCGGTGATGCGCAACGCGACTTCGAGCGCCGAGCGGCCGAGCTCGCCGCCCACCTTGGGCGTGGCGCGCTCACGGACGCAGGCGACGAAGGAGCCCAGCTCGATGGCCAGCGGCTCGCCCTTCTCGATGGGCAGGTCCTCCTTGGCGAAACCGCCTTCGGCGGAAGGGTCGACCCGCACGGAATGCCCCTTCTGCTGCATGAAATCGATGGAGAGATAGCTCCCGTTCTGGAAGACGCGGATCTCCCGGTTCTTCTTCAGGGAGACGCGGCTGGCGCTCAGGTTGGCGACGCAGCCGTTGCGGAAGGCGATGCGCGCGTTGGCGATGTCCTCGGTCCTCGTGACGACGGACACGCCGACGGCGTCGATCCGTTCGACGGGAGAATTGGCGAGCTGGAGCACGATGCCGATGTCATGGATCATCAGGTCCAGGACGACGCCGACCTCCGTGCCCCGCGGCGTGAAGGGAGCCAGGCGCTCCGCGGTGATGTAGCGGGCGTCAGTGACGGTCTTCTCGAGGAAGGACATCACCGGGTTGTAATGCTCGATGTGGCCGACCTGCACGATGCGGTCGGCCTTGGCGGCGGCGTCCAGGATGCGCGCGGCCTCCTCAAGAGTGACGCAGATGGGCTTCTCGATGAGCAGGTGCACTCCCTTCTGGAGAAGGGGCAGCGCCACGGAGGCGTGATGGTTGGTCGGGACGACCACGCTGACGGCGTCGCAGTGCTGCGCCATTTCCTCGAGGGTGGCGAAGCGGCGGCAGGCGTGCCGGGCGCAGATTTCGGCGGCCCGGACGTCGTCGGGCTCATAGATTCCGGCCAGCTCGGCACCCGGGAGGGAGGCGTAGATGCGGGCGTGGTGCTGGCCGAGCGAACCCGTGCCGGCGACCCCGCAGCGGATGCGGCTGGCGGTCATGCCGGAAGATTCGGCGGCACGGCGGGACGTTCAATCCGAAAACCCGCCGGTGCGGACGGTGAAGGCCAGGCTGCCCGCCTTGGAGCGTCCGACGGCCACCGCCGAGCCGTCAGGCGCTTCTCCGGAGAGCATCATCCTCGCCAGGGGCGTCTCGACCTCCCGCTGAATCAGACGACGCAACGGACGGGCCCCGTAGACGGGAAGGAACCCCTTGTCGGCGATCCAGGCGAGGGCCTCGTCCGAGAAATCGAGCCGCACCCTGCGCCCCGCGAGGCGGGCGTTGAGTCCATCGAGAAGCAGTCGCGCGATCGAACGAACCTCCGTCTCCCCAAGGGGGCTGAAGAGGACGATGTCGTCGACGCGGTTCAGGAATTCAGGGCGGAAATGGGCACGCAGGTCGGCCATCACGGACTCGCGCACGGAGTCCGAGATGCCGAAGACGGCGGCGTCGGCGAGATGGCGGCTTCCGATGTTGGAAGTCATGATGAAGATCGCGTTGCGACAGTCCACCGTGCGGCCCTGGGAATCCGTGAGCCGCCCGTCGTCCAGGACCTGAAGCAGGATGTTGAAGACCTCGGGGTGGGCCTTCTCCACCTCGTCGAGGAGCACCACGGCGTAAGGATGCCGGCGCAGGGCCTCGGTGAGCTGGCCGCCCTCCTCGTGCCCGACGTAGCCGGGAGGCGCGCCGACGAGACGGGAGACGGCGTGCTTCTCCATGTATTCGGACATGTCCAGGCGGATCATGGCCTTCTCGCTGTCGAAGAGTTCGGCGGCCAGGGCCTTGGCGAGCTCGGTCTTGCCGACCCCGGTGGGACCGAGGAACAGGAAGGAGCCGACGGGGCGGCGGGGGTCCTGCACGCCGGCCCGGGCGCGCTGCACGGCCTCGGCGACGGTGCGCACGGCCTCGTCCTGTCCGATCACGCGCGACCGCAGGCGCTCGCCCAGCTGCAGGAGGCGCTTGCGCTCGCCCTCGAGCAGCTTGCTCACCGGGACCCCGGTCCAGCGGGCGACGACCTCCGCGATCTCCTCGGGAGTCACGACCTCACGGAAGAGCGCTCCGGCGGAGCGCGCCTTGGTCTCGAGGCCGGCCGACTCCTTCTCGAGCTCGGGAATGACGCCGTAACGCAGCTTGGCGGCCTCATCGAGCCGCCCCTCGCGCTCGGCCTTGGCCATGTCGGCCTT
This sequence comes from uncultured Opitutia bacterium, assembly GCA_903860195.1. Classification (GTDB taxonomy): domain Bacteria; phylum Verrucomicrobiota; class Verrucomicrobiia; order Opitutales; family UBA953; genus UBA953. Next base: position 7,796 of record CAIOPO010000048.1, on the reverse strand, counting down.
GGCGGACTCAAGCCTGGCGCGGGTGTCACGCGCCTTGGTGACGGCCTCCTTGTCGGCCGTCCAGCGGGCCCGCAGCGCGGTCTGCTCCTCGCGGGCGACGGCGAGCTCCTTGCGGAGCGCGGCGAGACGGGCCTTGGAAGGCTCGTCGGTCTCGTTCTTCAGGGCGCTCTCCTCGACCTCGAGCTGCAGGACGCGCCGGTTGAGGGCGTCGAGCTCGGAAGGCACGCTGTCGATCTCGGTGCGGATCTGCGCGCAGGCCTCGTCGACGAGGTCGATCGCCTTGTCGGGCAGGAAGCGCGCGGTGATGTAGCGGTCGGAGAGCGCGGCGGCCTCGACGAGCGCGGCGTCCTCGATCCGCACGCCGTGATGCACCTCGAAACGCTCCCGTAGTCCGCGCAGGATGGAGACCGCGTCGGCGACGGAAGGCGGCTCCACCAGCACCTGCTGGAAGCGGCGCTCGAGCGCGGGGTCCTTCTCGACGTGCTCGCGGTACTCCTTGAGGGTGGTGGCGCCGATGCAGTGCAGTTCGCCCCGGGCGAGCATGGGCTTGAGGAGGTTGGCCGCGTCCATGGCGCCGTCGGCCTTGCCCGCGCCGACCAGGGTGTGCATCTCGTCGATGAAGAGGAGGATGCCGCCCTCGGCCGACTTCACCTCGTTGAGCACGGCCTTGAGCCGCTCCTCGAACTCACCGCGGTACTTGGCGCCGGCCAGCAGCGCGCCCAGGTCGAGGGAGAAGACGACCTTGTCACGGAGGCCCTCCGGCACGTCGCCGTTGACGATGCGCTGCGCGAGGCCTTCGACGACGGCGGTCTTGCCGACGCCGGGCTCGCCGATCAGCACCGGGTTGTTCTTGGTCCGGCGAGAAAGGATGCGGATGACGCGGCGGATCTCCTCGTCGCGCCCGATCACGGGGTCGGTCTTGCCGGCCCGCGCGCGGGCGGTGAGGTCGGTGCCGTACTTGGCCAGGGCCTCGTAGGTGGACTCAGGATTGGAGGAAGTGACGCGCTGGCTGCCGCGCACGGCCTGCAGGGCCGCCAGGATGGCGGGGCGCTGGAACTGGACCTCGGCGAAAGCGCCGCGGAGCGAAGGGACTTCGGAAAGGGCGAGGAGCAGGTGCTCGGCGGAGACGTAATCGTCCTTCATCGCACCCGCCTCCTCGCCCGCCTTCACGAGGGCCTGATGGGACTCCGAGGACAGGCCGGGCTGACCGGCAGGCTGGGAAAGCCTGGGCTGTCGGCCGAGGACGGCGGCGACGGAGGCGTTGATGGCGCGCTCGTCCTTGCCGGCGCGACGGAAGAGTGAAGCGGTCACGCCGCCCTCCTGGGCAAGCAGGGCGTGAAGAAGGTGCGCGGGCTCGACCGCAGGATGGCGCCGACGCTGGGCCTCAGCTTGGGCGAGCCCCAGGGCCTCGCCCGCCTTGTCCGTGAAGTTTCCGTAAGGAGTGGTCATGCCATGGACAGTGCAGGAATCGTTCCCGGACTTCTCGGCCCCGAGTGGCCTTTTTCAGAGGCCGGAAGGGACAGGCCAGCGACAATGCGTCGCTCCCGCGACGGGATGTCGCTCGGACGCGGGACGGAGTCCCTTGTTGCGGTCAGGGGGCGGGGCTGACATACCCGAAACGATGAAAGAGGACGCGCAGCTGACCCCGCTGGGGCGACTGCTCGACGATCCTTCCCCGGTCGTCAGGAGAGCCGTGCTCGAAAGGTTGCGTGAGGCCGGCGCGGAGGGCGTGAACTGGCTGGAGGCGAGACTGGCCGACCAGGAGCACTCAGCCCACGCCAAGGCGCTTCTGGAAGCGCTGCGCACCCCCGAATCCGCCGCCCGGGCGTTCCTCCGCTACGTGGCGACGGAGGGCGCGGAACTGGAAAGGGCCTGCCTGCTGCTCGAACGGGCGGCCGATCCGTCGCTGGCCGACGACTCCCACTCGGCTGAATTCGACCGGCTCGCCGCCCGCGTCAAGGAACTGCTGGCGGAGCCGCTCGACATGCACGACCGTTGCCGGCTCCTTTGCCGCGTGGTCTTCGGGGAGGAAGGATACCGCGGAGCCCGGGAGAGCATGTCCTCCCCCGCCTCATCCCTTCTGTCGCGGGTGATCGCCTCGAGGCGCGGCATCCCCATCTCGCTCTGCCTGCTCTGCCTGTTCACGGCCCGCCGTCTCGGCCTGCCGCTGGAACCCGTGGGACTGCCGGGGCGCTTCATGCTCGGGATGTTCACCGGTCCCGAGACTTTCTACGTGGACTGCTTCGAGGGCGGCACGTTCCGTTCACGCGCCGAAGTGCAGCTCATGCTGCTCGACAACCACCTGCCGGCGGACGACGCCTTCCTCGGTCCGGTCACCGCCCGGCAGACGCTGGCGCGCTGCTGCCGCAATCTGACCTCGCAGTGCGAGGCGGCCGGGGACGACGGACTCAGCCGCATGTATCAGGGCTTCGCGCAGAAGCTCGAGGAGCCGGCATGAACCCGCACGCAGCCCTCGACGCGGCGGCGATCGCCGCCCTGCGGCCCGACGGCCCGCGGCTCGGCGTGCTCGGCGACCCCGTCGCCCATTCGCTGAGCCCGCAGATGCACTCCGCGGCCATCGCGGCGCTGGCCTCCTCCTCCCCGGAGATCGGCCGGCTGCGCTACCTGCGCCTGCACGTGAAGGCGGACGAGCTCGGCGCGGCGCTGCGGTCATTGCACGCCGCCGGCTTCATCGGACTCAACCTCACCGTGCCGCACAAGGTCGCGGCGCTCGGCCTGGTGACCTCGCTCTCGCCCGAAGCCCGCCGCGCCGGTTCGGTCAACACGCTGGTGCGCGTCGAGGCCGGCTGGGAAGGACGCACCACGGACGGGCCGGGCTTTCTCGAGGCGCTGAAGGAAAGCTCCGGCGCCGGCGCGGCCGGACGGCCGGTCGTCATCCTCGGGGCCGGCGGCGCCGCGCGCGCCGTGGCCGCCGCCTGCCTGGACGCCGGCTGCGCCTCGTTGCTCATCGCCAACCGTGACGAGGCGAAGGCCGCCGCGGTGGCGGCGGGCCTCGACGACGGACGGGCCCGGGCCACGGCGCTGTCAGCCGCGCTCCGTCCTCCGCCCGGCGCGGTCATCGTCAACTGCACGGTCCTGGGGCTCAAGGCGGAGGACGCCTCGCCGCTGGCGCGCGAGGCGCTCCGGTCGGACCACTTCATCTTCGACACCACGTACGGTCCGTCCGAATCACGGCTTCTCCGGGAAGCCAGGGCGGCCGGCGCCGCCGGCTGCGACGGACGCCCGATGCTCCGCTGGCAAGGCGCCCTCGCCTTCCGCATCTGGACCGGCATCCTGCCTCCCTCCGGACCGATGCGCGACGCCATCGGCGAAAAGCCCCTTCCATGACCGCCGCCTTTGAGAGATTCGCCGCGCTCCACCCCGGAGCCGTCCTGGTCTGCTTCGGCCTGGTGGGCGCGTGCGTCGGGAGCTTCCTCAACGTCTGCATCCACCGTCTGCCCAAAGGGGAATCCGTCGTCACTCCGGGCTCCCGTTGCGCCTGCGGCGAACCCATCCCCTGGTGGTGCAATCTCCCGGTCCTGGGCTGGCTGCTGCTGCGCGGCCGCGCCCGTTGCTGCGGCGGAAGGATTTCGGCGCGCTATCCGGTGGTCGAGCTGCTCACCGCGCTGGCCTTCGCCGGTTCATGGTGGCTGCTGCCTCCCGCGAAGGCGTTCGCCGCATGCCTCTTCCTTCCCTTGCTCATCCTGCTGGCGGGATGCGACCTGGAGGACATGCTCGTGCCCGACGCCCCCAACTTCACCCTGGTGGGCGCCGGGCTCATGGCCTCGATGCTGCTGCCTGAACTGCAGGGAGAGACGGGTCATGCCGTGGCGGCGATGAACCGGATCCATTCGGCCGGCGACTCGCTGTTCGGCATCGCGGTGGGCACCGCCGTCGTCTGGTGGGTGAGGACGGTCGGGACGGTGCTGGCGGGGCGTGAAGCCATGGGTGAGGCGGACATCATCCTGTGCGCGGGCGTCGGCGCCTGGTGCGGCTGGGAAGGGGCCCTTTTCTGCCTGTTCGGAGGCTCGATCGTGGGCGTGATCACCGCGCTGCCCGGCGTGATTTCAGCCCGCGTCCGGGGAGCGGAATACGAGGGGGTGGTGCCCTTCGTGCCCAGCATGGCCGTGGCCGGGGCGCTCTGGTTCCTCAGAGGGCCGGAACTGGTGCGGGCCTGGCACCATTGGGTCTCCGGCTGAGCAAGGTTCGGGCTTGTCACCCCCTCCCCCCTTCCCATCTTGGAAACCCCACCCCCGACCATGAAGTCCCTCGCCTTCGCCTCCCTGCTGCTGCTCGCAGGATGCACCACCTACGACACCCCGTACCACGCGAAGTCGGTGGCCGCCGAACCCAGCCACAATTTCTTCGGAATCGTGAAGACCGAGCCCGCCTCCTACGGCTACAACTCCGGCACCAAGGTCAATCTGAGCACCAACGAGGTCATGGCCCGACGCAACTCCAGCGGCGACCGCGTGACCCTGCTCTGGGGCGCCATCACGATTTCGGACTACTGAGCCTCGCCGGCTCCCCCGCCGAAGCCCCGGAGACGGGGCTTCTTCATTTGAGGACATGAACGACCCCGGCGCCAACGTCGCCCGCCACCTGCGAGAGGCGGCCCTCCGCACTCCGGAGGCCACCGCCACGCTGTCACCGTCGGGTCGTGAAAAGGACGGCCGGGTGCGGCATGCGGCACGTTCCTTCAGGGAACTCGACCGGGAGAGTGACGCGGCGGCCGCCCTGATGGAGTCCGAAGGCATCCGGGCCGGAGACAGGGTGCTGCTGGCGGTCCGGCCCGGCCCCGAACTCATCATCGGCATGTTCGGCCTGCTGAAACTGGGCGCGGTGCCCGTGGCGATCGATCCGGGCATGGGCCTCGCGCGCTTCCTGGGATGCGTGAGGAGTTCCGCGCCGACCGCCATCTTGGGAGTGCGGACGGCGACTTTGCTCAGCCGTCTTCCGCTGCCGGCGCTGGACTCCCTCCGCGTGCGACTGACCTGCGGCGGGAAGCGTTGGCGCAAGGCGATGGCGGCCCCGGCCGGCGCGCCCCGTCCGCTCGCGCACAAGTCGCCGGACGACCTGGCGGCGATACTCTTCACCTCGGGCTCAACCGGCACGCCCAAAGGCGTGCGCTACGAGCACGGCATGTTCGAGGCCCAGATCGGCCTGGTGCGCTCGACCTTCGGCATCCGCCCGGGGGAGGTCGACATGGCGATGCTTCCGCTTTTCGCCCTCTTCAATCCGGCCTTGGGCGTGACTACCGTCACGCCCGCGCTCGACCCGTCCCGTCCGATGTCCGCGGACGCGGAGGCCCTCGTCTCGGCCCTGCTTTCGGAGAAGGTCACGACCTCCTTCGGCTCCCCCGCCATCTGGGGCAAGGTCGCCGACCACTGCGAGTCACGCGGGATCACCCTGCCCTCGCTGCGCCGCCTGCTCATCGCCGGCGCGCCGGTCTCAGGAGAACTGCTGTCCAAGCTGCGCATCGTCGCGCCGTCCTGCGTGACGCACACGCCCTACGGCGCCACGGAATGCCTGCCGGTCACGACGATCACGGACGAGGAGCTGCTCGGGGAGGCGCGGCAGCTCGCCCTGCGCGGCGAGGGGACGTGCGTCGGACGCCCGGTGGACGGGGTCGAGGTGCGCGTGATCCGGGAGACCGACCGGGCGCTCGCGACGCTCGGTGAAGCGACGTCCTGCGCGACGGGGGAGACCGGGGAGATCATCGTGACGGGACCCAGCGTCACGCGCGACTATGACGACCTGCCGGAAGCCACGCGGCTGGCCAAGATCAGGGACGGCGACCGGGTCTGGCATCGCATGGGCGACCTCGGCCGGATCGGGCCGGACGGACGCCTGTTCTTCCTCGGCCGCAGGGCGGAAAAGGTCCGCTGCGCCGCCGGCGACCTGCCGACCGAATGCCTCGAACCGGCGTTCCGGCAGCATCCGCACGTGGCGCGCTGCGCGCTCATCGGGACCGGCGAGGCGCCCGACCAGACGCCCTGCCTGGTGGTGGAGCCGCGCGCGGGACTTTTCCCCGAGACGCCGGAGGCGCGCGGGCGCTTCGAAGCGGAGCTGCGGGGCATGGCCGAAGTGAATCCCCGCGCCGGCCTGGTGCGGCACATCGTCTTCCAACGCGCCCTCCCCGTGGACGTGCGCCATAACGCCAAGATTCACCGGCTCCGCCTCGCGCGGGATTGGGCCGGACGCCTGCCCCGATGAACGCGCCCCTGGTCCTCGTCACCGGCGGCGCCGGCTTCCTCGGCCGGGCCGTGGTCCGCCGCTGCCTCGCCCGTGGCTACAAAGTTCGCGTGCTCGGCCGCACTCCGCCGAGCGACGCGCTCATGGCCAGGGTGGAATTCTTCCGCGGAGACGTCGCCGACCGCGCGGCGGTCGACGCGGCCGTCAAAGGCTGCGACCACGTCTTCCACGTGGCGGCCAAGGCCGGCGTCTGGGGCGCCTGGGAAGATTACGTCCGCGTCAACATCGACGGCACCCGGAACGTCGTCGAGGCGTGCGGCTCCCATGGAGTGCGCGCCCTCGTGCACACCAGCACGCCGAGCGTCGTGTTCACCGGAGAGGCCTTCCGCGGGGCCGACGAGTCCCTGCCCTGCGGTGATAACTGGCTCTGTGCCTACGCCGAGACCAAGGCCGTCGCCGAAGGGATCGCGCTGCAGGCCGCCTCGGGGCGCCTCAAAGTCTGCGCGCTCCGGCCTCACCTGATCTGGGGCCCGGGCGATCCGCACATCTTCCCGCGCATCCTCGCCCGCGCCCGGGCCGGCCGACTGCGCATCGTCGGCGACGGCGGGAACCGGGTCGACGTGACGCATGTCGACACCGCGGCCGACGCCCACCTTGCGGCGCTCGACGCGCTCCTCGCCGGACGCGCCAACGGCAAGGCCTACTTCCTCTCGCAGGGCGAGCCGGTGAAGCTCTGGGAGTTCATCAACCGACTGCTCGTCGGAGCCGGTGAAAGGCCGGTCACGAAGCGGATCAGCCAGCGCGCGGCCTACTGGATCGGCGCGGCGCTCGAAGGCGTCTGGACGCTTTTCCGCCTCAAGGGCGAACCGCCCATGACCCGGTTCGTCGCCGTCGAGCTCGCCAAGGACCATTGGTTCGACGTCAGCGCGGCCCGTCGCGACCTCGGCCTGCGGCCCGCCGTCGACACCTGGGCGGAGCTCGACCGACTCGCGGCGACTTTGCGCACGAAGTGACGCGTTCGCTTGCCCCGGGAAGCTTTCACCCCATCCCTCACCGCATGCCCGCCGACGGACTCCAGCCCGACCGGACCTTCGTCGTGACGATGAGGACTTGGTTCGACCAGACGGACGGACTGGGAATCCTGCACCATTCGCACTACGTGCTGCTGATGGAACGCGCCCAGAAGGCGATGTTCGTCGCCCTGATGGGCAAGGACACGCTCGACCCGGCCGTGGCTCCGGACGTCTACGTGGTCGTGCGCGACCTCGAACTGCACTACCTTGCCCCGATCCGCCCCGAATGCGACGTGAAGCTGGTCCTCAGCGTGCGCAAGGTGCGGGCCGCCGGACTCACGGTCGACTTCGAGTTCCGCAGCGCCGACTTCGCCGTGCTGCACGCCAAGGCCTCCCGCACGGCATGCCGGATGGACGGATCGACCCACCAGCCGGCGCCATGGAGCGACGAGTTCCGCGCGAAGCACGAGGCGCTAGTGAGGTAGAGAACGCAGCACTCTACCCTCGGCTGCGCAACGCTGCGCAGATTCCGCAAGTCTTCCCGTCGCACCCGCGCGCGGTGCAATGCTCGCGGCCGTAGAAGATGAT